>JACCRE010000099.1 GCA_013813775.1 Planctomycetaceae bacterium
AGCGGTCGTATCGCTGAAAGTCAGGCTGTACTATGATCGTCGTGCCATAAACGTGTCGTGGACGACCGACACGATTCGTTGATCACGTTGCTTAGCAGCCCGTTGAAGTATTCAAAATGCCTCGCGACGCGTCTGAGTCATGAGCCGAATTCCCTGCATTTCTCGACATTTGGCTGGTTCGTCGGCCGGTGCCGTCGATTACTTCAACAGGCTGCTAGACCCATCAAGGTGCGTCAATTTAACTCCTCGTGGCACTGATTCGGCGTCCGTAGAATCGGTGAGCCGAACTTATCGCAAGGCCGTCGCAAGGTCGTGATGCCAAGCTGGTTGCAGAGAGAACGCTCGACGAAACCCGCGACGACCAAGGTCGTGCTCGCGGCGTTGCTGACCACGATTTTCGTGGCCGGATGCGGTCGCGCGCCCGCACCACAATTCACGCCTTCCGAGGCGACTCTGACGCTCATGCCCGAAGTGCGCGACGGCATCACCGTCGACATCGAAGGCGGTGAGGGCGTCCGATTTGACGGCGTTAGCGATTTGCTGACGAAGCATTTCGGCACACCGACGGACCCCACTGTCTGGACGGCACTGCCGATTGATTTCGGCGGCGAACCGGCCTCCGTGACGAAGGTGATTTCACCGTCCGCCGAACTCGCGGCGAAGGCGGATCAAGATGAAGTCGCCGCCGGCGAAATCACGATCGCCGTCGAGATCGCAGACGGGAAATCGGTCAAGTCTCTTCCGGCGGGATCGCAGGCCGCTTGGACGAAGGGGAAGTACAAGGGTCAGTCGCATCGCGTGACTGCTTTTGACCCCAAGTCAGGTGCCGTTACTCTTTCAGGCGAGTTTGACGAAGGTCTGCCCAAGCCGGGAGACAAGCTGCTGCTCGCCGCGGGCGGCACGCTCACGCGCGGTCAGGAGCTTTATGCCCGCCACTGCATTCACTGTCATGGCCCGGGCGGAGCGGGCGACGGTCCCACGGCGCGATACCTCGACCCCAAGCCTCGCGATTATCGACCCGGGAAATACAAGTTCACTTCGACGGCCGGTCCCGAGAAAGCCAGCAGCGCCGACTTGCTCGACACGCTGAAGCGCGGCATTCCCGGCACGAGCATGCCGGCGTTCCGAATGCTCTCGAATGATGACTTGCACGCGCTGGTCGAGTACGTACGTTGGCTCTCCATTCGTGGTGATTACGAGTACCAGCTCGCGTCGACTGTAGCGGCTTTCGACTTCACGCGGGAAGCCTATGACGAACGTATCGAGGATGGTGACGAGCGTGAGGAGATCCTGGAAGACGTGAAGAGCTTTCTCGAGGATGTCTTTCCGGACGAGGCCGAGATCATCGCCGACGGCATCATCGAGTCGTGGGAGGAGGCCGACGATCCTTCGGCGATCGTGGTGCCGACGGTTTCGCGCGTCGAGGACACTCCAGAATCTCGCCTCCGCGGTCGCGCGTTGTACCTCTCTGAGAAGGCGAAGTGCGCGACGTGCCACGGAACATACGGCAAAGGTGACGGTCCGCAGGCGTTCGCCTACCAGCCCGACTCGCGTACCAAGCAGAATTACCCGCTGCCTGGGCTGTACGACGACTGGCACAATCCGATTCGCCCACGCGACCTGACGCAGGGCGTTTATCGCGGGGGCCGCAGGCCGATCGACGTGTTCCGCAGGATTCACGCGGGCATCAAGGGCACTCCGATGCCGCGGTTTGCAGGCAGCCTCACCGAAGAAGAGATCTGGGACATCGTCAATTACGTGCTGCACGCTCCCTATGAACCGGTTCCCGAGCCGGGCAGAGGCACCTCGGTCGCTTCCTCAGGTCATTAGGGTCAGGTGGGCCTCGGCCCCATCCCTGCGGCACCGTCACCTTCCGTACCAACGTTCGTTCCACCGTGAAATACTTCTGGAGCGCCTTCTTCATCGCCTGGCCGATCGTCGCCGTCGCGGCGTGCCTCGTCGCGCCCGGTATGGGGATGTGGTTTCCTCCGCAAGAACTCGGCGCTGCTGATCCCGTCTATGAAAGCGTGAATCCGCTCGGTCGCGATATCGATGGCCTCTTCTACATGATCCTGTGGATCACCGGCCTCGTCTTTCTGGCGACGCAGGGCGCTCTCGCCTGGGTGCTCTTGCGCGGCGCCTCTCGCGGCGAGAAGGAACGAGCCGTCTTCCTGCATGGAAACGCGAAGCTCGAAGTGCTGTGGACCGTGATTCCGGGCGCGATCCTGCTCTTCATCGCGTTCGACCAGCTTGACGTGTGGGCGAATTTCCGCGTCGTCGAGGCGTTCCCCGCACAAGCCCGCGAGCAACCATTGGCCGAAATCGAGGCCCATCAGTTCGGTTGGAAGGTCCGCTACGCGCAACCGGGCCAGATCCTGTCTCGAGATCATCGTCCGAACGATCTCTACGACAACGACCGGCTGTATGTCCCGTCGGGTTATCCGGTCTTGATCTGGCTGCGGACGCGCGACGTGCAGCACTCGTTCTTCATTCCGCAGTTTCGCATCAAGCAGGATGCGCTGCCGGGGCAGGTCATTCCCGTCTGGTTTCAGGCCGACGAGCCCGGCGAGTACGAGTTCCTTTGTGCCGAACTCTGCGGCTGGGGACACTACAAAATGGGCGGGATCATCGTCGCCCAGGAACCTGTTCGCCACGACGCCGCCTTGGCTGAATTGGCGAGGCAGAATTACGACGACGGCGTGACCGATTAGGGATGTCGCTTCACCTGAAGCCGAGGCATTGCAATGCCTCGGCATCCAAAGCATGAGCACGCTTCGACCGACCGCTGAACTCGCAGGGCCGCCGCACGGCGACGAGCATCATGCGCATCACCGGCCGGGATTCATCGGTCGGTACATCTTCTCGACCGACCATAAGGTCATCGGCGCGCAGTTTTTGTTCACGACGCTGCTGATGATGCTCATCGGCGGAGCCTTGGCGCTGGTGATCCGCTGGCAGCTCGCGTGGCCCTGGTCGGACGTGCCGATCCTCGGCGGAAGGCTGTTCGCCGAGACGGGCGGCCAGATGTCGCCCGAGTTCTACACGATGCTGTTCACGATGCACGGCACCGTGATGATCTTTCTGGTGATCATTCCGATCCTCGCCGGTGCTTTCGGGAACATCCTGATCCCGTTGCAGATCGGCGCGCCGGACATGGCGTTCCCGCGGCTGAACATGTTCAGCTACTGGTTCCTGTGGCCGGCGATGGGTTGCTTCGCGATGGCCTTCGCCTCGGCCGGCGATTTCGGTGCGGGAGCCGCGGCGGGGTGGACCTCTTATCCGCTGCTCGCGGCCTTGAAAGACGCCGCACCGGGCTCGGGCAGCGCCCAGACGTGGTGGCTCTTCGGTCTGACCTTTATCGGCGTCTCCAGCATGATGGGGTCGGTCAACTACATGACCACGATCATCAACATGCGGGCGCCGGGCATGACGCTCTTCCGCATGCCGCTCACGATCTGGTCGATGTTCATCACCGCGATCCTGCAAGCGTTCGCGTTGCCCGTGCTCACCGCGGCCGGCCTGATGTTGATCGCCGATCGCGAGCTGGGCACGACCTTCTTCGTCCCTGCGGGCCAGATCATCGGCGAGAACGCGCCCACCGTCGGCGGCGGCCAGCCATTGCTCTGGCAGCACCTCTTTTGGTTCTACAGCCACCCCGCCGTCTACATCATGTTGCTGCCGGCGATGGGCATGGTGAGCGACATGCTCGCGGCGATGTGCCGCAAGCCGGTCTTCGGCTACAAGCCGATGATCTATTCGATGATCACGATCGCAGGGCTGGGATTCGTGGTCTGGGGCCACCATATGTATACGAGCGGCATGAATCCCGCCCTCGGCATGACGTTCCTCGTCAGCACGATCCTGATCGCCTTGCCCAGCGCGATCAAGACCTTCAACTGGATCGCGACGATCTGGGGAGGGAAGGTGCAGTTCACCACCGTGCTGCTGAACTGCGCCGCGTTCGTCTCGATGTTCATCGTCGGCGGACTCTCGGGCATCTTTCTCGCGGCCGTGCCCGTCGACGTGCACTTTCACGACACGTACTTCATCGTGGCGCACTTCCATTACATCCTGTTCGGCTCGACGCTGTTCGGGGTGTACGCGGCGATCCACTTCTGGTTTCCGAAGCTGTTCGGCCGGATGATGAACGAGACGATCGGCAAGCTGCATTTCCTGATCACGTTCGTCGCGTTCAACGGCACCTTCTTTCCGATGCACATGCTCGGCATGCGGGGGATGCCGCGGCGGTACGCCGATCCTTACATTCACCCCTATCTCGAGCATTTGCTGCCCGTGAACCAGTTCATGACGATCTGTGCGATCGTCATGGGATTCGCGCAGCTTCTGCTGATCTTCAACATCGGTTGGAGCCTGTTCTTCGGACGAAAGGCGGGGCGGAACCCCTGGGACGCCAACGGACTCGAATGGGTCGCCGCGTCGCCTCCTCCGCACGGAAACTTCGAGACGACCCCGGTCGTCTATCACGGTCCCTACGAGTACAGTTCACCGCTCGTGCCGGATCGCGATTTCCTTCCGCAGAACGAACCGCCGCACACTCACACTTAGGAAGCCGAGGCACTGCGATGCCTCGGCTTCCTAGAGAACCTAATGTCTTCGCGACAGAAGTGGACGCACCGGCTCGCCTTCGGGCTGGTCGTGACCACGCTCCTGCTTCCGGTGCTGATGGGGTCGCTGACGACGACTCTCGGGGCCGGCATGGCCTTTCTCGACTGGCCGACGTCCGACGGCAAGAACATATTGTTCTACGACATGTTCC
>JACCRE010000110.1 GCA_013813775.1 Planctomycetaceae bacterium
CGAGGTTATGGGCCTGCGCCACCGCCGCTATCCGATTCACGGCGTGCAGTTCCACCCGGAAAGCTTTCTCACGACCGCCGGCATCGATCTGCTGAAGAATTTTCTGGCGCTGTAGGATGGATCAGCCCACCGTACTGAACTCTCTTTGCTGAGTCGCTGCTTCTTAGGCAAGACCTTCCCACCACATGAGATAATCTAATAGAAGTTGCCTGCCCAGTCGCGGCGAAAGTTGGCGCAGAAGTAACACTGGGCGATAGATGGCACGTATGACATGCCATGGCAGCCAGCCACGGGCGGCGCAGTACGATGCGGGTCCTATACTGAGTGCGTAGAGGGGACCTAACAAAAGCAAGTAGGTCATCCCCGCTAAGCGCCACCGTTTCCGCGTCCACCAACGACTTCGCGCGGCGTTCATAGATATCTGGCTGCTGGCGAGTCCAACTGCTCGGAGAGACGGAAGCAGCCAGCTAGTGCAGGGGCCTCGGAACCGCCACCTCTCGCCTCACCGTCGCGCTTCGCCCGGTACGATCGTCGATGCGTCTGAAGTCGTCGTCGCGTCGTCCTGGCCGACGATCTTGATCTTGTCGCCGAAGATTTCTTTGAGGCGTCCCGACACGCCGGCCGGGAGAGCGCCGCCGCTGCCGGTGCGCACGACCGAGACCGCTTCCTTCTCTTTGGCCGCCAAATCGAGCGAGTCGATGAGCTTGCCGACCTCGTTCAAAAGGCTTGTCGATGCCGAGATCACGAGCGTGTTCGAGTCCTTGTCGATGCCGATGCTCAGCAGCCCCTTGAATTTGATCGGAGCCTCCGGCTCCTTGCCTTTGTCGCCGCCTCCGCCAAGCACGTAGGTGTAGCTGCGTTCGGCGACCGGCGGTTTCTCGCCTTGGGCGTTCTGCCCGGCCTGTAACGCCTTGTCGTTCGACGACAGCAGGTCGCGATACACGTCTTTGACCGCGTTGGCGATCGTTTCGGCCTGGGCGTGCTTGATATGGAAGAGCTTGGTGATCCGCAGGTCGCCGGAGTTTTGCGAGATCGGAGTGTCGTAGATCTCGATCAGATCAGCGATCGTCTTGAGTTGCTCGGGGCTGGCGCCCTGCACCAGGATCGTGCGGCTGTCTTCGTCGGGGATGAACTTGAGCTTGCGACGTTGCGACAGCCGGGTCACATCGTCGCTGCCGCCGCTGCTCGGCGGCGGGTAGCCGTAGTAATAGCTTCTGAAGTTGTCGTCGCTTTTGTTGTCCTTCTCGTCGACGCCGAAGTAGTCTTCGAGGTTGTAGACGACGTAATAGGAGTAGGTCGAAGCGTACTTGAGATGAAAGATGTGATAGTCTTTCGGCGGTGGCGCGAACTCGTACATGAGGTCTTCGACGGCATCGAGAGCGCGCGGGTCATCCGACGTCACGATGAGTCGACCATCAGGAGCGCGCGTCACCTTGACCGGCATCTGGGACTTCGACGGAAAGCCTTCGAAGCCGAAAGGCACTTCGCTTCGCGGCGGAGCGACCTCACGCGGCGGAACTTCGCGACCAAGCTCCGGTTCAGGCTCGGGCTGTGATTCCGACCGATTCGGCGTCGCGCCGGGAATCTCATCGTTCAGGGCGAGCAGGAATTCATCCGTCGATGCGTGCGAAGTGGTGATCGTCGGCTTCGCGGCGTCGGCCGGCCCCGGCCCATCGAGCTTCGGTTCCAGCAGCGTCGGAACCTCTTTGGGAGCGAAAGGGTCGCCGGTCGGCGGAGCGGCCTTCGGCGGCTCGGCCGACGGCTCAATCACCAGTGGGTGCGATTTGCCGGCACCCCAGTTCTCTTGAAGTCGCCGCAGGAATTCGTCGGCCTGTTCTCCGGAGACGTTCAGCACGCGCACCGTCGAACGCTGCCCGTCACTGGGACGAATCTCCCCGAGCTTCACGAGCAGTTTCTGAATCTCTTCGAGCTCCAGCTCATTCGCGTAAAGCAAAAGCCGGTTGTTCTCGACGTCGGCGTCGACGCGGAACTTCGTCGATGCGGCCTCCTTTTCGTTGTTATTCGATCCGAACGGATCGTAGTAGTAATAACGCCGGAAGGAGTTGTCGTCCTTCTTCTCCTCTTCGCCGCCCATCATGAAACGGATCGTGCCGGCGACGTAATCGGCGGGAAGGCGACGCAGGCGAATGACGTCGAATTGGCGATCGCTCCCATCGAGCCGCTCGACGACCTGCTGCACGACCACGTGGTCCACGAGGCTGCCGTTCACGATCAGCGAGTGGTTCTTCTTGTCGGCCGTCAGCTTGGTGCGGGGGTCGAGCCCGCCCATCTCGGTGAGCATCGTGACGAGCGTTTCGGGGTCGATCTGCGAGAGCCGAAACACGCGATACTTCGACAACTGTCGATCGAGGGACTCTCTCGTGTCGGAAGGAGCGTCGAGCAGCTCGATGGTCTGCTCGATGACGGCCATCGTTTCGGGCGGCGCCTGCGCGATGACTTCGTTGTCGCGCGGGTTGGAAATGATGGAGATCTCGGCATCCTGCTTCGGACCGGGCGGGGCGGGTTGACCGCCCTGCTGTTGCTGCATCTGCTGCATCTGTTGCTGCATCATGCGGGCCTGGTTCGGGTCCATCGGCATCGCCGGCCCCTTCTTGTCGAGGCCGAGGAACTCCTCGAGCAGCTTCTTCACTTCGTCCGCCCGGGCGTATTCGAGCTTGAAGGATTTGACGAGCCGCTCGCGTCCGCGCCCCGATTGCTCCTCGGTGAGCAACGCATGAATCGCTCGCAGATTGGCGACGACGTCGAGCGCATGCAGACGATTCGTCGTGGTCAGCTTGGCGAGCTTGCCCTTGGGCGACAGCAGCGGTTTCAGCTCTTCCTCGGCGGTCTGGGCAGGCATCCAGTCGAGGGCAAAGACGGTTTGCACGAACTCGTGGGCATCGCGATCCTTGAGCTCGCTCGGCTCGACCGTCGGCACGAGCGCGGGATCGAGCTTGGCGAGATTCACGACGGTCACGACCTCGCCGTGCCGCAACATCGTGTAGCCCCGCGCGAGCAGGTGCTGATTGAGCAGGTCACGTGCTTCGTCGAGCGTGTAATCGCGCTGGGTGCGCAGATTGAGGTGATCGCCCGGCAGTTCCTGCCAGTCGAGGCTCAGCCCGCTGACCGACGCCATCCATTCCAGCACGCCTTGCCACGGCTGCCCATGAAAATTGAACCGCACCTTGCCATCGATCGGCTTGATGTCGAGTTCTTTAGGATCGACCTCGAAGGCGGGCTTGGGGGGACGGCTCACGACCGCCGGGGGCGTCGCTTCGGCCGGCTTGTCACCCATCGGCTGACCGGGGGTCGGCTGTCCCCCAGGCGCAGGCTGGCCAGGCATCGGCTGACCGGCCGGCGTCGGCCCGCCGGGCTTGCCGCCGTTCGCACGTGCGGCCTCCGCGGCTTTGACGGCGTTCGCCTTGGCAGCTTCGATCTCCGGCGTCTGATCGAAAGCAATCGTTACGGGAGCCACAAACAGAACCGCGGCCGCGAGGGCGAGCCGGAGGCGAAATGTCGTCACAACAGCCCCTTCTCCCGAGCGGTGTCGGGTTCGGAACACACTGAAAAGCTGAAATCCGCGAGGTTCATGCCGTCGAGTGACAGGAGAACATCGGTCAACGAGTATGACGGCCCCTCGTGGCGATCACAACACGTATCTGCCGCAAGTGAACCGCTCCCGAAGTGACGACGCCGCCGAACCAATGAGTTGCGCGGTTTTCGCACGGCTTTCGGGCCGCTAAGCTGCCCTGTTCCGGTTGGATGAGACCGAAGCCGATTCAGTTCCCGATCATTCGGCGGCGCGTGACGCCGGTCGTAATTCGACGCACTTCCGCCGATCTTCGATGAGAAATCTGAAGCTGACCCTCGCCTACGACGGCACCAATTACTCGGGCTGGCAGGTCCAGCCCGATCGGCCGTCGGTGCAGGGAACGCTGCGTGACGCGTTTTCCCGGCTGACGGGCGAACAGGCAACGATCAACGGCGCAGGCCGCACTGACGCCGGGGTGCATGCCCTCGGACAGGTCGCAAATCTTCGGACCGACACGAAGCTGCCCATCGAACGCTTGCTGCTCGGCCTCCAGCACTACCTGCCCGACGACGTCGCCATCCGCGACATCGTCGACGTGCCGTTCGAGTTCCACGCCACGCTCTCGGCCCGGCGGAAAACCTACCGCTATGTCGTTCGGCCGAGCCGGCTTCGCGACCCATTCTCGCGCGGCTTCGCGTGGCGGATCTCGCACGAACTCGATGTGCAAGCGATGGGCGAGGCCGCCAGTCATCTCGTCGGCACGCACGATTTCAAGTGCTTCGAGACGCAAGGCTCGCCGAGAGCCGAGACGGTCCGCACGCTGTTTCAGGCGGATGTGTTTCGGGCACCCGAATGGCCGGTCATGTCCGCCGCGTTTGAGCCGCAACGCGACGACCGGGGGTCATACGTCGTCGTCGAGGTGACGGGCGACGGGTTCCTCTACAACATGGTTCGGGCGATCAGCGGCACGCTCGTCGAAGTCGGCCTCGGCAAACGCTCGCCCGCGAGCATCGCCTCGCTGATGAGCAACGGCCGACGAGCCGCCGCCGGCCAGACCGCACCACCGCACGGGCTGTTTCTGGTGCGGGTCGATTACCAGGAGAATGGGAGCATTACAGGGCGGAAGAAGTGAGAATGACGGACGCAAGAAGTCTTCGTCACTCCACCGTTCGTCCGTTCTCAAAACTCTCCAAGCTGCTGTCCGTCGTTCCGCATCACGAGGCGGCGAAAGGTATCGCGGTCGATTCCTCTGTTGATCGACCGCGAAGATCCGTCGGCCAACGCGACGTGGCCGCTCTCGTGCCAGGAGCCGAATGAAAACGGCGAGGGGTCCGGCGGGCCGTTCGGTGCAGCAACACCGTTATAGAACGCCGGCCGACCGTAGAGATAGCTCCCGCAGCAATTCCAGCCATCGGCCCAGAAACCGACCAGCGATTCCGAAAGCA
This sequence comes from Planctomycetaceae bacterium, assembly GCA_013813775.1. Lineage (GTDB taxonomy): Bacteria > Planctomycetota > Planctomycetia > Planctomycetales > Planctomycetaceae > JACCRE01. Next base: position 4,978 of record JACCRE010000110.1, read on the forward strand.
AGATCGTGTTGCTCTCGCCGTCGGTCACGTCTCTAAAGCTGATCGCGGTATTGTTTCCAAACATGCCGCCTTGAAATGTGACGACCCTGTTGCCGTTGTCGTCCACAACTTCCAACCGCTCGCCAGCGGAACCGATATAAGTCGAATACGCCAGACCTTGCGGCCGATTCGTAGGAAGCGAAGCGCTCGGGCAGACGTAACTGTTGATGACGTGCTGCATCGCTTCCATGTTGCGATTCGGATAATTCGGATCTTGCGCAAAGCGACTCACGTCGTGGGGAATCTGGAAATTGATCAGATTCAGGGTGTTCTGTTCGCCGATCTGGGGCAGGATCGACATATGCCAACCCCAGAAGTTCGAGATGTTCCGCGTGGCGACCACTCCCACGGGCTGTAATCGAACGGCTTCAGGAAACGTGAGATTCAACCCCGCGAAACTCGTGGCCGGATCGTAGTTACCGATCCATCCCGGCGGGAAGACGTTGTGGGTGCCGGCATAGGTGTGGTGGGCGAGAGCGAGCTGCTTGATGTTGTTCAGGCATTGCGTGCGTCGCGCCGCCTCGCGGGCGCTCTGCACGGCCGGCAACAACAGCGCGATCAGTATCGCGATGATCGCCATCACGACGAGCAGTTCGATCAGCGTGAAACCCCGGCGGGGCGCGGCGAGACGCGGCGGCGCGGCGACCATCTAGAACTCCGGATCGACGACCGAAACGGCCGTGAAAGGGGTGGGCGACGTGCCCGTTTCGCTCGACAGCCCTGCCGACGAATGCGCACGCCTGTAGATCAATACCAGCCTAGCACCCGCCGCGACCGGTATCAATCGCCGTTCCGCGTAAAGACATCATTCGCTTGCGGTTTCGCGGGCGGCTCAGCCTGCGTTGGCCGACGCGTCCTCGATCGAAAGCTTGATTCGCTTCCCGAGCGCCTTCGCATACCGATCAAGGGATCGAACGGACGGGAGTTTCCTCTCCCCCGATTCGAGTCCGGAAAGCGTTGCGACCCTCAAGCCGCTGATCCGGCTGACTTCGGCGAGGGTAAGGCCGCGTTCGATTCGCGCCTGCTTCAATTCTTCAACGACCGATCGAACCGGATCGGTGCCGGTGCCGACTCGAACGCGAGACTCGATCTCCGGGCGCTCAGCGACGACTTGTTCCCGGATTTCGCGATAACGCTTCGCTTCATCCCCCGTGAGCGGGCGGTCGCGAACGACACCCTCGATTTTCCGCTTCGCCATGTTTTCACTCACTGACGACGAACGCCGTCACCGGATAGACCAGTTCGTCATCAATTCTTTCGTAGACGACGGCGACAAGCTCACCAGATCGAGTGCGGCCGAAGACGATGGGCTTTCCGCTCGACCGGCTGCGATCCTCCCCAAGCGGTGACGACAAGACCTCTTCCACGTCGCGCTTCGTGAGACCATGCTCTGCGATATGAACGACGTTGCCGTCCAGATCGTCGTCCAGATCCCAGAGACAGCGCTGAAAGGACATCGCCCTTCCGAGTCATCATATGGTCAATCGAAGCGGCGCTGAAGACGTCATTCCGGCCGCGCCATCACCCCCGGCAGCGCGGCCCCGCGAGGAGGCAGTTTCACGAGTTGCAGGCCCGTCACTTCAGGGTGCTTGCCGATCTCGGCCAGCGCCTCGGCGCTGGGGGCCGAGTCGATGTTGAGGATGGCGACGCTGTCGCCGCCCGGCGTCGCCTTCTCGCGTCCCAAGGCCATGTTCGCGATGTTCACGCCGTGCTTGCCGAGCGTCGTGCCGATGTAGCCGATGAGGCCCGGCACGTCGCGGTGACGATAGACGAGCATCAGGCCGTCGAGATAGCTGTCGAGGTGGAAACCGTCGAGCCGCACGAGTCGCACGTACTCGTGACCGAACAAGGTGCCCGAGGCGCTCGTACAAGCCCCGTCGCCCGACTCGACGGTCGCCGAGACCATCGTGGCGAAGTCGCCGGCCTCGCTGCTCGTCGTTTCGACGAGCTCGATGCCGCGCTCCTGGGCCATCATCTCGGCGTTGATGAGATTCACCTGCTCGACGGCATCGGCGAGAAGCCCGGCGGCGAATGCTCCGGTCACGAGTTTCGTCTTTTTATGCGCCACGTCGCCGCGGTACTGCAATCGCGCTCGTCTCACCGGATTGCTGCGACCGAGCTGAGCGAGCAAACGCCCCAATCGATAACCGAGATCGAGATACAACCGCATCTCGCTCATCTCGGTGCCGCTGATCGGCGCGGTGTTCACTGCGGCGCGAATCTCATTGCGGATGAGATACGCGGTGATGAGTTCCGCGGCCTCGACGCCCACCGACTCTTGCGCTTCGTCGGTGCTGGCTCCCAAATGAGGCGTGAGCAATACGTTGTCGAGCTTGCGGAGCTTGTGATCGGCGGCGGGAGGCTCTTCGACGAACACGTCGAGCGCCGCACCGCCGACATGGCCGCTTTCGACGGCGTCGGCGAGGGCGTCTTCGTTGATGATGCCGCCGCGGGCGCAGTTGATGATCCGCACGCCCTTCTTCATCCGCGACAGGCGAGCCGCGTCGAAGAGATTCTCCGTCTCCGGAGTGAGCGGCGTGTGGACGGTGAGATAATCGACGCGTGGAACAAGCTCTTCGACGTCGCGGACGAGTTCAATGCCGTATTCAGCCGCTCGTTCCGCCGAGAAGAACGGGTCGTAGCCGACGACGTTCATTTCCAACACGACGGCGCGCCGGGCGACGGCGAGACCGATGCGGCCGAGACCCACGACGCCCAGCGTCTTGCCGGCGAGCTGCGTTCCGGTGAACTTCTTGCGGTCCCATTTGCCGGCCTTCATCGCGGCGGCGGCGGGGGCGATATTCCGCGAGAGAGCGAGCATCAACGCCAGCGCGTGCTCGGCGGTGCTGATCGTGTTTCCCGCCGGAGTGTTCATCACGATGATGCCCTCGCGGGTCGCCGCCGGCAGGTCGATGTTATCGACGCCGACTCCCGCGCGAACGATCACCTTCACGCGTTTCTGCCCTTCGAGAATCGCCGGCGTGAGCTTCGTCGCGCTGCGAACGATGATGCCGTCGACGTCGGCGAGGGCCTCGCGAACTTGTTCGGGCGTGAGGCCGTCTTTGACCACCGGCTCGATGCCGGGGGTGTCGCGAAGGATTTGCAGTCCGGCGGCCGAAAGGCCGTCAGTAATGAGCACGCGAGGCATGGGAGCCGGTCCTTGAGGCCCGGAATCGACGGGCAGCGGGGCGGGAAACGGCTCTCAGGATACGCAGGCGGGACGGTGCGCCAAGGCTGGCGGGTGGAACGTGCTCCCCGCCGAGCCTTGGCTTGACAAGCGGCAGGCCGACGCCTGCCGGCATTCCCTCGACGCGATCAAATTGGTCCTGTCACCCCGCGACCACCGGCTCCTTGGTCTCTGTGACCGGTCGGACTGCAGGCGCTGTTGGTGACGGTTCGTCGTCGTCGCGGGTGAAGGCGTTTCGCAGCCGGGCGAGTCCGCCGAGCACGAGTTGCTTCGCCTGAAGCGTGAGCGTGAACAGGCTGGGCACCAGCACGAGCGACACGAGCGTCGAGGCGATCAGACCACCGAGCACGACGGCGCCGAGCCCCCGATAGAGCTCGCTGCCCGCCCCCGGAAAGAGTACGAGCGGCAGCAGGCCCAGCACGGTGGTGGTCGTCGTCATGAAGATCGGGCGGATGCGCGTGCGTGTGCTTTCCAGCACGGCCTGTCGCACGCCATAGCCGTCTTCACGAATATGATTCAAGGCCTGGTGCACGATCAGAATTGGATTGTTCACGACGGTGCCGATCAGAATCACGAAGCCGAGCATCGTGAGCACGTCGAGCAATTGCGGCGTCTGGCCGTTGAACACGAGCCACGCATTCATCGCGTTCAGGCCAAGGATGCCGCCGACGGCTCCGAACGGCACCGACAGAATGATCACGAAGGGATACAGCCAGCTCTCGAAGAGGGCCGCCATCAGCAGGTACGTGATCAGCAGAGCCAGCAGCACGTTGAAGGAGAGCGCCTGCCAAGTGCTGCGCAGCTTGTCGGCCGTGCCGGCGAGCGTGATGCGATATCCGTCGGGCAGTTCGCCGCTCTCGATCAGCGGAGCGACGATTTCGCTGCGGATGCTTTCCATCGCGTCTTCGAGCGCGACGGTTTCCGGAGGCGACACTTCGATGGTGATCGACCTCTGGGTCTCGCGGTGGTTGATTTGCTCGGGACCGCTCGCCAGACGCACGGTGGCGACGGCGTCGAGAGGAACGAGCTGTCCCGAGGGAGTCGCGACGGGCAATGCCCCCACGTCCTGCGTTCGCTGCGAAAAACGAGATTCGCCGATGATCGTCAGGTCGATCTTGTCGCCACCCATGTAATAATCGCCGGCGTAGGCTCCATCGACCAAAGCGTTGACCGTGTAGCCGAGGTCCGCCGCGGTGATGCCCATCTGCGCCGCCTGCACAAGCTTGGGATCGACGTGGACCTCGGGGCTTGACAGGTCGAGGCTCGGCACGGGCCGCACCTGCGACCCCGGCACCACCTCGTTGACTTGCCGCAGAATCTGGCCGCCGATGCCGATCATCGTCGGCAGATCGGGACCGGCGATTTCGACCTCGACCGTGCGGCCGCCGGTGAGTCCCTGCTCGAACAGGCTCGACTGTTTCGCCACGGCGAAGGTGCCGGGCAATGACCCGGCGACGTCTCGAATCGCGGGAATGAGCTTCGCCGCCTGCTGCGGGTCGTACGCCCGCAGACCCATGAAGACCTGCTTGCCCCGCGCGACGAAGAAGAAGTCGGCGATCATGGGGTACTTGAGATCTTTGACCGTCGGATCGTCGGGATCGATGTCCCAGTACGGGCGCAGCCGGTCCTCGACCGTCTGGCCCATGGCGACGAGCTCGTCGATGTTGTAGCCGGGGGGCGGGATGAGGATGCCGAACACCAGGTTTCGGTTGCCGGTCGGCAGGTATTCCACCTTCGGCCAAAACTGCCACGTCGCCCAGAAGGTCACGGCCAGCAGCGACGCGATGACGGCGATCTGGCGGAGCACGCCCCGCTGAATCCAGCCGTTGACGCCGACGATGAGCTTCACGAGTCCAGCGCCAAGAGCCTCGACAGGCCAGATGATGGCGGCGCCGATGCGGTCGAGCGTTCGACCGACACGACCTCTGCGACGCTTCGATTCTCGATTCTTCGTAAGCAGCCGCGCGCTCGCCGTCGGAATGACGGTGATCGCCACGATCGCCGACAGCGAGACGGCCGCCGTGATGGCGATCGCGATGTCGCGGAAGAGCTGCCCGGCTTCCTCCTGAATGAACACGACCGGCACGAACACCGCGACGGTCGTGAGCGTGCTGGCGATGATCGCACCCCACACCTCGCTCGCCCCGCGAACGGCGGCTGTGAAGGGCGGTTCGCCGAAGTCGTCGTAACGGCGATAGATGTTCTCGAGTACCACCACGGCGTTGTCGACGAGCATGCCCACCGCGAACGCGAGGCCGGCGAGGCTGATCACGTTCAGCGTGCGGCCCATCATGCCCAACACCAGGAACGTGCCGACGATGCTGATGGGAATCGCCAGCCCCACCACGAGCGAGCCTCGCGCGAACCAGAAGCCCGTCGCAATCACGATCGCCAGCGTCGCGGCGAAGAACCACGGGTTGCCGAAGGCGGCGGCAACCGCCGTTCCCAGAATCAGCGGCGCCGCGATGAGGGTTCGCACGCCCAGGTGCAGAAACGACATCAGCACGATCATCGTCAGCGCGCCGCCGACGTAGATATTATCCTGCACGAGGTCCACCGCCGAGTAGATGTACTCGGTCTCGTCGTAGACCTGCGTGAGTTGGAGATTTCGCCGCTTGAGGACCGTTTCGTTGAGTTGAGCCGTCGCTTCGCGCAGTCCGCTCATCACGTCGATCACATTCGCGCCCGTCTCGCGAAGAGCGTTCAGACCCACGCTCGACTCGCCGAAGCGTCGCATGATTCCGTCGGGCTTCTTGTAGCCGAGGCGAACTTCGGCCACGTCTTTCACGTAGACCGGCGCTCCGTCGCGGACGGCGAGCAACTGGTTCTCGACCTGCTCGGTGTTGCGGAACTGACCGAGCGTCCGCACGACCCAGCGTCGTTTGCCTTCCCAGAAATCCCCCGCGGACGTGTCCTGATTCTGCCCGCGTAACGCGTTACGGACGTCGAGAATCGTGAGGTCGCGCGCCGCGAGACGTTCGGGATCGACGATCACCTGCAACTCATCGAGCAGGCCGCCGATGACGTTCGACTGCGACACGCCCGGCACGCGCTCGAAAACGGCTTCGATCTCGTCTTCGGCGAAGCGGCGCATCGTCGTCACGTCGACCGATTCGTCGGGCAGAAGCTCTCTCGCTTCCGGATGACGCTTGGCGAGGTCGCGCAGGCGGAACAGACCGAGGCCCACGTTGTGGGCCTTCTCGACGGGAGCAATCTCCTCCTTCAGATGCGGGTACTTCGCCTTAAATGTCGCGTATTGTTCGGCGCTCGGCGGTCGCGGCGACAGCATGAACCAGGCGATCGGACGGTCGTTCGCATTCGCGGTGCTGATCACGGGCTGGTCGGCGTCTTCCGGATACTCGCGAACCTGCTGGAGCTTGCTGTTGACCTTCAGCAGCACCTCGTCCATCTCGGTGCCGACGAGGAACTCCATCGTGATTTTGCCGGCGGAGTCGGTGCTTTCGCTCGACAGCTTGGTGATGCCCTCGACGCTCTTGAGGTACTCTTCCTGTTCGAGCACGATTTCTCGCTCGACCTCTTGCGGGCTGGCGCCCGGCCAACGGGTTTCGATCGTGATCGTCGGTGTTTGCACTTCAGGCGTGAGCTGCAACGGCATGCCGCGCAAAGCCACGACGCCGAACAAGGCGACGAGCAAGACGCCCACCGCGACTTTCACCGGACTTTTGACGAAGGCGTCGATCAGGTTCATAAGTGCCCTGATGATCTCGTAGAAGGAAAAGGATCTCTTGCGGGCACCGAAGGGCTGCGACCCGTCGGCTTCGAACGTTATTTCGCGTCGCCTTGAGCCGTTGCGGGCTGAACGGCGTCGCCGGGGCGCAACCTCTCGTTGCCGAGCGTCACCACGGTCTGCCCCGTGCGGAGTTCGCCATCGACCTCGATTAAAGAGCCCGAGGCGACGCCGGGCACCACAGGCACCGGGCGCACAACCGTCTTGTCAGGCTGTGCCGGATCCGGACCCGTCACGTAGACGATCGGTCGCTGACCGCCTAGGACGAGCGCATCTTTGGGAACGAGCACCGTCTTGCGGATGGGCCCCGTCGGCAGCACGGCCCGACCCATCATGCCCGCCTTGATCACCGGCCCGCCATCGCCGATCTCGTTCTTCACGCGAACGAGCACCGGGAAGGTGCGGGCACGAACGTCGGCCTGCGGGTTGATCGAGATCACCTTGCCCGTGACGAGCCGGTCGGGCAAGGCGGGGATCTCGACGCGCACCTCTTCGCCCACTCGCACGAACGGAATCGAGTTCTCAGGCACGTAGGCTTCGAGATCGACTTCATCGAGGGCGACGATGTCGGCGACGGGATCGCCTTGATTGACCCACGCTCCGGCTTCGGTGTGCTCGGCGACGACGTAACCCGCGAACCGCGTGATCACAGTGTACTTCTTGATCTGGTCCTTCAGCTTCTCGACCTCGGCCTCTTGCATCGCGACCTGGGCGCGGCCTTGGGCGATCTTCTCTTTCCGCGGACCGGCTTGAATGAGCCGATAGGTCGCTTCGGCCTCGTTGATCACCTGTTGCGAGGATGAGGCGAGCGAGCGGATCTCGTCGAGCGTCTCTTCCGTCACACCGCCGCGCTGGAAGAGCGTCTCGCTCCGCTTAAGACGCGACTGCGCATACTCATTCCGAGCCTGCGCCGCGTAAAGCTGCGCTTTCGCCTGCTCGATCTCTTCGGGACGCGATCCGTTCTCGAGTTCTTGAAGCTCCTGCTTACGGAGTTCGAGCTGAGCTTCGGCCGCGGCGAGTTCGAGACCGATCGTTTCCGTCAGAATCTGCGCGAGCGTCTGCCTCTCTTCGACTCGATCGCCCATTTCAATCGGAAACTCGACGACCCGGCCCGAAACCGCGCTGCCCACCGTCGCGCGACGTGTCGGCATGACGGTGCCGACGAACGTCTGCCCCGTCGAAATCTCCTTCTCGACAACGGGAGCGACGACCACCGGTTTCGGCGGCAGGTTCGGCGGCTGCGCGACCGCAGTGCTCGCAAGAATTCCCGACAGCAGGGTGACAATTCGTCCGCAAAATGCACGCATACAGGTCTTCCGAAGTTCGATGATCGTGCCGCGGTGGGAGTTCGAGAGGAGTCAGTGGTGGGCCGCAACAGGTCGTTTGGCGGACTCGGTCAGCGTCTCATGAATCGTTTGTAGCATCTCTTTGAGCGATTCGATCTGGTCGGGGGTCAGGCGGGCAGTCGCGCGAGCCCTTACGCGCAACAGAGCAGCGACCATTGTTTCCCAGACCTCTTCCGCGGCCGGCGCGACTCGAACAAGCTTCTTCCGTCGATCTCCGGGAAAGTTCCCTCGCGTGATCCAGCCTTGCTGCTCCATGCGATCGAGCAGACCGACGAGCGTGGGCGGCTCGATTCGCATTTTCGCGGCGAGATCAGCCTGCGTCAGTTCTTCGCCGTCGTGGGCAAGCCAGCCGAGCACCTGAAACTGGCGGTACGTGATGCCGTGACGCGAAAGCTCATCGTTCAAGGCCTCCTGCATGGCGCTCGCCGAGATGCAGAGCCAATAACCGATGCTCTCGTGAAAATCGTAAGTCAGCACACGTGCCCTCCGTTCGTTAGGCAAACGAACCATAGTTGCATCATAGGTCGTCAATGCGTGTCGCGACAACAGAAGAGAGGGCGATTTCGGCCACAGCGGTACATGATCCGTCGTCGGGCCGAGTTCCGCATTCGTGCCTTTAGGGGGTTTGCGGAGGGTCGGCTGACGGTCTATGGTGGTCTATCCCCGCGCTCCTCCGAACGTTTTCTTCGCGGCAGCCACCGAAAATGTTGCGACTCATTCGTCCGAGCCGCCCCGCTGTCGGGGTGTGCGTTCTCGTTGCGTGTTCCGCACTCGCTGCGGCCCCGCCGGAATCCAGCCGGCCCGTCGCCGGCATCCGTGATAACACGCCGCACGTGCACGCCATCACGAACCTGCGGCTCGTCGTGAAGCCGGGAGAGCTGATCGACGGCGCGACGCTCATCGTGCGAGACGGTCTGATCGAAGCTGCCGGAAAGGACGTCGTAGTTCCAGAAGATGCCCGTGTGTGGGACGGCACCGGCAAGACCGCGTACGCCGGCTTCATCGACGCCTATTCTGAAATCGAACCGCCCGCCGTTCCGACCGAGAAAGCTTCGGCCCATTGGAACACGCAGGTCACGCCGCAAATCTCCGCGGTCGAGAACTACGCCGCCGACGCTGCGCCGAACCGTGCGTTTCGCGAGCAAGGTTTCGTTGCGAGGCTCGTCGCGCCGAACCGCGGCATCCTGAAAGGCCAGAGCGGCGTCGTCACGACCGGCACTGGCGGCGGCGATCGTGCCGTCATCGCCGACGGTGTCGCCCAACACGTTCGACTGACGGCTCCCCGGGGGCGCGGAGAAAGCGACTACCCGAACTCGCCGATGGGTGCCGTCGCGCTGGCCCGTCAGACGCTCTACGACGCCCGTTGGTATCGCGACGCGTGGAAGATGTTCGACGCCGGTGAAGGTGTCGCTCGGCCGGAGCGAAACGATGCGTTCGCGTCACTGACGGGCGTTCTCGATGGCGAGACGCCGATCATCGCCGACGCGATGGACGACCAGTACGCCCTGCGGGCCGATCTGTTCGCGAAGGAGTTCGATCTCAAGCTGATCCTGCGCAGCTACGGCCACGAGTACCGCAGACTTGACGCGATCGCCGCCACAAAGCGGCCCGTCATCGTCTCGCTCGATTTTCCAAAACCGCCGGAGGTCTCGACACCCGAAACGGCCCTCGACGTGTCTCTCGAACGATTGATGCATTGGGATCTCGCCCCCGAGAACCCCGGTCGTCTCTCGGCGGCTGGTGTTCCGATCCTGCTCTCGGGCAGCGGTCTTGAAAAGCGTTCCGACTTTTGGCCGGCGCTGCGGAAGGCGATCCGTCGGGGCCTCGACAAGAACGCTGCGCTGACCGCGCTCACCGTGACGCCAGCGGAAACGTTCGGCCTCACGCGCAGCGGCACGCTGGAGCCCGGCAAAGCCGCGAGCTTCGTGCTGACGACCGGCGACCCGTTCGTCAGCGACGAGGCGAAGTTCGTCGAGACGTGGGTCGATGGCGAACGCTACGAGATCGAAGCGAAGAAGCCCGGCGACCTGCGCGGCGCCTGGTCGCTCACCGAGGCCGGCCAGCCCGTCGGTTCCCCCGAGACGTCTCTCAGCCTCACCGGCGAGTCGGACAAGCTCAAGGGATCTTTCCGTCAAGGCGACAAGAAGGCCGATCTGAAAGACGTGAAGCTGGTCGACGGCCGTCTGTCGGCTCGCTTCGATGCCGACAAGTTCGAGAAGAAGGGGGTCGCTCGTCTCACCGCGACCGTCACGCTCACCGACGGCAAACCGTCGTCGCTGGTCGGCTCACTCGTCTGGCCCGATGAGTCGGTGACGTTGTTCTCAGCGTCTCAGACGCCCCGCGAAGCACCTAAGAACGAAGATCGCGATCCGGTCGTCGCCCAGAAACCGAAAGAATCAAAGAAGGCGTCGTTCGCCGTCAATTTCCCGCTCGGCGAATACGGTCGAACGGCTCCGGCCGAGCAACCGGCGTTCATCGCCTTCACCAATGCGACGGTCTGGACCTGTAGCCCCGAAGGCGTCCTCGAAGGGGCGACGGTGCTTGTCGAGAAAGGCGTCATCAAGGCGGTCGGCAAAGACGTCGAAGTTCCCTCCGACGCTTTGGTCGTCGATTGCGCCGGCAAGCATCTGTCGCCGGGCCTGATCGACTGTCACAGCCACATGGGCACCGACGGCGGGATCAACGAGAGCACGCAGTCGGTGACGTCCGAAGTGCGCATCGGCGACTTCATCAACGCCACCGACATTGATATCTACCACCAACTCGCCGGCGGACTCACGACCTCCAACATCCTGCACGGCTCCGCGAACACCATCGGCGGACAGAACCAGGTCATCAAGCTCCGCTGGGGCCTGCTGCCGGAAGAGTTGAAGTTCGCCGAGGCGCCCCCCGGCATCAAGTTCGCCCTCGGCGAGAACGTGAAGCAGAGCAACTGGGGCGAGAACTACACGACCCGTTATCCGCAGACCCGGATGGGTGTCGAGCAGATCATTCGCGATCGCTTCCTCGCGGCCCGCGAGTACCGGCATCGTCACGAACAGTACGCCAAGACGAAGCAGGGCCTGCCGCCCCGCGTCGATCTCGAACTCGAAGCGATCGCGCAAGTCGTGTACGGCGAACGCTGGGTGCATTGCCACAGCTATCGGCAGGACGAGATCCTCGCGCTGCTCCGCACGCTCGACGAGTTCGGCGTCACGATCGGCACGCTCCAGCACATTCTCGAAGGCTACAAGGTCGCCGACGAGATGCAGAAGCATGGCGCGGGCGGCAGTTCGTTCTCCGACTGGTGGGCCTACAAGTTCGAGGTCTACGACGCGATCCCCTTCGGCGGTGCGTTGATGCACCAGAACGGCGTCGTCGTCTCGTTCAATTCCGACGATCGCGAGCTGGCACGGCACTTGAATCACGAAGCCGCGAAGGCGGTCAAATACGGCGGCGTCGAAGAAGAAGCCGCGCTCAAGTTCGTGACGCTCAACCCTGCGAAGCAGTTGCGCATCGATCAGCACGTCGGCTCGCTCGAACCGGGCAAGCACGCCGACCTCGTCGTCTGGAGCGGCAAGCCCCTCTCGAACCTGTCGGTCTGTGAACAAACCTGGATCGACGGCCGCAAATACTTCGACCGCGCGGAATCACGCACCCAGACCGACGAAGTCCGCAAGCTGCGAGCCGTGCTCATTCAGAAGGCATTGGCATCCGGCGAGAAGAGCGCCAAGGCCAACGAAGAGGAACCGATGGAACGAGACCTGTGGCCGAAGGAAGACATGTTCTGCAAATGCCGGCTGGCCCAGTAAGTTAGCCTCCCGCCCGACTCGGTTCATCAGAGGCTGAATTGCCCGCGAATCACGCGATCGCACGCGAACGAGGGAGCCAACGAATGGCTCGAATGGAAACGGATGTAGGTCCGGCGGCTCCCGCCTGACAGCTCCCTGAGATCGTCAGGCGGGAGCCTGACCCTCTCATCGCGG
>JACCRE010000105.1 GCA_013813775.1 Planctomycetaceae bacterium
TGCTGAAGGTGATCTGGTATGTCCTGACGACCGGCTGCCGCTGGCACGACGTGCCGCCGGAGATGGGCCGCTCCGGCGAAACGGCTCGCACGCGGCTGATCGACTGGCAGGACGCGGGCGTCTGGGACCGCCTGCACCTCGACATGCTGCGGTTGCTGCGTCGCGACGGCGAACTGGAGCGGGAGACGGCGATCGTCGATGCGGTGCTGGTCCGTGCCCACGGGGCCGGCGACAAGTCGGGGCCGAGTCCCGTCGACCGCGGAAAACCCGGGCGAAAGTACACGTTCGCGGTCAATCGGCAGGGCGTTCCCGAAGCGGTCCGCGTCTCGGGAGCGAACGTCGGCGATCATCACGAGATCCTGCCGCTGGTCAAAGAGAAACTCCCCGCGATTCCCGGCCGCCCGGGCCGACCGAAGCAGACGCCCGACGTGTTGATCGCCGACGCCGGGTACGACGGCGAAAGCACCCGCCACGCGCTGCGCTGCCTGGGCATCGAGCCGCGGATCCGCAAGAAGGCAGGCGCGCACGGCAGTGGACTGGGAAAGATCAGATGGGTCGTCGAACGCACGATCGGCTGGGTGAAGGGTCTGCGGCGGATGCGGATCAGCTACGACCGGCTGACAGCAACGATCGAAGCCTTCGCGACGCTCGCCATGACCGTGATCAACTTCCGCATCTGGCACCACGACCTCAGACCGGTCAATTAATGTCTTAGGGGTTTTCTGTTGGCTTCTAAGGACACTACCTCAACTTCGTGGTGCCACTGCATCATCAAGGGACGCTTTCGCACGAGGAATGTGAGTCGATCCTCGAAGGGCCGAACCGGCTTGCAGCGGACGCCAATATCATCACGATGGTCGAGCGCGGGCGGCTAAATATCGCCGAATACCTTCTGTCCGCAGTGGCCGATTCGTTGGTCGCGGCTGTGCAGACGCACCGGCCGGACTTGAGGGCCGCGATAGCGGCCCGAGCCGCCGGGGACGCGCTTCGACAACCGACGCGCTGAAGTGCCGACCGGTCACCTCTCGCGGAGGGGCGCTCAAGACCATATTACTGGTACCGCGATTCCCGGCTCAGAATCTCAAGTGCGGAATCGATCACCGGACTCCCCGTTGCCGGCGTGTTCAACGTCAGGATGTCGTTGAACGAGCGATCGACGTGCATCTTCAGGAGATTCCGCGAGGGCAAGCTCGTCTTCGAAATGGCGCGATGACCGTGCAGCTTGCACATCTCCAAAACGGCCAGCAGTGACCGTACGCCGTGTTTATACTCTTCGCACAAGAGCAGCGCGTCGAGCACGTCCCGATCGACGTCAGCCCGGCCTTCCTCGTCGAGCAACCGAACGGACCCGTCCCGGGAGAGCGTTTCGATCCACTGGCGCACGAGGAGCGCCCTTCGCAAGACGTAGGTGAACGTCTCGTCGCGGTAAGGGTCTGCCTTCGATGGCTTCGCCCGCTTCGTCTTCTCCGGTACTCGGCTCTGCCGCATGACGAAGTCTGGATTCGCTCCAACGACGTTTAAGTACCCCCGCAGGCGACTGTGAAAGTCGGGCCCCTTCGCGGCGCGAAACACGTTCGTTCCAAACTCTTCGTACTGTTTATCCCAAAACAGCTTGTCGGAAAACTCGCTGTGGGTCGCCGCGATGCCGCCCGCAAAGACGAAGATCGCCTTACCGATTCCCAGAGTCGCCATGCCGTGCTGAAAGCGGCCATCTTGCATCGGTGCGAGAAAGAACTTGAGCCAACCGAGCGGTCGGTTGGCCAAGGGCGAGTCGAACTCGTCGAAGAACACGAGCGGAAGCTTCTCGTCGAGCCCGGCATCCCGAACTTGGAGCAGGAGCTGCGTCACGTCCCGGAAGTCGGAGAACTGGGCGAGATTGAATACGAACTCCTGAATGCGTCCTTCATAGACATCCTCGGCAATTTGCTTCACGCCGAAGGACTTGCCGGAGCCCGGCGGGCCGAACACGGCAATGGAGATGGGCTCGCGTCGCGACGGGCTGTCGATGTACTCCCGCAACAGCGTTCGCACGCTCCGAAGTCCCTCGATCTCGCGGCGATCCACCGACAGAAGCTTCCTGAATCGGGCGTAGGGAAACCCGTTCCCGCTTGCGCTCGCAAAGCGTTGCAGCGCCTCTTTCGCACCGAACGTTACGATCGAGCGTCCCAGCTTCGCGGCATTCACCGCCCGGTTTCTCGCGTTGGTTTCTTCGGTCGAATCTAACAGTTGATCCTCGGAAACGTCCCTTGTTGCGTCAGAGCCGTTTGCGGATGTGAGCCTCTGGAACAGGATGCTGTTCCTGCCCGCGTCGGACGGTCGCCCCTCCGCCGCCTTCGCTTTTTCGCGGGCGACGTTCCACTCGTCGACGTCGGCGATCTCGTAATCGGCGAAGTCATGTCTCCCGTCATTGGCGCAGAGTTCGAGCGCTTGGCTGCCGAAGATCTGCGTCGCGGGAATCTGAAGCTGCTCGAACTTCCGCACCGTGTCCGGCGTCGGACCGTAGCCGAGGTCGTAGTATCGCCGGGCACATTGCAGCGCGTATTTGGTCCACCCGAGAACGCGATCGTTAATTTCGCTCAATGCTGTGCCCGTCTGGGGCGTTTTCGACAAGGCACGCGACATCTGGCGCACGATTGCGGCCATGAACACCGTCGTCAGGCCGGACATCTCTCCGCCTTCGGTGCCGGAGTATTCACCTTCGGTGCGACCCGGATCGAAGACGAGACGCACCTTCGCCGGCTCGTCGGCGTCAAGGCGGCTATAGATCAACGCGCCCTCAAGGCCGAGTCGCACGACGATGTGTCCGAAATCGTCGATCCGATTCAGGTTGGGACGGCCGAGAGCCGCGATAAAATCTTCGAGCGTCCTCTCCCAAGACACCGTTTTCGACAGCTTGATTCCCGAACTGTCACGGAAACTGACGAGCCCTCCTCGCAGCGATTCTCCCGACAGGACGAGCAACGTCCGCGGCGCGATCGCCCGAACCGGGTCTTGAAGGAACTTAAGCAGCTCAGACGTCGGAGGTGCCAGCCAGTGACTCGCCTTGACCACCACAAAAGTGGACGACAGGTACGTCGGGTCAACTTTCTTTAGAGACGAGGCGGCCCCGTCCATGCCGCCTCCCCTTCCCGTCGAGCGAGGCGTCGCGGCGCTGTCGGCCCGCCGGAGAAACGGATGCCAAAGATTCTCTCGCGCCGAGAATCCCATGCCCTCGTCGTCGATCACGACGAGCCGATGCCCTCGGCCTTTCGCCCAGGCGTCGCGAAGTGAGGTCAGGCCTGCACCGGCATGTCCAAGCTGCGTCGTGAAGTCGCCGTCAGCGGTATAGCTGCCGTCAGTGGTATAGCTATAGTTCGTCAGAATCGTCGGCGAACCATGTTGGGGGCCGTTTATCCCGTGCTGATGGCTGCGGCGGTAGACCTTCGGGTGCTGGGGCGCGTCCGCGTGGATCTTAAAGAGCCCCAGCTGACTCAACGTGCGAACGATATGCCCCGGAGGCTGCATGGCGAGCCGATGCTGCGGGTTAGTATAGAACCATATGCCGTGGTGAATGAAAGCCTTCGGCTTTCGCGAGCCAGAGACCGTCAGCGTGATCCCCAGAGGACGGGAGCTATCGGGCGACGGCCCCTGCGTGAACCAAGCGGGTGGAAGTTTTCCCGAATCAATCGTCTCCGTAGTCAACTGAAGTTCGCCGTGCGTCACGTCAATGTTGCCCTCCGCGAAGAAGATCTTTGCGTCGGACGGCTCGGCGATGACCTTAAGTGGGGCTGTCGGACCCGGGCCTCCGTCGCGGAGGCTTCTCGGAACGATCCGGACGGATCGAAAGAAGCGGCGCTCGCCATCGTCTGAAGCGGCGGGGTCCAAAGCGACCGCCGTGTCCTGGAGCGTGAGAAACGACAGCTGCGGCGTCTGACCCTTTTCGCGTGTCCGCGACAGGTGGAGCCCGAACGATTCGGCATGAAACCGGCGGTAAACCGGGTCGGGATACATCCGCCCCGGCCGACTTTCCGTCTCACCTCGAAATTCGATGATGCATCCACGAGGCCGGCCTGAAGCCGCGTCCGGCTAGTCTTCTCATGGTCGAACGTAAGTCTCAGCTCGATTTCCCCGTTTGCTTTGTTGCACGGAAACCGACGGAGGTCGAGCTCGTCTTCGTCATCGAGAATGACGTCGTACTCCGTGAGGGCGGACGGGCGAGCCTTATTGGTGCTCGGAGGCAGATAAACCGTCAGGGACTTGAGGGGCTCTTCGCCTGGGTCGGTTTGCAGCAGCTTCTGAGCGCTAAGGGCGATGTGCCGGAGAAACCGGTCGCCTTCGAATGGCCCTCTCGTGGTCACCGCAGTGAAGGTGCGACGGTAAGGCGGGTCAGAAAGGGCTCCCTGAACCACATGCCCCGAGAACCACGCCCCGCCGGGGAGCGCCATCAAATGGGTCGCGGGATACTGAGTCCACGGCTGGAATGATCGTTGCCGGGGTTTGGCGGGCTCGCTCGAAATGAACGTCCAGTCAGCCCCCACGTCTCCGATAACAGCCACCTTCAGCGGGAGGTCGTCCCACGCGACTGTGGATGGAGTCCTCCGAAGCGAGGCTGAACGACCGGGAGCGGTCTCGGATTCTGGAACGATCGTCGGGGTAACGTCGGGGCGAGATGCCCGGGGTGAACTCGGTCGCCGCTTCGCCATCAGGTGCTCCGGTCGAGCCGCTAAGCTGACCGCCTCCGGCGTCGCTAGATCGGCAAGGTGGGAAAAGCCCGAGCACTCGGCAAATTGCGCAGGCTCGGCTGAGCAGTTCTGTACACAAAGTAGCCGTAAAAATCCACAGATGCCCGCACGTTCGTATCGTTGGGTGAAGCGGTGGTTCCTGCGGCATCCGGACTACCAGCTGCACTTCACGCCGACGAGCAGTTCGTGGCTGAACCAGGTCGAGCGTTTCTTTGCGGAGATCACCACCAAGCGCATCCGCCGCGGCGCCTTCCGCAGCGTGGCGGCGCTTGAGCGAGCGATTCGAGAGTATCTGGACCATCACAACGAAAACCCCAAGCCATTCGTCT
>JACCRE010000122.1 GCA_013813775.1 Planctomycetaceae bacterium
TCACGTGAGTCCTTTTATGGCGACGAATCTCGAAGTCACTCCGTTGCGGTTGGGACCGGACGACGCCGGCCGGCGCGTCTCGGCGGAGGAGTTCCGTTCCGCGGATTTCGCGGAGGGCTTCACTTACGAACGTGTGCGCGGAAGGCTCGTCGTCATGCCGCCGGCTGGTCCCGATCACCGTCGCGTGTCTCGTCCGTTTCGCCGCATCCTTGGCCACTACTGGGGCGAACATCCCCATCTCATCGACGATGTCGATATCGAAGGCTGGGTCGCGACGTCGCCCGATGACGATCGCGTGCCCGACATCTGCGTCTACCTTGCCGGTGCGAATTCGGGAGAAGAGGTTCCCGATCGCGTTCCCGATCTCATCTTCGAGTTCGTGAGCGGCAGTCGGCGCGATCAGGAGCGTGATTACATTCACAAGCGCACCGAGTATCACGCCGTTGGCGTCAAAGAGTACGTGATCGTCGATCGGTTCAAGTCGCGGGCGCTGGTGCTCACCTGGCAGACCGGCGATTACGCCGAGCGAGTGTTGACATCCGCTGACGAATACGCGACACCTTGGCTCCCCGGTCTGAGTGTGCCCCTGGGCGAGGTCTTCGCCGAATTCGCGTCGTGACGGGTTTCCGGTCGCCGGTTCCGTGCGGCCATAGAAGAGAACTGTAGAAGTGAGAAGGTGGAAGTCGGAAGAGCTGACCGCGTGGAAGCCGCGGGTGTCGTCGGATCTTCGCACTTCTTCCGTCCTCATTTCTTCCGTTCTCACATAGGGTCTGATGTCTGCTTTCTTCGGGCTGCTGAATCTCGACAAGCCGGCGGGCATGAGTTCGCGGACGGCCGTCGACGTCGTCGAGCGTCTCGTGCATCCGGCGAAGGTCGGTCATGCCGGCACGCTCGACCCGATCGCGACGGGTGTGCTCGTCGTCTGTGTCGGTTCCGCGACGAGGCTGATCAGCTTCGTGCAGGAAGGGCGCAAGGTCTACCGGGCTACGTTCCGCTTCGGGGTGACGAGCGTCACCGACGACGTCGAAGGCTTCGTGTCGAGCGTTCCCAATGCGCCGCGGCTGACGCGCGACGACGTCGAGGCCGCCTTGCCCGAGTTCGTCGGCACGATCGAGCAGATTCCTCCGGTCTTCTCGGCGGTGCATGTCGGCGGCCGGCGTGCCTACGAATTGGCCCGACGGGGCGAGGCCGTGGCCCTCGCGCCGCGGTCGGTCGAGATTCATCGGTATGAAGCCATCGATTTCGATGAAGAATCTCAAGAGCTGACCGCCGAGATCGAATGCGGCTCGGGAACATACGTGCGCAGCCTGGGACGCGATCTCGCCAAGCGACTCGGCACCGCCGCGGTGATGACCGGCCTGCGACGCACGGCCGTCGGACCGTTCACGATCGATCGCGCGATCTCACCGTCGAGTCTGACTTTGGAATCGCTTCCGTCGAGGCTTCTCCCCGCATCGACCGCCGTGACCGAATTGCGGCACATTCCGCTCGATGAAACGCAGACGGTCGCGATACGTCACGGAAAGTTTCTGCCGAAGCCGGACGGGCCGCGTCTCGAAGCCGATGAACCGGTCGCGCTCTTTGCGCCCGATGCAAGGCTCGCGGCCGTCGCGACTTTCAACCCTGTCGACTCGACGCTCCGCCCAAAGATCGTGCTGCCCGTGGAGTAAAGACGCCGTCGTCGAGGCGCATGCGTCCGAAGCTCTCTGAGAGATTCCGAAGGTGATCCGTGACGGACGACTCCTCCGCCGAGACCTTTGAGGCCGACCTGGCGGGGTTCGGCTTGCGATCGGGCTCCGATCCGGATCATGGACGCGACGATCTCGAACGGCTGGCGAGCGCTCTCACCGATCGCGTTCGCGCGGGCGAGACGCCTGACATTCCCGAACTCGCCGCGGGGCAGGGCGAACCGCTGGAGGCGCGGCTCCGCGAGCTCGCGCCGGTCGTCGAGGCTTTGGAACGCTGGAAGGTTCACAAGGACGCGACCTCGGATCTCGGTGCGTTTCCGCAGACGTTCCCGTTGCGGCGGCTGGGCGATTGCCGGCTCGTTCGCGAGATCGGCCGCGGCGGGAACGGCATCGTCTTCGAAGCGGTGCACGGCCTGACCTGGTTCCGCACGGTCGCGGTGAAGGTTTATCCCTGGCGGGCCGATTCGCACGGGCGTCCCGCCAGCCGATTTCTGGAAGAAGCGGCGACGCTTTCGCGCTTGCAGCATCGGCACATCATTCCGATCTACAGCTTCGCGACCGACCGCGGTTACTTCTTTTACGTGATGCGACTCGCGCAAGGCGGCAGCGTCGATCGCGTCATCTCGCACTTTCCGTCGAAGAAATCGACCGACCGGACCGACGCGCAGCCGGGGCACGTGCCCGGTTTGTCGCGCGATTCCTGGCGGGCCTTCGCGACCATCGGACTGCAAGTGGCCGGGGCGCTGGAGTACGCTCATGCCCGCGGCGTGATCCACGGCGACGTGAAGCCGGCGAACGTGTTGCTCGATGCACAGGGTCAGGCGCTGGTCACCGATTTCGGTGCGTCGCCTCCCACCGACGCGGACAATCGTCGCACGCTCACCGGCACCTATCGTTATATGGCTCCCGAACGGTTCGATGGCGTGTGCGACGCGCGCAGCGACGTCTATTCACTCGGGGCGACGCTCTATGAATTGCTCGTGTCGTCGCCGGCGTTCGACAGTCCGCAACACGATCAGCTCGTCGCCCGCATTCGCCGGCACGATCTGATCGCCCCGAAGCTCGTGCGGCCCGACATCCCCCCCGACCTCGACGCGATCGTGTCGAAAGCCATGGCCCGCGATCCCACCGACCGCTATCGCTCGGCCGGCGAACTTTCGGCCGATCTGCTCAATTACCTCAACGGCCGAAAGGTCGCTGCCCGGCCACGATCGAAATTCACCTGGCTGTTCGGTCGCGAGCGTCGATCGTAGTCATCATTCGTTGGCTTCTGGAGTCGCGTCCCTTCGCGGGCGCGCTCACAGTGATTCGCGGGCATTAACAGCGAACGGGGGAGACGTTGCCGTCTCCCCCGTGTGTGACCGGCCGAAGCCGGGTTGTTCGCTTGATCGTCCGTTCTGCCGTCTCTACCCGTGTTCCGGACCGCGGGAGCGATCAGGGGGCGAGGGCGGACTGCCGACGTTTCGAAAAATCGAACCGCCGACGATCCGGGGAAAAGGGTGAAGGATCAGACGGCCACGAGGACCTGTTCCTCCACGTCGGCGTCGGACATTGCGGAATCGCTCTCGTCGATGAGTTCGGCTTCTTGCGAAGCGTCGTCATCGGCCGTGAGGAACCGCGGCATCTTCTTCATGGTCACGTCGCCCAGGTCCAATTCCTCGCGCATAAAGTCGAGGATCTTCGCGGGGTCGGTCTTTCCACAAGTGAAGACGTCCAACGCGATCAGGCCGAGGTCCGCATACGTGTGGGCCGACACGTGGCTCTCGTCGAGGAGACACACACATGTAAAGCCCGGGGCCGAATTGTGCCCGAAGTGGTAGCGGACCTGAGAGATCACGTGCATTCCCGCTTTCGCAGCGCTTCGCGCCATGACTTCAAGCATTTTGCCGTCGTCAAGGCACACGTCGCGGGGCACGTTCCGACAGTCGATCAGAATGTGATGACCCTTTTCCAACGCATAAACCCTCCCGCACCTACGAGGAAAGGTGGGATACGGCCGGCATACATCGATGCCTTCCGCCGCTCCCGGCCAATCCGGCCTTAGGATCGCCCCAGGAGTTGGGGGTGCCCCAGGTCCGGCCAAAAACGCGAAGCGGAGATTGTGGGAACCGCACCCCCGCGTTGCAAGCGGCAGACGGCCAACATTCCCCAACTTTGCGCGACTCCCTTCGGCGGCACCAGCCCCACCGAGACCGCAGACGGCAGTTTTGCCGGGAGTCCTGACGGCGACGGTACTTATCGGCAGTCCGCATCCGATTGCCGAGAATAATACGCAGTTCGTTTTCGCTGGACTAATGGATTCCGCTTCGCACGGCAATTTTTTGACGATTCGTTCGTTTCAAGCGGCAATTAGGGCCCTTTTCACGAAAAGAAGCCGACCGGTTGCGACCGATCGGCTTCAAAATCGTGTTCTACGTCTCTCGTGCTCAATCCGCGTAGTAGTGCGTCAGCTCTTCGTGGACGAGCGGTTCGTCGATGCTGTCGCTGGTCAGGCGGACCCGGAAGCGGTGCTTGCCGGGGGCCGTGCCGCGAACGACGACTCGGTACAGGGCCGTCTTGCCGGGTTCAAGTTCAGCGATCGGGGCGAAGGTCAACAGGCTGGATTCGCCTTGGTGAGCCGTCGGACCGCGAGCCGAAAGGGCGGCGACGCCCGTCGGAACT
This sequence comes from Planctomycetaceae bacterium, assembly GCA_013813775.1. GTDB lineage: Bacteria > Planctomycetota > Planctomycetia > Planctomycetales > Planctomycetaceae > JACCRE01. Next base: position 4,350 of record JACCRE010000122.1, read on the forward strand.
TCACAGGCGATGCCGACGTTCTGGGCCGTTTTCGTGCCTTCGTTCCGCACGCGAACTTCGTAAGCCGTCTCGGCACCGACTTCGACCGGGTCGTCGAGGTCGAGCACTTCGACGACGAGCGACGCGGTTCCATCGACGGCCGTCTGCACGATCGCCTCCGACTTCGCACCGCCTTCGCCGCTGATCGTGACGATGTGCTTGTGATCGCCGAGACTCGTCGCCGTCAACTCGGCGGCGAGATCGACGCTCTGGCCGGCTTCGACGCGACCGACGTACCACACGATCTGGCTCGGACCCGCTTCGAACTTGCCGCCTTTGTCGGCTCGCACGAAGTCGAAGCCGCTCGGAACGACGTGCGTGACCCGCACGTTGTTCGCCGAGGCTCCGCCGTCGTTCGTCACGCGGATGCGGTAGATCGCGTCGCGACCGACGTATCGCAGGCTCGGGCCTTCGGCGATCACTTTGAGCGTCGGGGCCGAGACCAGCACGTCGGCGTGAGCGTCGTGCCGCAGAGTCTGACCGCCGGTCGCTCGCACCTGGATCGACTGCGGACCGCCCTGCGTGGCGAACAATGCGAGACGGATGACTTGCGACTGGCCGGCCGAAAGCGAACCGACCGGCATCGCGAGCTTGGCGCCTTTGGCGTGCTCGAGGCCGGCCGGCAGATTGACCTCGATGGTCACGTCGTCGGCGGTGCCGGTTCCGGGATTGGAAACCGTGATCGTTTGTGAAACGGTCTCTCCGATCGCAACTTCCGCGGGACCGCTCACCGTAACCGCGAGTTGAGGCTCGCGGACCGCCAGGGTGGTGGCGGCGGCTTCGGTGTAGCGAACGTAGGCGGAAACCTGCAGGTCGCCCTGCTCGCTCGGAATCAGCGTGATCGCGATGCGTTTCTCGGCACCGGCGGCGAGGCTGGGAATCGTCCAGGTCAGGTGATCGTCACTCGCCGTCGGCTTGGGATCGGCACCGATCAGACGCACCGAACCCGGAAAGAAGGCTTCCACGGCCACGTTGCCGGCGGCGCCGACACCGCTGTTCTTCACGACGAGTTCACACCGGCATTCCCGGCCGACGGTGATCTCGCTGACGCGCTCCCAGCGGACTTCGACCGCCGCCGGGCCGCCCATGTGGGCGGCAGCCAACCGATGCGAAGGCTCTTGGGCCGATGCCGGCTCGATGCCCGACGGAGTCGTCGGAATCGTGGTCGGACGCGTGACGGGCGAGGTGGGGCTGGTCGTTGGAATCGGAGTCGCGAACGACGGTCGTGAGAAGGACGGCGCCGTCGGCTGGTGGGCCGGTGCGTCGGCTCCGAGTTCGCTGACAGCTTCCTTCACGGGTTCGCTCTGGACCGGCAACGCGATCTGCCGGGCTGGCGGCTGAGCCGTCGTGGCCGTCGTGGCGGCAGCCGTCTGCGGACGCCGCTCGAAGGCCGCGAACGGGTCGGCATCGGCTCCCGCTTCAAGACCAGAGGCCGCGAACGCCGGCAGGGCCGGAGCTTGTGATTGAGGTGCGCCCAAGGATTCCTGGGTCGTCTGACCGCCAAGCTGTCGGATTTCGCTCGCCGGAGCAGTTCCGGGGTTGCGATCGTAATGGGCGTGGATCAGCGAGGAATCTTCCTCGGCCGTCGTGCCGCCCGCGGTGCGAATACCCGACGCAGGGGATGCCGCTTCGGAATCGCGGAAGAGTTGATTGTAATAATTCTTGGTGCCGGCGGAGGCCGCCGTCGCCGCGGTCGGACCCGCCGCACTGCGGCCAGCGGCCGTCGCCGGACGAGCCGGCAGCGTTTGCTCGCTGGTCGAACCGTTTCGGGAGAAATACCGAACGGTCCGCTGCGCTGCGGGATCGGCTGGGCGGTAACCTTGAGCCTCGAATCCGTCTTGGGCCGCAGCAAAGGCCCAAGCCGTCGCGACGGTGGCCCCGGTGGCGGCGAGAACGATGCCGAGCCGCATGAGTGTCTCCTTCCTTGGCGCCGTCTGGCGGCGAAAGCGTGTGTGCCTGCCTCTGGGCGGATTCCAAAACCCGCCGCCGGGCAGTCGATGGCCCGGAACGGTCCGCTCGCACGGCCCGTCATCGTCTTCCATCGGTTGTGCCGGAAACGCCGCTTGAGACAATTGTGCCGACAACGTCGGCTTTGCGGTTTGTGAGGGACCAGGTCTTTGTCCGTTCGTTCAGTTCATCGCACCAAGCTACTGGTGAGTGTTCGCTCGCCCGAAGAGGCCCAGGCCGCGATCACCGGCGGTTGCGACCTTCTGGACATTAAGGAGCCGAATCGCGGCTCTCTGGGAGCGGCCGACCCGCAAACCATCGCCGCGATTTGTGGGGCCGTCGGTGGCCTTCAGGCTCCGCCGCCGATCAGCGTCGCGCTCGGAGAACTCAACGAATGGCCGGAAGAGCGACCGGTACCGCCGCTTCCCACGAACGTCGAGTACGTGAAGCTGGGCCTGAGCCGCTCCCATCAGCGGGCGGACTGGCCGAAACGTTGGCAATTGCTCCGACGGAGGGTCGAAGAGGCGTCGGGCCGAAAGATTTCATGGATCGCCGTCCACTACGCCGACCCGCAAGCGGGCAGCCCGCCGCTCGACGACGTGCTCCAGGCTGCGCTTGAAGCCGGCTGCGCGGGATTGCTCGTGGACACGTTCCAGAAGGGCGACAAGCGCCTGCTCGATCTCATCGATGTGGCGGCTCTGCGGAACCTTCGGCAGCGCGCACAGACGGCCGCAATGACCTTCGCCGTGGCGGGCAGCTTGCGAACGCAGGATTTATGGGCGATCACCAATGTGTCTCCCGACATCATTGCCGTTCGCGGGGCCGTCTGTCGCGGCGGCTCCCGGACTGCCGGTGTCTCAGAAGACGCCGTTCGAGCATTCCGCCACGAGTTGGATAGAGTTTTTGATGCAAACGCTGCGAGGGAGGCCGAGAGCAACGTTCCACGGCCGATCGTTGCGATTTCCGGGTCTGATCCGTAAACTTGGCGATTCTCCGCGCGACGGGCAGCGTCTGCGCGGACCGCTCGCGGTGTCGCCTGAGTCTCCAGGCCGCCGTTTCCCGCTTTTTGACGGCCGTTTTCGTCGGCACACTCGCGTAGTACGGCGTTCGTTATGTTCGAGGGCATCACCACCGGTCTTCGCGGCGCCCTGTCGTTCATCGACAGGGGACGCCTGACCGAAGCGAACATCCGCGAGGGCATGAAGCAGGTCCGCGAGGCCCTGCTCGAAGCCGACGTGAACTACGACGTCGCCAAAGACTTCACCGCCCGCGTCAGCGAGCAGGCGGTCGGCGAGCGGGTGCTGAAATCGCTCCGCCCAAGCGAGCAGATCATCGGCATTGTCTACCGGGAACTCGTTTCGCTGCTCGGCGGCGATCCGGACGCCCGCGAGTTCACTCCCGAATCGACGGCGAGCCTGCTGGGCATCAAGCGGGACGGCATGACCGTCCTCATGATGTGCGGGCTGCAAGGCTCGGGCAAAACGACGACCTGCGGCAAGCTCGCCCGGCTGCTGCAGCGCGACGGCGTTCGCACGATGCTCGTCGCGGCCGACCTTCAGCGGCCGGCGGCGATCGAGCAGCTCAAAACGCTCGGCGGGCAGATCGGCGTGCCGGTCTACACCGAAGATCCGGCGGCCAGCACTCCGGTGCAGGTCTGTCAGAACGGCGTCAAGGCCGCGAAGAAGGCCGGCGACGTGCGTGTCGTGATCCTCGACACCGCGGGACGGCTCGCGATCGACGAGCAGCTCATGCGCGAGCTGCGGCAGATCGACAACAAGTGCGCCCCCGATCAGGCCGTGCTCGTCACCGACGCGATGACGGGGCAAGACGCCGTCAACAGCGCCAAGGCCTTCAACGAGGCGCTCGAGCTCGACGGCGTGATCCTCACCAAGATCGATGGTGATACGCGGGGCGGTGCGGCGTTGTCGATCAAGGCGGTCACGGGCGTGCCGCTCAAGTTCGTCGGCACCGGCGAAACGCTCGAAGGCATCGAGCCGTTTCATCCCGACCGCATGGCGAGCCGCATCCTCGGCGGCGGCGACATCGCCACGCTGCTCGAAAAGGCCCAACGCGAGTTCGACGCCGACGAGATGGAAGACGCCCAGCGGAAGATGGCCGAAGGCCGCTTCACGCTCGACGACTTCCGCAAGCAGATGCAGATGATCAATCGGCTCGGCCCGCTGCGGAACGTCATGAAGATGATTCCGGGCATGGGCGCGATGGCCGAGCTCGATCCCGGCATCGACATGGACAAAGAGGTCCATCGCATCGGCGCGATGATCGATTCGATGACGCTCGACGAGCGTCGCAACCCCGATCGCATCGATCGCAGCCGGCGGAACCGCATCGCCGCCGGCAGCGGCACGAATCCGGCCGACATCAACAAGCTGCTCAAAGACTTCTCGGTCATGGGCGGCATGATGCAGGGCGTGTCGCAGATGGGCATGAAGGACCGCCTCAAGGCGGTCCAGCAGATGGCCGGCCAGGCGATGAGCAATCCCTCCGGCCGAATGATGCAGCAGAAGCAGCGCAGCAAGCGCGGTCCGCTCGATGAGCTGAAAGCCCGCGAAAAAGAGAAACGCAAGAAAAAAGAAGCCAAGAAACAGCGGAAGAAAAATCGCTGAGGGGCAAGTCCGCAGTACATGGTAAGCAGTAAATGGTAAGCGGTAAATCGTGAGTCGTCAGTGGTTGCGCATGGCGATGAACGCCGCTCACTGTTGACTGCTTACGACTCACTGTTTACTCCCACCGATCACTTTTACGGCGACAGGGAGACGAAGCGTGGCAGTTCGTATTCGGATGAAGAGGCTCGGCCGGACTCATCGGCCGTTCTACCGCATTTGCGTGATGGACTCGCGCACCAAGCGCGACGGCCGCCCGATCGAAGAGGTCGGCCATTACGATCCGATGTCGCGCGACAACGCCGCCGGCGTGAAGCTCGACATCGAGCGGATCGACTACTGGATGAGCGTCGGCGCGCTTCCGTCCGAGAAGGTCGCCGTCCTCATCAAGAAGGTCAAAACGAACCGGTTCGGCAAGGGCGCCGCCCCGGCTCCGATGGCCGCCCCGAAAGACAAGGCCGCTGCGAAGGCCGCCGCGGCCGCGGAAGCGCCGGCCGAAGGCGATGCAGCGGCGGAATAGGTGGTAGGTGATGGCTGGTAGGTGATAGTCCGGCCGATAAGGTCTACTCCACCACCTCATTCCTATCACCTAACACCTACCCAGCCATGCGCTTCGACGTCGGCACGCTCTTCCCCGAAATGTTCGAGAGCTATCTCGGGCAGAGCCTGCTCAAGAAGGCGATCGATCGCGGGCTGGTGAACGTGAAGCTCTGGAACTTCCGGGACTTCACCGACGATAAGCACGGCAAGGTCGATGACCGGCCTTACGGCGGCGGGCCGGGAATGCTGATCCGCTGCCAGCCGGTGTTCGATTGCGTCGAGGCGATACGACAGGATGATGCGACGGACGGACCGTTGATACTCCTCGGCCCGCAGGGCCGTCGGCTGACGCAACGGGTCGTCGAAGAGTTGGCGGAATACGAACGATTGATCCTGCTGTGCGGCAGGTATGAAGGGTTCGACGAAAGGATTCGCACGGGATTGAATCCGATCGAGATTTCGGTCGGAGACTTCATCGCGAACGGCGGCGAAGTGCCGGCGATGCTGGTGATCGATACGGTGATCCGCTTGATCCCCGAAGTGCTGGGAGACGAGACGAGCAGCAAGTACGAATCGTTTGCGGAATCGGGCCTGCTCGAATACCCGCAATACACGAGACCCCGCGAGTACCGCGGGATGACGGTTCCCGACGTGCTGATCAGCGGCAATCACAAAGACGTCGAACGCTGGCGCGACGAACAGAGCCGCGCACGAACGAAACAACTGCGAAGCGATTTGTTGGACGAGTAGGGTGGGCTGTGCCCACCGACATTACGGTGGTGGGCGCAGCCCACCCTACGGAGTAAAGAAACATGCAACACAAGCTCCTCGACCTCGTTGAGAAGGCCAGCCTTCGCGAGGACGCTCTGAAGTTCGAGGTCGGCGACACGGTCGACGTGCATTGCCGGATTCTCGAAGGCGACAAAGAGCGCATTCAGATCTTCAACGGCGTCGTGATCGCCAAGCGCGGCAGCGGCACCCGTGAGATGTTCACGGTGCGTCGCATCGTCGCCGGCGAAGGCGTCGAGCGGTCTTTCCCGATCAACAGCCCGAAGATCGCCAAACTCGTCGTCAAGCGGCACGGCCGCGTCCGCCGGGCGAAGCTGTACTACCTGCGCGGCCGCACCGGCAAGTCGGTCCGTCTCGCCGAGCGTCGCGCCCGCAAGGACGAGGTCGAAGCCACGGAAAAGAGCTGATGCCGACCGGACCGCTGGTGAACTTTTGAACTTTGAAGATCGATCGTGAGTCTCGGCGGCATCTGTCTGTCGGGAGCGTCCCTTCGCGGCGCTCCCGACAGCGCCGACGCCACACTCGATCGTCGAAGTTCCGTTCATCAGAGGTCGGGCCGTGAGCGATCCCGAACCCGATCGCGTCCCCGGCGGGACATTGCTCGCACTGTTCGTACTCGCCGTGCTTTCGGTGGGAATGGTCGTGGCCTGTATCGGCTGGGGAACGTCGGTCGTGTCACATTAGTGCTGTTCAGAGCTTGATAGTGGGTGCCACTGGCTTTGCCGGTGTTTTTTGCGGCGTCATTCCTGCGAGGCACTGGCAGAGCCGGTGGCACCCACCTCATTCTTGGCTGTGACAGAGCACGAGGGGGCCGATGACGTGCGCTGGCTGCCCGAATGGTTTCATCGACGATGGACTGGTGCGGCGAGGCGGGCCTTCGGCGAGCGCGGCGAACGGGCGGCGGCGAAGTTCCTGAAGCGTCAGGGACTGCGGGTGATCGCCCGGCAGCAACGGAGCCGGCTGGGTGAGATCGACCTGATCGCCCTCGAAGGCGATCGAGTCGTGTTCGTGGAGGTGAAGACCCGCCGGTCGGACGTCGCGGGCCGGCCCGACGAGGCCGTCACACGAACCAAGCAGAAGCGACTCACGCGGCTCGCCCTCGGATACCTGAAGCGCCGCGGCTGGCTCGGCAAGAAGTCCGCCAGATTCGACGTCGTCGCCGTGACCTGGCCTCAGGCGGAAAAGACGCCCGAGATCGTCCATTACCGCAACGCCTTCGAGCCTGTCGGCGTGGACGGCATGTTTTCGTAAAACCCATGTAGCCGAGGGATGGCCATCCTTCGGCTTCGCTCGAAAAGCTCATCGCGAGTTCCTCATGGAAGCCGGGATCGTCGGATTACCGAACGTCGGGAAGAGCACGCTGTTCAACGCCCTTACGGCGGCGGGCATTCCGAGCGAGAACTATCCCTTCTGCACGATCGAGCCGAACGTCGGCGTCGTCTCGGTTCCAGACGATCGCCTCGCGCGCATCGAGAAGCACATCCCGACGCAGAAGGTCATCCCCGCGATCCTGCGGCTGGTCGATATCGCGGGCCTCGTGCGCGGGGCCAGCGAAGGCCAGGGTCTCGGCAACAAGTTCCTGAGCCACATCCGCAACGTCGATGCGATCGTGCAGGTCGTGCGGTGCTTCAGCGGCGAAGTGATTCACGTCGAGGGCGGCGTCGATCCGATTCGCGACATCGACACCATCGAAACCGAGCTGATGCTCGCCGACCTGCAGATGGCGGAGACGGCCAAGGACAAGGCCGCCCGCTCCGCCCGCAGCGGCGATCGCGAGGCGAAAGCCCGCCTCGCGGTGCTCGAAGCCTGCGAGAAGCGACTCGCCGACGGCGTTCCCGTGCGCGGCTTCGAACCGACCGATCCCGATCAATTGAAGGCCCTGAAGGGACTGCAGTTCTTGTCCGACAAGCCGATCCTGTACGTCGCGAACGTCGATGAAGACGATCTCGCCGGCGAGGGACCGCTCGTGCAGAAGGTTCGCGAGCGTGCCAGATCGGTGAACGCCGAGGTCGTCGCCGTCTGCGCGAAGCTCGAATCGGAACTCGCCGAGCTCGACGACGCCGATCGGAAGGAGATGCTCGAAAGCGTCGGCCTGAAGGAGCCGGCCCTCAACGCGATGGCCCGCGGAGCCTACAAGACGCTCGGCCTGCAAAGCTACTTCACGGCGGGCCCGAAAGAGATCCGCGCCTGGACCGTGCCGATCGGCGCGACGGGTCCGGAAGCCGCGGGCGTGATCCACACCGACTTTCAGCGCGGCTTCATTCGCGTCGAAGTCCATTCGGTCGAGGATCTCGAACGGTACCGCACCGAGAAAGCCATCCGTGAAGCCGGCAAGCTTCGCGTCGAAGGCAAAGAGTACGTCATGCGCGACGGCGACGTGTGCCACTTCCTGTTCAACGTGTGAGTCGGTGCAGAGAATGTAGGGGCCCGCTCCGAAGAGGCTCTGAAAGCGTTCTCACAAAATCCCTCTCCCTGGGGAGAGGGGCAGGGGTGAGGGGAGTGAGTTGACGTCGATGATCGCTTGCGCCTGATCAGTCGCGGGCCGGTTGAAGCTGTGAAAGACAAAGCGGCGCGGCAGGGCATCCCCTCACCCCTTTCCCCTCTCCCGAGGGAGAGGGGAACCGATTCGTAAGCCGCAGACTGGCTTCATCGGGTTTTGTAGGAACGCCCTAAGTCGCCGGTAGACTTTGGCGGACAAGTATCCCGCTCGATCGGCGCACGTTTGGCGGGTGCTTCCGCGGCAGCGTAAGCTATGCTGCTGAGTGCTTCCCATCACGGCCCGCAGCGGCACCGAGGAACTCGCATGCTTCCAGGCGTCAAGCTGTTCGATCTGACCGGACGGGCCGCCATCGTGACGGGCGGGTCCAAAGGCCTCGGTGAAGCGATCGCGGCGGGGTTGGCGAGCGCGGGGGCCGACGTGCTGATCGCCGGCCGCGACGCCGGCACCGCGACGGCCGCCGCCGACCGCATCGCGCACGACTTCGGCCGTAGGGCGATCGGCCTCGCCGCCGACGTGTGCGATTGCGACAACGTCGAGGCCATGACCGACCGGGCGATGACCGAGTTCGGCCGGATCGACATTCTGGTGAACAACGCCGGCATCAACATCCGCGGCCCGATCGATCAGGTCTCGGAAGAAGACTTCAAGGCGGTGCAGCGGACGAACGTCGAGGGGCTGTGGCGCTGCTGCAAGGCCGTCACGCCGCATCTCAAGCGGCAGCGGGCCGGACGGATCATCAACCTCGCCAGCACGCTCGGAGTGGTCGGCCTCGAGGACCGCACGCCCTACGCGGCGAGCAAAGGCGCCGTCGTGCAGATGACCCGCGCCCTCGCTCTCGAACTCGCGGCATGGAACGTGACCGTCAACGCGATCTGCCCCGGCCCGTTCCTGACGGAAATGAACCTGCCGATCAAAGACGACGAGCACGCGAAGAAGTTCATCGTAGGCGCCGTCGCCCTCGGCCGCTGGGGCGAACTCCACGAGATCCAGGGAGCCGCCATCTACCTCGCCAGCGACGCCAGCAGCTACACGACCGGAAGTTTGCTGTTCGTGGACGGCGGCTGGACGGCGCGATAGCTGTCGGTCGGAAGGGCGAAGCTGGCCTATACCTGAATCGCCTCGTCCGTAAGGACGACGAGCCGGCGGCGTCCTCTGCGGTCTGTCATCTCATGGAAGATTTGGAGGTTCGGACACAACTCCCCTCTCCCTCGGGAGAGGGGCTGGGGGTGAGGGGCGAGGTTGACGCCCGATGTCGCTTGCGTTCGCTCGCACGGTGGTCGTCGAAGCTGAAAAACAAAAGGATGAGACCGCAAGACATCCCCTCACCCCTCTACCCAGGGAGAGGGGGACTGGATTCGTAAACCGCAGCAAAGAGATGCCGGTTTTGTCCCGGCCTCTTGAACACGCACTGGCGCCGGCAGGCTTACGTCTGCCGCTCGTTGAGCACCGCTTCATCCGGCGGCGCACCCATGATGTGGTAGCCCGCGTCGACGTGCAGGTTTTCGCCCGTGATGCCGCTGGCGGCGTTCGAGAGCAGGAATGCTCCCGCCTGGCCGACCTCCTCGAAGCTGATGTTCCGCCGCAACGGGCTGAAGGCCTCGTAGAGCTTTTGCATCGATTGGAAGTCGCCGACGGCGCTCGCAGCAAGCGTTCGCAGCGGTCCCGCGCTAATGGCGTTCACGCGAATGTTGCTCGGTCCGAGTTCGTGGGCCACGTATTCGACGGCGCTTTCGAGGGCGGCTTTGCACAGGCCCATCAGGTTGTAGCCGGGAATCACCTTCTCGCCGCCGAGGTAGGTCATCGCGAGAATGCTGCCGCCTTGGGGCATGAGTTCCTTCGCCCGGCGAGCCAATGAAATCAGGCTGTAGGCGCTGATCTCCATGCTGGAGCTGAAGCCTTTGCGGCTCGCCATGTGGACGGGGCACTTCAGGTCTTCGATCGGAGCGTAGGCCATGCTGTGCAGGACGAAATCGACCGTGCCGAACGTCTGTTTCGCCTGCTCGAAGACGGCGTCGATCTGCTCGTCGTTCTGAACGTCGCACGGAGCCAGAAACGCGGGGTCCCAGCCGCCGACGACCTGCTTCAGCCGATTCGCCGCCTTCGGTCGCGCCGGGTCGGCATCGGGCAGGTGCGTGAAGGCCATCTTCGCGCCTTCCGCATGACATGCCGACGAAATCGCGGCGGCGATGCTCCGCTCGTTCGCGATTCCGAAGACCAGCCCCCTCTTCCCCTCCATACGTCCCATGACCGTCTCCCCGAAAATCCTTGGCGGCTCTCACAAATCCAAGCAGCAATCACGCCGATCGCCCATCTGGTTCCCCTCTCCCTGGGGAGAGGGGTCAGGGATGAGGGGATGCCCTGCCGCGTGAACCTTATTGTTTTCCAGCTTCAACGACATTTGATCGACGAGCCGCAAGCGACGAATGACATCGACCTGCTCCCCTCACCCCCGGCCCCTCTCCCGAGGGAGAGGGGGGCATGGGGAGTCCCTCGTCGTTCGCCCCGGAAGATACCCGTCACGCGCAGCCCCCGCAACGACGCGCGACTTCAGGCAAGCTATGCTTTGCCGATCAATCCCGGCGGGACGGCAGTCCGCCGGGAGAACCCCAGGAAAAGCAGGTCGCGATGCACGCTGCGTTCGGTTTCGACGACTTCCTGACGATCAACACCGTCTACGTCGTGGCGATGTCGATCCTGTACCCCCTCACGTGGCTGCTGATTCCGTGGGTGTTGTTGAAACGGGTCGTGCATCCGTCGGCCCGCATCGCATGGATCTTCACGATCCTCTTCCTGCCGATCGTGGGGGGGCTGCTCGTACTCGTGCTGGGCGTCAACCGCATCAAGCGCGGCGAAACCGAACGCCAACGAGCCGCCCGCGAGTTGAACGAGCACCTGCCCGAACCGCAGTCGCCCGTCGGACCGCCGGAGGACATTCATCGTCGCCTGAAAGACCTCGCGCAGCTCGGTGAAAGCCTGACCGGCGAACCGCTCGTGTCCAACAATCGCGTCACGATCCTCGAAAAGACGTCGGAGGCGTTCGGACGACTCGAACAGGGCATGCGGGGGGCGAAGGAGTCGTTGCACGTCTGTTTTTACATCTGGCGATCGGACAGGATCGGCAATCGGCTTCGTGACGTCATGATTGACAAAGCCCGCGAGGGGATCGAAGTGCGTTTCCTGTACGACGGCATCGGATCGATGTCGCTCAGCCGTAATTCGCTTCGACAGATGCGAGACGCGGGAGTGCGAGTCGCACCTTGGGCCGCCGGCCAAAGCTTCCGCGACCGCTGGAGCGTCAACCTGCGCAACCACCGCAAGATCGTGGTCGTCGACGGGGACTACGCCTTCACAGGCGGCATGAACGTGGGCGATGAGTATCTGGGCCGCGATCCCAGCTTCGGTTACTGGCGCGATACGTTCGTCGAGATCGAGGGCCCGGCCGCGGCGCGGCTGCAGGTCGTGTTCACGCGGGACTGGTATCAGGCGACGGGTGAAGCCCTCACGCGGCCGTTTCTCTATCGTTCGGACATCGCGACGGGAGACACCGCCGTGCAGACGCTCTCCGGCGGACCCGACGACGACGCGCCGGTCTTCTGGACGATGTTCTTCGCGGCGATCACGGCGGCGGTCGAGCGGGTGACGATCTCGACCGGATACTTCGTACCGCCCGAGCACCTCATGATGGCGTTAATCGCCGCGGCAAGGCGGGGGGTGAAGGTTCGTTTGCTCACCGCCGGAAAGAACACGTACACGCACACGCTGTGGGCAGGTCGAGCGTATTACGCGCCGCTGCTCCGCGCCGGAGCCGAGGTCTACGAATACCAGCGAGGACTCTTTCACGCGAAGACGATGGTGATCGACGGCCTGTGGTGGTGCGTCGGCACGCCGAACCTCGACATGCGGAGCCTGATGCTCAACTTCGAAGACGCGGTCGCCGGATTCTCTTCAACCGTCGCGGAGGAACTCGAGAGCCAGTTCGAAGCCGACGTCAAAGATTCCCGCCGGATCGACCTCGAAGAATGGGAACGACGCAGCGTCAAACATCGGCTGGCGGAAGAGACCTGCCGGCTGCTGGCGCCGGTGTTGTAGGGTCCGCTCTGCGGACCGTTCAAGTGGTCCGCAGAGCGGACCCTACGGCGGTTGTGCTCCAGGTCTCAGTTCCAACGTCGTCGTGCGGCTCAAGGAGCAATGGTCCCACGAGTACGAGGACTGGAACCGCCGCGATCTCTCGCACCGGCAGTACGTCTACGTCTGGGCCGACGGCATCCACGTCAACGTGCGGCTGGAGGACGAGGAGAACCGGCGGC
>JACCRE010000124.1 GCA_013813775.1 Planctomycetaceae bacterium
CGATCGTGCGGCGCGGCGGCACGCCGGTGATCTTTCAGTCCTATGGGCTGTGTCAGCAGAGCGGTGACGGCATTCTGAAGTCGTACCGCGAACTCGCCGGCGTGTGCGATCGCTTCATCGGATTCGAGCTGACGACGGAACTGGCTCCCTTCGGAGCGATTTACGACCTCGATGTCTATACGGGATTGATGGAGATCGAGGCCTGCATCGGCGCGAAGCATTCCTCGTTTCACCGCGAACCAGAGTGGGAGCGGTTGCGGCTGCGCGACGAAACACGTCCTGATTTCGTCGTCTACACCGGCAATGACTTCGCCATCGACATGGTGATGTACGGCAGCGATTACCTGCTGGGACTCAGCACCTTCGCGCCAGACCTGTTCGCAAAGCGCGACGCCTTGTGGGCGGCGGGCGACCCGGCATTTCACGAACTCAATGACGCCTTGCAGTACCTCGGGATGTTTGCCTTTCGCTCGCCGGGGCCGGGATACAAGCACAACGCGGCGCAGTTCCTCAAGCTCCGCGGTTGGACAAAGACTGATCGAGCGCATCCGCAGAGTTTGTCGCGGCCGGGGAGTGATGTCGAGGTGTTGCACGAGATCGGCGTGCGGCTAGGTGCGCTGTAAATCACGTGATTGGCAGGCGGTTGCGAAATCAGGGTTGGTCGGCTGCACTCAGGAGTTTCGATGAATCAACATCCGCTGGAGATCGATGTGGCGACGTTGCGAGACAGGCTCGGCGCAGGGGATGACTTGTTCCTGCTCGACTGCCGTGAGCCGCACGAGCACGAGATCGTCAGTCTTGAACCTGCCTTGCTGTTGCCGATGAGCGAACTCACCGAGCGCGTGGGCGAACTCGAGCCGCAGCGCGATCGGGAGATCGTCGTCCATTGCCATCATGGCGGGCGAAGCCTGCGCGTCGCGATGTGGCTGCGTCAGCGAGGGTTCGAACGCGTCAGCAGCCTCGCCGGCGGGATCGACGCATGGGCAGAGCAGATCGATCCGTCACTGCCGCGGTATTGAAGCGCCGCGCAATGAAAAGCCCACCTGACGCAGCGGGTGGGCTTCACCGCGAAGACGTTGTGCTCCTGCTCACTTCTTCTGCGAGCAGTTGTCTTTGTTGTCCTCGGCCAGCGGCATTTTTTGTTCGGTGATCACCGGGCATTGGGGCGACATGTCCGCATTCAACTGGGTGTACTCTTTCCACTCGCCGGGAAGATTGTCTTCATGGAAGATGGCCTCGACGGGGCATTCGGGCACGCAGGCTTCGCAGTCGATGCATTCTTCGGGGTGGATGTAGAGCATCGATTCCCCTTCGTAGAAGCACTCGACGGGGCAGACCACGACGCAGTCGGTGTATTTGCAGTTGAAACAAGGCTCGGCGACGACGTGCGTCATTAGAATGTCTCTCCTGAAGCTTCGGTCGATCGGCAAACGCCGATGGAACCGGAAATGACGGCGATTCGGACCCGTCCGTGTGTATCGACAGCGCGGGCGTCGGAATGTTCGGAAAATCCCACAGACTTCTAGCCGTGCCGGCACGGCTTTTCAAGCGACTTTCGGCGCGCGAGGCGGGGTTTACAGTTCATACCGGTGAATCACCGGGGAAACCGCCTACGAATCGCCCGCAGGGCTGATTTCGTATTGTCACGACTTATTGCCGCGTCTAGAGTTAGGTACAGGAACTTCTCTGGGGATCCGCGGGAATGCCCAAGTAACAAGGGGTGGGCGTGGCCCTGACCGAGATCGATCGCCATTTGTTGTCGCGCTGCCTGACGAACCAGGGCGGGGCATGGCGGGATTTCGTTGATCGCTTTTTGGGCCTCTTTGTCCACGTCATCAACCACACGGCCCACGCGCGCAGCGTCCCGGTGACGTCTGACTTGGTCGATGATTTGTGTGCCGAAGTTCTGTTGCGCCTGCTGGAGAACGATTACGCGATTCTCCGCCGATTCCGCGGCCAAAGCTCGCTGGCAACGTATCTGACGGTCGTTTCCCGACGCATTGTCGTCAAGGAGATGGCTCAGCGCCGCATGGCCGAAGCGATGGGACATGTGAACTCACATGTCGCCGAACCGGCCTCGAACGACCACCACGAACGCCGCATCGAGAACCGTGACGAAGTTGAGCGACTGCTCGCGGGACTGCCGCCGCAGGAGGCGGAGATCGTCCGCCGGTACCACTTGCAGGGTGAAAGCTACCGCGACATCAGCCGCGATCTGGGAGTTCCCGAGAACTCCATCGGACCGGCCCTGAGCCGCGCCCGCGCCCAGCTGAAGGAACGCAAAGTTCGGTCCTGAACGCGGTCCCGCAGGTTGCCGAATCGGATCGGACGGCGCAAAGTGCGTGGGTCGCCTGACGGCGTGGGTCATGCGACTTGCCCCGGCCCATCCGTGGGGTATGTGAGAGGAGGGACCGGAGTGTCTCTTCTGCCGACATCGTCGGCGGACCCGCGTTGCCCCTCTGCGGTGAGTGAGCTTTATGGAGACATGTGTTCCGTATGCGCCGATGGTGCGTCGGCGTTTCGGTGCTGCCGTATACGTTGTCGTACTGCTTCTGCTGCCGAGCGGGATCGCGGCGGCCGAGGTGCCGACGCAAACCGGCTTCGTCCAACGCGTCTTTCGTGACGACGCGGGCGAGCACCGATACGTCGTCTACGTTCCGCGGAACTATACGCCCGACCGGCCCTGGCCCGTCATGCTGTTTCTGCACGGTGCGGGCGAACGCGGCACTGACGGGGTGAGGCAATCGGAAGCCGCCCTCGGCGCGATGATCCGCCGCTGGGGCGAGTTCCCGTGGGTCGTCGTCTTTCCGCAGGCAGAGGATGAACGCGGGCCGATCAAAACGGTCTGGGCGCCCGACGCTCCGGATGGTCGCCGTGCCTTGGCGATCCTCGATGAAGTCGAACGGGACTATGCGATCGATCCGAACCATCGAGTTCTCACCGGCTGGTCGATGGGGGGCCGCGGTGCGTATATGCAGGCGGCTGCTTTTCCCGAGAAGTGGTCGGCCGTCTTGGTGGTCGCCGGCTGGGCCGATCTCGATCTCGCGCAGAAGCTTCGGAACGTGCCACTCTGGTCGTTTCACGGCACCGGCGACAGCCTTGTCAATTTCAGCGAGGACGAGGCGCTGATCAAGCGGATCCGCGACGTGGGAGGAAGCCCGCTCTTCACCGTGATGCCAGACCGGGGGCATTACATTTGGCGGACGATTTTCGCGTCTCCGATCGTCTTCGAATGGATGAGCAATCCAGCGAAGTTCGCTGATCGGAAAGACCCGCCGGAGCTTAATCCGCTTCCGAACGTCGAAATGTCGCGCGACGAGGCCTACGGTCCGTTCGTGCCGGGCATCGAAATGCATAACGCGATCGCGGTTCGCATTGGCCCCGACATGTTTCGCGACCTGTCCTATCAGGCATCTCAGGAGATGGCCCAGAAGCCGATGACCGGCACGATGGCCGGCTCGACGACCCGCTCGCAGGCCGGGCCGATCTCCTTCAAGGTCACGACCTCACGGATGAGCTACGAAGTGCCGGTGCAAAGCGTTGACGTCGTACCGACCGCAGCGGGATCGCTGTGCATCCGCGTGACGGTGGCAAACGCGAAGCTCACCGTCGGTCGCACCGACGTCAAAGGTTTGATCTGCTCCGCGACCGCAGGGCCCATGTGCATCGTGCTCGGGCATCGCTCTCCGATCGTGGTCGACATTGAAGCCGTACCCTATCTTCAGGGTGAGAAGTTCTGTGCGCGAACGAAAGACGTGCGATTTTCGATCCCGCACGACAACTGGTTCGTCACTCGCCCCTACGTCGACAGCCACAATCCGGTGTTTCTGCCTTCGAAGAAGGTGTCGCAGTCGCTTGTTGAGGGTGCGTATTCGAGCAAGGGACGTATCGAAAACGATTTTCGCCGTGCGGTCGCCGAGGCGATCGACGAGATGAAGCTGGAGTTGCCGCCGGTCAGCGACGATCAATTGCTCACGGCGCTCTGGCCAGTGCCGGCGTATCGGCCCCGCATTCGACCGCGTGCCGAACACGTGACCGTCGATGAAGACGGTCTCGCCGTGGTGTTTGGGATGACGGTCGCGGCCCTCGACCCGGCACGAGGTGTTCCGGTTGTGAAATCGATCGATTTCGGCCTGCGGGCCGAGCACGTCGCGCAGGGCGATCTCGCCATCGCCGCGGCCGAAGGGCTGCTCGAACCCTTGACGCGGCAACTCATCGAGGCCGGCGTCGCGCACGTCAACGTGCTCGACATTCCCAACGGTGAATTCTCGCAGTTCGCCGACCGCGAAACGCTGACGGATGCCATTCCGTCGCTTGCGACGTTGCCTGCGACGGCCGAAATTCGTGCCGAACTCTATATGCGGAAACCGCTCGGCCTGAGCGAGACCGAGGAGCCGGTGCAGGCCTGCGACCTGCACGGCTGCTTCACGATCTTCGGCCTTCACGCGAAGGAACTGGCGGCCGTGATCTCGGTCCGCGATACTCCGTCGGCCCCCTGGCGCGATTACGTCGAGTTCAGCTATGAAGTGAAGCAGTCACTGCGCCTTGAAATCGGACAGGAACTCGCCGACGCGCGTCAGGTGATCTCCGAACTTGAAGGCGATCCCGACGTTCGCACTGCGGGAAAGTGGCTGACGCCGCAACCAGGCGATGCGCTCGATCTCGACGCGGCGACACGAATTTTCAAGCGTGGCTGGAACGAATGGGCGAGCGTAGCGGAGCCGACCGGCATGGCCGTCCCCGACCTGCAACTGAAGGGCTACCGTCGCCGCCTCGATCGACTCGAGCCGGGCCCGCGCGGCATGGCTGCGGTGTTTGAAGAACCGGAAACGGTTCTGAAGAACGCCTCCGACGTGCCGCTGCGGTATCGCACCCGCCGGCCGGAAGGCACATGGGGCCCTGTGCTGACGCTGCCTTCGGGCGAGCGGCACGTCTTCCGCATCTCTCGCCCGCTGGGCTACGAAAGCGAGGCCAACGGCCAGAGCGAGCGGTGGGAGATTCCCGCGGGGCGCGATGCGACCTTCAAGTCGATCGGCGATGCTCCGCCCGGCCTCTACCTCGATCCGCTGCCGCGCGCCTTGCGGTCGCTTGAATCGGTGCCGGGAACCGGCAACTGACCGGTGCTTGAAAGGCCCTCGATCCGGGGGCAGAATAGCCTGAGTCTCCCAGCATTCGCCGTTTCCGCCGACGAAGGGGCATCTTCGCCCCTTGCCGGCGCGCCGGTCTACGTGGCCGGTGCGTATCACGAGCAGCCTTCCGCCGTAGGTCGCGAGAACCACATTATGAAGTTTCAGGACGGTCAAACGGTCGGCATCGATCTTGGCACCACCTTCTCGGCGATCGCGCGTCTGAACGACGACGGCGAACCTGAGATCATTCCCAACGCCGACAATCGCACGATCACTCCCAGTGTCGTGCTGCTGGGTGAGGGGGGGCATGTGATGGTCGGCCCCGCCCCCGAACGCGTCGCCATCGAAGACCCGCGCAATGTGGTCGAGGCGATCAAGCGGCAGATGGGCAACAAAGAGTACTTCGTCGTCTATCAGGGCAAGAAGCTCACTCCCGAATTCATCTCGGCCTTGATCCTCAAGAAGCTGCGTCAGGACGCCGAGAAGCGCATCGGCCCGATCGCGAACGCCGTCGTCACGGTGCCGTACTACTTCAACGACGTCCGTCGCAAGGCGACGCAAGACGCTGGCCGCGTCGCGGGGCTGAACGTCGTGGACATCATCAACGAGCCGACCGCGGCGACCCTCGCCTACGCCTGGCAGAAGGGCGAGCTTGGCCGCACCGACATCGACACCTTTGAAAAAACGATTCTCGTTTACGACCTGGGTGGCGGCACGTTCGACGTGACCGTGGTCCGGTACACGCCGACGAGCTTCCGCGTGCTCGCCACCGACGGCGACGTGATGCTCGGTGGTCTCGACTGGAGCCAACGGCTCGTCGATCACCTCGCCGAGCAATTCAAGCGGAAGCACGGCGACGACCCGCGCGAAAGCCCGGAGAGCATGCGGTCGTTCTTCCAGGAGTGCGAAGACGCCAAGCGAGCGCTCTCGTCGAAGAACCAGGTGCCGGTCACGGTGTATCACCGCGGCAAAACGCTCACGGTCTCGCTCACTCGGGGTGACTTCGAGCGAATGACCGCCGACCTCATGCAGCGAACTCGCGACACCACCGAACTCGTTCTGCACCAGGCGAGCGTCGATCCGAAGGGCCTCGATGAAGTCGTGCTGATCGGCGGCTCGACCTTCATGCCGGTCGTCGAGAAGACTTTGAAGGAAGTCTGCGGCCGCACCCCGAGCCGCGAGATGGAGCCGGAAGCCGCCGTCGCTCAAGGTGCGGCGATTCACGCCGCGATTCTCGAAGCCAAGCACTCGGGCACGGGCAGCCGGCTGGGCGCCGCCGTGCGCAAGCGGCTGGAATCGATTCGCGCGGTGGACGTCAACAGCCACTCGCTGGGCGTCAAGCTGACCGACCCGCAGGATCGAACCCGTAAGGTCAATCACATCATGATCCCGCGGAACACGGCGATTCCGATCGAGAAGACGCAGCGGTTCGTCACGACGAGCGACAACCAGCAGCGGATTCACGTCTACATCCTCGAAGGCGAGGCCAGCGATCCGAACGCCTGCACGCCGATCGGCGACTTCCAGATCGTCGATTTGCCGCCGAACCTCCCCAAAGGTTCGCCGGTCGAAGTGACGTACCGCTACGACGCCAACGGCCGCATCCACGCCATCGCACGCGAACTCACCGCGAATAAGGCGGCGGCGACGCAAGTCGTCCGCGATATGGGCCTCGACAGCAAAGGTGTCGCGGACTTCGAAACACTCGCGCAGCAGTACACGGTGGATTGAGAACGAATAGGAAAACCGGAAATAGAAAATAGGAAATAGAGACGACTGCCATGTCCGGCAGATCCCGTTCTCAGTTCCGAATCACTGTTCACCATTTCCTACTTCCTGTCTTCTATTTCCGACCTCATGAGCGCCCAAATCACCGACCTCAACGTCTATCGCGACTGGCTCGGCATTCCAGACGCCGAGTTGCCGGCCGCGGGGCCGCCTGACCATTACGCGTTGCTGCGGCTGGTCAGGTTCGAGGACGACGATGAGAAGATTCGGGCGCATCAGAAGAAGCTGAACGCTCATGTCCGCACCTATGCGAGCGGGCCTTTCAGCGTGCAGTCTCAGCATCTGATGAACGAGATCACGAAGGCGATGCTCTGCCTGACGGATCCCGAGCGCAAGAAGGATTACGACGAAGACCTGGGCCGCGTCGTCGAAGAGAAAGACCTGCTCGGCCGCATGCCGCTGGGTCAGTGGCTCGTGCGGAAGAAGGTCATCAGCCGCGACCAGTTCCGCGAAGCGGAAGCGTTCGCCGAGGCCCGCGGTCTGTCGCTGCGCGATGCCGTCGTGCAAATGAAGCTCGTGAAGCCCGCGGTGGCGGCACGGGCGCTCGCCCAGGAACTGGGCCTGACCTTCGTCGACCTCGCCGAGACGATTCCCGACGACTCGGTGCTCGACAAAATGCCGCGCAGCACCGTCAAGCACAATTCGGTGCTGCCGCTGTTCGTCGACGACGGCGTGTTGCTCGTCGCGTGCGTCGATGAGCCTCCGCACGACCTCGAAGACGAGTTACGGCTGCGCTATGGCGTGCCGACCCGCTGGGTGATCGCTACGCCTCTCGCAATGAACCAGGCGATCGCGAAGTATTACGCGCCCGGCAGCCGGGAATCGGCGGCTGAGATCGACACCGTCAAGAAATCGGGCAAGACGAAGGCCACGAAGACAACAACGGCCAGAGTGCCCTTCTCTCAACTTTCCGATGCGGAAAAGCACGAGAAGCGGCTTATCGGCATCATCATTCTCTGCTGGGCGTTCATCGGCAGCGCTCTGATCGACACGTTCGTCGTGCGCAACTTCCTGATCACGACCGACTGGCCGTTCTTCATCACGCTGATCGCGGCCCCGGCGGCGGTGTTCTACGTGTTTCGGGTTTATTGGAAGTGAGAGCGCCTTTTTCCGAGCCGTGACCGTCAGGGAGCGCTTCCGGGCCGGCCGGAGAAAGTCTCCGGCGGTCGCAGCTCTGTGGCGGTCGCTTCCCGGCTTTCCCCGATCGCCGAACCTTGGCACTTGGTGCGCAGCCCGTCAGAATGCGATCCGCCGCGCTGGGCCAACCTCCGAACGCCTCTCCGCAGAGTCGATGAAAACCCAACAGTTTCTCGAACATCACGGCATTCGCGAGAATCCGTTCGGGCAGGAAGACGCTCAGAGCGATCACGTCTTCAAGCAACATTGTCTGTCCGGCACGCACCACCCTTCCTGGGACAAGATCGCCGGCAATCCGGGCGAGCCGTCGACGTCGGTCGTGTTCGGGGAGAAGGGATCGGGCAAGACGGCGCTGCGGTTGCAGATCGTGCGCGACGTCGAGGAGCACAACCGCACGCATCCCGACCGCAAAGTGTTCATCGTCGAGTACGACGACTTCAATCCCTTCCTCGATTCGTTCCGCGAGCGGCTGTTCGGTCGCAAGAAGAACCCCGAACGGGCGCTGCGGCATTGGCGATTGTGGGATCACATGGACGCGATCCTGTCGCTCGCCGTCACGCGGCTGGTGCGCGGCATCCTCGACGCAAACTCGCAGCGCGCCGACGCCGTGCAGATCAACGCCGAGGACTTGCAGAAGCTCGATCGCAATCAGAAGCGCGACCTGCTGATTCTCGCTGCGTATTACGATCACAGCTACGACCAGCCGCGTTACTCTCGCTGGAACGACCTGCGAAAGAAGGTCGGCTTTTCGACGTGGCTTAGTGATTGGGACTGGTACGTCGGCCTGCTCGTCACGCTGCTGACCATCGGCGTCACTGGTTGGTACGCCTGGACCGAGGAGACGGTCAGCCTTGAGATCTTCGGGCGTTGGTGGTTCTGGTTGATTCTCGTCATAGGCTGGCTGCCGTGGCTGTTCCGCCAGACGGGACTGCTGCTGAAGGCCTGGGGCGTCAAGCGGCAGATCCGCGTGTTCGATCATTTGCCGAACACGCTGCGGAAAGTGCTGTCGCGTTTCTCGCGGACCGACATCGCCGGCCAGCCGACGCCCAACAAGGACCGCAGCGACGACCGCTACGAGATGATCCTGAAGCTGCAAGGCGTGTTGAAGCGGCTCGGCTATGCGAACATGCTCGTGCTCGTCGATCGCGTCGACGAACCGCACCTCGTCAACGGTTCGCCCGAGCGGATGCGCGACCTGTTGTGGCCGATGTTCGACAATAAGTTCCTCAAACATCCTGGCATGGGCTTCAAGCTGCTCTTGCCGGCCGAGGTCACGTACTACCTCAACCGCGAAGAGAAGGAGTTCTACGAGCGCAGCCGTCTCGACAAGCAGAACCTCGTGCCGAGCCTCGACTGGACGGGCGAGTCGCTGTACGACGTGGCGAACGACCGCCTGAAGGCTTGCGCGGTGAACGGTCAGGCTCCCAAGGTCGGCACCCTGTTCGACGACGGCATCGGCCGGGAGCAGCTCGTGCCGATGTTCGCGCGGCTGCGCGTACCACGGCACCTCTTCAAGTTCCTCTACCGGCTCATGGTCGAGCACTGCAATCGCTACACGGAAGAAGAGCCGAAATGGACGATCGGCCGTGAAACGCTCGAAAGCACCTACGGCCTCTACATGCGGGATCTCGACGCTTTCGACCGCGGCATGGGAACCGGGTAGTCCTTGTAAACTCGAAGCACGAAATCCGAAGCACGAAACAAATCCGAAGCACAAAAATTCCAGACGGTCGTCGCGGACACGTTTCAGTCATTGATATTTCGTGTTTGTTTCGGATTTCGTGCTTCGGATTTCGTATTTCTCATCTGGTCAGGTGACATGTCTTCCGTCTCTCGCCGCGAACTTCTCACGATGGGCCTTGGAGCCGCGGCGACCGTCGCCGCCGGTCATTCCTTTGCGAACGAGGATCGTTCGATGACGCCAGCGAACGTGCGCTACTGCCTCAACACGAGCACCGTCCGCGGACAGAAGCTCGATCTCGCGGCACTCGTCGATCTCGCCTCGCAGGCCGGTTACGACGGCATCGAACCATGGATCGGCGAGATCACAGACTGGCGCGACGCCGGCGGCTCGCTCGACGGCATGCGGAAGAAGATCGCCGATTCTGGCCTGAAGGTCGAAAGTGCGATCGGCTTCGCCGAGTGGATCGTCGACGATCCCGAGCGTCGGAAGGCCGGTCTTGAGGCGGCGAAGCACGACATGGATCTCGTGTCCCGCCTCGGCGGCACTCGCATCGCCGCCCCGCCCGCCGGAGCGACGAAAGAGCGGATGACCAACCTCGCTGCGATCGCCGAGCGGTACGGTGAGCTTTGCAAGGTCGGCGAAGCGGTCGGCGTCGTGCCGCAGCTCGAAGTCTGGGGCTTCTCGGCGACCCTTTCCCGGCTCGGCGAAACGGCGTTCGTCCTCGCGGAATGCGGGCACTCCTCGGCCTGCCTGCTGCCCGACGTCTATCATATCTACAAGGGCGGTTCGCCGTTCGAGGGATTGGAGATGCTCGCGGGGCAGGCGGTGCATGTCTTCCACATGAATGACTATCCCGCCCAACCGGCTCGGGACACGATCGGAGACGGCGACCGCGTGTTCCCCGGCGACGGCGTGGCTCCGCTCGATCAGATCTTGCGGACGATGTTCGCCAACGGCTTCAGCGGAGCCTTGTCGCTCGAACTCTTCAACAAGAGCTATTGGGAACAGCCTGCGGAGCAGGTCGCTCGCACGGGTCTCGAGAAGATGCGAGCCGCCGTGCGACGGGCGACGATTGCTGACGCGACTCGTTCACCGGAGTAGCAGGCGCACGGCGGTATGCGATCCTTTGTTCGGGCCATCGTCGTTCTGTGTGCCACGTTTCCGCCCGTCGCATTCGCTCAGAGCCATCTTAAGCCGTCCGTTCAGGAAGCTGTGACCTATCGCGTCGTCGACGAACGCGAAATGCAGCTCGATGTCGCGGTGCCGGCAGGCGAAGGCAGGCATCCGGCGCTCGTTTTTCTGCACGGCGGAGGCTGGGTGACCGGAGACCGCTCACGCTTTCGCGACGAGATCGAGCGTGCGGCGACACGCGGCTACGTCGCCGCAACGGTTAGTTATCATCTGGCGAGAACAGGCCCGGGCGATCCGTCGGTCGATGGATTCCCGATACCGTTGCATGACGTAAAGGCGGCGATCCGCTTTCTGCGGTCGAACGCGAAGGAGTTTCATCTCGATCCCGACCGCATCGGCATCGTCGGCGAATCGGCCGGCGGTCATCTGGCACTTTTGGCCGGGCTGACGCGATCGAAGGACAAGCTCGAAGGCGACGTTCCGGCTGATGCCCCTTCGAGCGCCGTGCAAGCGGTCGTGAACGTTTTCGGCCCGAGCGACCTCACCGCGCTCGTGCAGGAGAATCCCTCGACGAAGCCGGTGATGGTGATGCTGCTCGGCGGAGTGCCCGAACTCGTTCCGAACGAGTACCGCGCGGCCAGTCCCGTCACGTATGCCCGCCGCGACGCTCCTCCGATCCTCACGATTCACGGCTCCGCCGACGGCTTGGTGCCTGTCTCCCAAGCCATGCGTCTCAATGCTGCGATGAAGCGCGCCGGCGGATCGCATCAGTTGATGGTGCTGAACGGCGCCGGCCACGGCTTCGGCCGCGAGAACGCCGCCAGGGCCGAAAGAGCGATCTATGAGTTCTTCGCGAAGACCCTCAAGCCGTAGGTCGGGCAAGGGTGCCACTGGCTTTGCCAGTGTGGATGAGCCAGACCGCGACACTGGCAGAGCCAGTGGCACACCATTCCTTTTCTTCACAAACGGTCGAGCGTCATTGCAGCCGCACCCGTTCGACGCGATGCTTGACGACCCATTCGAGCCACGCCTCCTGCTCTTCGGACAGTTCGATCTCGGCTCGCGACTCACTGTCGAGCGGCGAGACGAGCCGCACCACGCCGTCGCCGAGAATCGTCTCGGCTTCGAGCAGGTCGATCGACCATTCTCCTTCGGGCAGACCGCCGCCATCAGTAGCGTGATCGGAGGCGAAGAAGGTGATCTCGTGCCGGAAGCGCTCGGGCATGGAGCACGCAGGCACATCCGGTCGATCGACCGCGATGACTTGGACCGGCATGGGCGAGACTCCTGATGATCCAAGACGGCGGAACCCGACACGCGTGACTACTTCTTCCAGCCCGCACCGTGCGTCTTCGTTTGGATGCGGCAGATGTAGTTGTCGGCGCACATGTAGAGCATTCCGCCGTCGTCGCCCCAGGCGACGTTCGCGGTGCGCTCGCCGGTCGAGATGCGGCCGAGGAGCTCGCCCTTCGGCGTGAAGACGTACACGCCGCCCGGCCCCGTCGCGAACAGGTTGCCGGCCTGATCGACTTCGAGGCCATCCGGCGCGCCGGGCAGCTTTCCCATGTTCTTCGTGGCGTCGTAGAACAGCTTTCCGGGGCCGAGCGTGCCGTCGTCCTTCACCTCGAATGACTTCCAGATCGCGGCGGCGCTGTCGGACTGTGCGACGTACAACGTCTTTTCGTCGGGCGAGAAGCCGATGCCGTTCGGGCGGGTCATTTCCTTCGTCAACAAGGTCACCTTTCCGTCCGGCGTGACGCGGTAGACGCCGAACCAGTCGAGTTCGCGCCGCTTGTCGTTTTCTCTCTCCGGCAAGCCGTACGGAGGGTCGGTGAAGTAGATATCGCCGTTCGATTTGAGAGCGCCGTCGTTCGGACTGTTGAACCGCTTGCCCTCATAGTTGTCGGCGAGCGTTCGCTTACCTCCGCCCTCGGTGAGAACCGACAACCGGCGATCGCCATGTTCGCAGCAGACGAGTCGTCCGTCTTTGTCGAGCAACAGGCCGTTCGACCCAGGCTCTGCACCGTAATCGGTGACGCCCGTATAACCCGAGGGCTTCATGAAGAGCTGCACGCCCTTGCCATATCGCCACTCGTAGATCGAGTTCTTCGGGATGTCGGAAAACAGCAGCTTTCCGCCTTGATCGTCGGGCACCCACAGCGGGCCTTCCGTCCAATCGAAGCCCGAGGCGATGACTTCAATCTTCGCATCGGCCGCAATGAGTTCATCGAGTGCGGGGCTGCTGCGTACGACTTCACCCAAAAGCGGGAAGTTCGTCGTGTCCTGAGCCGCCAGATTTGCTGCGGAAAGGACGATAGCGAACAGGGCTGCAAGCGTCTTCAAGGTACGTCTCCTGGCGAAGTGCGAGCGAAGGGAGAACGCGGCGGGTCCACAACGAAGCATCGTAGTTACCCAGCTTACCGTCGCAACCGTCGCCGCGTCGGCGACCCGCGTTGACGCAGTCCGGCGGCGCATCTAGCCTTCGGGCCCGCGCCGGGGCGACGGTCTCACTGCGCCCGGGATTTGTGGAAGTCTGAGGGGCAAATGGATACTCGCTCGACGATCGCTCGATGCACGGCCGTGACGCTTGCTCGGTGTGCTTTCACTGTTGTCGCCGCCGTGTCGGCGATCGCGGCTTCAGGTCAGACGCTCGATGAAGCGAGCCTGTCGGCGCTGACGGCCGAATCGCTTCAGGAAAGTCTGAAGCTGGCCGAGACGTCGATGCAGCTCGACGCCGACACGAAGCTGAAGGTCGCCGACCGATATCGGTCGACCCTGCGCGAGCTGACGAAGATCAACGACGCGAAAGCAAACGCCGAACGCTTTCAGCAAGACGCCAGAACGGCAGCCGAGCATGCCGCCGCTCTTCGGGCCGAACTGGAACGCGAGATTCAAGCCCCACAAGTCGACGTGCTGCAGGACAAGTCACTTGAAGAGCTCGACGCGGAACGCCTGAGTCGCGACGCCGAACTCAATATCCTCAAGCAGAAACTGAAAGAGATTGAAGCTCAGCGTCAGCAACGCACCGATCGCCGGACGGAAATCCGCAGGATGCAAGCGGAAGCCGAGTCGAAACGCGCAGAACTCCGGCAACAGGCGAACCTTCCGGCGCAAGCTGGAGAACCCGTCGCTCTGGCGGAAGCCCGGCGGCTCGATGCCTCAATGCGTTTGATTGCGTTTGAGCGAGCGTTGTCGGCGGCCGAGTTCGAGCTGGCGAAGTATTCGGCCGAAGAGAGCGCAAGCCTGTTGACGCACACCGAGAACCTGACGCGCGAGCGGCTCGCTCGCGAAGAGGCGATCGTCAAGCGGTTGTCTGACGAGGTCAACACCCGTCGTCGCCTCGATGCCGAACAGCAGATCCGGCAGGCCGAGCAGCAGAAAATGCTCGCGCACCCCCTCTTGAAGCCGCTCGCCGAACAGAACCGTCTCGACGCCGAGGAAAGCCGCAAATTCTCGACCAAGATCGAGGGCATCGATCGTGATGCGAAGCAAACGCGCGAACGCCTCGAACGTCAGCAATCGAAGTTCGCCGATGTACGGATGAAAGAGGCCGACATCGGTCTGACCCGTCCGATCGGGCTTTTGTTGCGCGAGCAGAGATCGCAGTTTCCGAACCTGCGTGAAATGGAACGCCAGCTCGACGCGCGGCAGGAACTCCTCGATCAGGCGAGACTGTCGTCGTGGGAATACGCCGATGATCTGAAAAACCTCGCTGATGCACGGGCGATCGTTCGCGAGGCCTCGGCCGAGGCCAAACTGAGCTATGAGCAATGCGTGGAGCTGGAGCGTATGGCCGCAGAGCTGCTGGCGAGCCGACGCAGCCTGCTAACGGAACTGAAGCGCTCTTCCGAGCGCTACTTCGAGGCTCTGCTGGAACTCGATACGGTCGATCGGCGGTATCTCCAGTCCTGCGAAGAGTATCTGCACTACATCAACGAACGCATTTTGTGGATTCGCAGCACCGATCCGCTCTCGCTGAAGATCGTCGCCGCCGACACCGAGAGTCGTACATGGTTGCTGTCGACCGCGAGCTGGTGGACCGTTTTGGGCGTGCTGGCGACCGATCCGCTTGAGCATCCGTTCGCCTTCTGGCCGACGGTGCTGGCGGTCCTGTCCCTGTTCTACGTGCGACTGAGCATCCGCCCGCGTTTGCGGGCACTTGGGGTCAGCGCGTCGAAACGGGGGTTTCTGCGCTATGGACCGACAGGCCAGGCGGCGGCGCTGACGTTAATGTCGGCCATTACGGCTCCCGCTGCGCTCCTGCTGTTTTCCTGGCGGCTCGCGGAAGGTGTCGATCCTACGAATTTCGTGCAATCGGTAGGCTCGGCACTGGCGGTTTGCGCCGCGGTGCTCTTTCCGGTGGAGCTGCTTCGAGAGTCCTGCCGGCACATGGGACTCGCGGAAGCGCACTTCGCTTGGCCGGCGCGCGCCGTCGGGCACCTGCGCCGCGTGCTGACGTGGATGAAGACTGTCGGCATGCCGGTTACGTTCCTCGCCGTGCTCGCACATGACTTCTTGCCGCTGGCGGGCGGGACGTCGACCGAGCGGGTTTTGTTCATCGGAGGCATGCTCCTCGCGGCGACGACGCTGCACCGACTACTCTCGGGAAACAGCGAGTTCTCGAAGGCGTTCCTTGTGGAATCGCCGGGCAGCCTCTTCATCCGTCTACGGCACCTCTGGTACTCGTGCGCGGTCGCGGTGCCGCTGGCGCTCGCCGTGC
The DNA here is from genome assembly GCA_013813775.1 of Planctomycetaceae bacterium. Lineage (GTDB taxonomy): Bacteria > Planctomycetota > Planctomycetia > Planctomycetales > Planctomycetaceae > JACCRE01. The sequence goes on from JACCRE010000124.1 coordinate 15,590, forward strand.
TGTCGGCCGTCGGCTTCCATTACTCCGCGATTCAAGTCGCTGAGCGTTTGTCGTGGACGTTGTGGCTCGTGGCAGGCATCGTGCTCGCCCGAGCGCTTGCGGTGCGCTGGGTCGTGCTGTCGAGACGCAGGCTGGTGCTCGATCAGGCGTATCAACGGCGCGCCGCGGCGGCAGAAGAAGCTTCGCAAGACACGACCGGCACGCCAAAGCCGCCCGCCGTCGAAGAGACGGACGTCACGAAAAGCACGATGCAGACGCGGAAACTGGTCGACATCGTCGTCCTCGGCTTCTCGGCGATCGGCCTGGCGATGATCTGGGCCGAGACGCTTCCTGCGATCGGACTTCTCGACCGTCCGCTCTGGCAAATCGCGGAAGGAAGCGATCATGCCGCGGCAGCCACTCCTTCTTCTGGAGTCGTCGGCGCACTCCCGATCGCGGGAGTGCCAACCTCGGTGAAGACCTTTGCCGCCGAAGACCCGATGCCCGGACCGGCATCGGTCACCACGCTCGACCTCGGGCTGGCGATCGCCTTGGCGATTTTCACGTTTCTCGCGTCGCGCAACCTGCCGGGCTTGATGGAAATGTCGGTGCTGAACCGGCTGCCGGTCGACAACGCGACGCGATATGCCGCCACGCGACTCGCCTGCTATACGATCGTGATCGTCGGCGTGCTCATGGCAACGAATAGGCTTGGGCTGCGCTGGCAGAACGTTCAATGGCTCGCGGCCGCTCTCACCGTCGGCCTGGGCTTCGGCCTTCAAGAGGTCTTCGCGAACTTCGTTTCTGGACTCATCATTCTCTTCGAGCGACCGATCCGCGTCGGAGACATCGTCACCATCGACGACGTCACCGGCAGCGTTTCGCGGATTCGCATGCGGGCCACGACGATCACGAACTGGGACCGCAAAGAGTTCATCGTGCCGAACAAAGAGTTCATCACCGGTCGTGTGCTGAACTGGACGCTCAGCGACGCTGTGAATCGCATCACGATCAACGTTGGCGTCGCCTACGGCACCGATACCGAGAAAGCCCGCGAGATCCTGCTGAGGATCTGCGATGAGCATCCGCTGCTGCTCAAAGACCCTGCGCCGATGGCCGTCTTTGAAGGATTCGGCGACAGCAAGCTCAACTTCGTGTTGCGCTGCTTCCTACCAAGCTTGGAAGGCCGGCTTGACGCGATCCACTCGCTTAACACGACCATTGCTGCGGAGTTCAAAAAGGCCGACATCGAAATTGCGTTCCCGCAGCAAGACCTGCGGATTCGCTTGATCGACCAGTCGATCCTACCGATGACGCTCGCCAGCCGCGGAAACTCGTCTCTCACGCTGGACCGGGCCGCAGGATAGAATACCTGCTCCCAAGCGAAGGAACGGCGGCCGACTCGCCTAGTCATCTCACGCAGCGCCAAGGGCTTCCTGGCGATCAGGCGTCGCGGGCACAGTCACCTCTGAGCGGCGGACTCCAACTTGGCGGGGAGCCTCAATCGCGAGCTTGATACGTCCACCTTTGATTTCGGCGACGCGCACTCGGATATTGCCGTTGATGATCAATTCTTCGCCAACTGTCCGTGTCAGAACGAGCATATCACCTCCCTGTGTTATTGCGTACCCACCTCCCTGTGTTATTGCGTACATAGAGCAACTTCTAGGCCAACGGAACATCACAAGGTGGCAATGACGACACAATATCATATTTACAAAGGACTTGAGACATAAACGCCGGGTGCAGGCTGATAGAGCATCCGTGAAACTACTGATTTATAATCAACCACACTGATTCTTTGCGTGCCAATCGATCGGTCGCGAAGCGATCAAAGGTGTCTTTTCGGCAGAGTACTCCGAACTTGCAAACGCCGTCGTCGGTCACTCAGCCAACGCCTTCGTCCGAAGCTCTTCTCGCATGCGGCGACCACGGTCGGACGTACTGCTTCCAGCCTTGCCGGACTGTCGGACCAGCGGTATTTTCAGTCGTCGTTACTCGTTACGGTGGCATTAGCTCAGTTGGTTAGAGCGCCGGATTGTGATTCCGGAGGTCGCGGGTTCGAGTCCCGTATGCCACCCCTCTTTTTTGAAGCATTTTGCCACGGCTGGGCCGCCTGTCAGTGACGGGAATTAGCTAGAGACCCTCCTCCGTCCATTTTTTGCTCGACCCTTCAATTCGCAGCGGGCCGGTAATCGGTTCGCCGTCGCGGACCACAATGTAGGCGTCGGCTCCGGGCACGCTGTCCCATCGCAGCGTTGCCAGTCCATTGGCGCGGGTTGCCGGAGAGACGTCTCCTGTGGTCCGACCGCGACGAGTGCGTAATCGTGTGTCCCACTTGCGTCGTCAGCGACGACGCTCGAGGGGCTGGCACCGGGATGGCCGCCGTATGGATTTCGCCTCCCCAAAGTTGCAGCACGTCGCGTGGGGCGGGTAAGCCGCCTCCGCCGTAGCCGCCTCCCCCGAGAGACATCATGCCCTGTCCGATAAGAGCGTCGGTCAGTGGCTCGCTATGCCCCGGCCGGAAGGTCTGAAACCGAAGCCGACCGGGATGCGTCCCGCCGTCCCATTTCTCGCGAGGGACTTCCGAAAGTTCGAGGCCCTCGCCTTGCACGATCGCCATTTGCCGCCAAGCGCCGTCGAGCCACACGTTCCACGAGATATGACCCGGAGCCTGTCGCAAACTGCCGTCGCGTTCGAGGGCGTGGAATCGATCGTCGAAGGGATCATCGATCTCGCCCTTGATCAAACGGCTGCGGACCCACAGCCCTCCCGCGCCGTCTCCGAGTGACTTGGCGAAAATGCCACGCGGGATCTGCTGCGACTCAAAACCCTTCTCCCAAGGCAGACCGGTATCGGAGACGATCAGCTCTTTGCGGACGATCAGGCGATCGACGTCCAGCTCCCGCGGCACATCGATTCGCGTTTCGATCAGACCAAGCGTGGCGGCGACAGAGAGAGTAATCGTAAGCAGGCGGTCTTTCATCGGAAACCTCCGGAACATTGCGAGCAGGCATCGGATCAGTCTTCCAACCTCTTACCCTCAGGGCGAATCCGTCCGTTTGGAAGCGGCATTGAGCATATCGCGTTCGGCGCTTGTTCGGCTTCGTTTGAGTCGGTAGTTTCGCGGACGCTTTGTGTTCTGTTTTCCGCGCTCTCTCGATGACCTCGCTATGTTTTATGCCGTGATTCGCCGGTTACCTCGCCTTCTGCTCGTTCTGCCGCTTTGCACAAGCTCGACTTCGAGAGCCGATGACTTCCCTCCCATCGTCAATTCGCAACGAGTTGGAGAGCATCCGCCGAGTCCGGCCGAAGCCGCCGCGGCGATCACGGTCCCCGATGGCTTCAAGGTCACACTCTTCGCGGGCGAGCCGGACGTCGCTCAGCCCATCGCCATCGACTTCGACGATCGTGGTCGGCTGCTCGTCGCCGAGTGCTACACCTACACGGGCCACGAGTTCGACGGCGATCATCGCGATCGCGTGCTGATCCTAGACGACGCCGACGGCGACGGTCGCTTCGACGAGCGGAAGGTTTTCTGGAATCAGGGATGGATGCTGTCGAGCCTCGCCTGGGGCTTCGACGGCCTGTGGGCGCTGCACGACGGCACGCTCAGCCACATCGCCGATGCGAATCACGACGATGTGCCCGACGCCGAACCCGTCGTGCATCTCGACGGGTTCACGCTCGAGGCCGAGCACAACGTCGTCAACGGTCTCATCTGGGGACCGGACGGCTGGCTCTACGGTCGGCATGGCATTCTCGCGACAAGCCTTCCCGGCATGCCCGGCACTCCCGAATCAGAACGGATTCCGCTGAATTGCGGCATCTGGCGTTATCACCCCACCCGGCACGTCTTCGAGGTCGTCTGCCGCGGAACCACGAACCCGTGGGGTCTCGATTACGACGAGAACGGGCAGTTCTTCTTCACCAACAACGTGACCGGCCACGCGTGGCATGCCATTCCCGGTGCGCACTACAAGCGAATGTACGGTGAAGACTTCAATCCGCATCTCTACGAACTCATCGACCAGCATGCCGATCACTACCACTGGGACTCGACCGGCGAGTGGCAAGCCTCGCGTGAAGGGGCCAATGGAGCCGATGCACTCGGGGGCGGCCACTCCCACTGCGGCGGCATGATCTACCTGGGCGACAACTGGCCGCAGGAGTACCGCGGCGGTCTCTTCATGTGCAACACGCACGGCCGGCGCGTGAATCACGACGTGCCGGTTCGCGAAGGCTCGGGCTATGTCCTGAAGCACGCGAAGGATGTGCTCTTCGCGAATCAAACCTGGTTCCGCGGCGTGTCGCTCGCTTACGGACCCGACGGCGGCGTGTATGTCACCGACTGGTCGGATCTCGGCGAGTGCCACGACCACGACGGTGTGCACCGAACGAGCGGCCGCATCTATAAGGTGACGCACGGCACTCCGGAACCGCGGGCGAAGGATTTCAATCTCGCGAACCAGTCGGACGCCGAGCTTGTTGAACTGGTCAACAATCACCCGAATCAATGGCACGTTCGGCGAGCACGACGGCTTCTGCAAGAACGGTCGGCGGTCGGCGGAACGGTCAACTCACTCTTGAGGCCAACCACTCCGTTGGACGAGGCGACTCCGGCCAACAGAAAGCTCGATCGGCTGTGGACATTGCACGTGACCGGCGGCGTCGAGCGAGAAACGCTCTTCGCTCGATTGGAAAATCCCGATGCCGACACGCGAGCCTGGGTGATCCGGCTGCTCACCGAAACGCTTCCCGTTCCGCTGGAAGTCGCCGAACCACTCGTTCGCCTTGCCCGCTCGGAGAAATCGCCTTTCGTCCGCCTGCACCTCGCCTCCGCCATGCAGCGGCTCGAGGGCGAGCCTCGCTGGCAGATTGCCGAGACCCTTGCGACGCATGGTGAAGACGCGACCGATCATAACTTGCCGTTAATGATCTGGTACGGCCTCGAACCGCTTGTGCCGACGGGCGTCGATCGCGCGATCCGGCTCGCCGAGACGACGCCGATTCCGATCCTGCGTCGACACATCGCCCGACGGATCGCCGGTCTCGGCAACGAGAATCCACAGAGCCTGCCGAAGCTCATCGATCTGCTCGCACGACTGACGACTCCCGCTGACCGCGGCGACGTGCTGCACGGCATCGCCGCGGCGCTGCGTGGCGCACGACGCATCGAACCGCCGGCGGGCTGGGAGAAGCTTCGCGATGAACTCGTCGGTGCCAAGGAACTCGCCGTGGCCACGCCGGCCAAAGAGCTTGCGGTCGTGTTCGGCGACGGTCGCACCATGGATTCTCTCAAAAACGTCGCTGCCGACGCACAGGCCGATCCGAACGCGCGACGCGGTGCGCTCGATGTGCTGATCCGATCCGGCGAGCAGGATCTCGCGAAGCTGCTGAAGAGTCTCGTCACCGATCGCTCTGTCGGAGCGACGGCTGTGAGGGGACTGGCGTCGATCGGTGCCGAAGAGACGCCCGCTGTGCTGCTCAAGAACTTCTGGAGACTGCCGAAAGACGCCCGTCCCGACGCCGTCGCGGCGCTCACCGTTCGCGAGCCGTGGGCCTTGGCTCTGCTCGATGAAGTCGAGAAGGGAGAGGTGCCGAAGGAGATGGTCACCGCCTCCGACGCGCGACAGATGTCGTCTCTCGGCAGCGAGCAGGTCGCGAAGCGGCTCAGCGAAGTCTGGGGCACGATTCGCACCACGCCGGCGATCATCCGCGCCGACATCGAACGCATGCGAGGCGAACTCTCGCCCGACGTGCTCGCCGAGGCCGACGTGTCGAACGGGCGCGGCCTTTACAATCGGCTCTGCTCGAACTGCCACAAGCTCTACGGCGAGGGAACGGCCGTCGGTCCTGACCTGACCGGCTCGAATCGCGCGAACCTCGATTACCTGCTCGAAAACCTGCTCGACCCGAGCGCGACGGTGCCCGAAGCGTATCGGTCGTCGGTGATCGTGCTCAAGGACGGCCGCGTGCTGACGGGAGTGATCGCCGACCGCAATGAAAACCGCCTCACGCTGCAAACGGCCACCGACAAGCAGATTCTCGATGCCTCCGACGTCGAGGAAATCAGAGCCACCGAACTCTCGCTGATGCCGAACGGCCAGCTCGATCGTCTGTCACCGGAGGAAGTGCGGGATCTCATCGGTTACCTGTCGGGCAAAGCGCAAGTGCCTTTGGCCAGAGAGTGATTTCTCACGCGATTACGCGGCAGGACGCAAGTATGTTCAAGTGGTTTCGAAGACAAATAAGCAGTGACGAGCCGCCGATTTCTCGGGAGGCTGTCCGAGGCTTGTTTGATTGGCTCGACCGCCCAAATCCGCCGCCATGCGACCACAGCCACCGTCTAACGACCGAATATCTCCGCGACAGAGCGCTGCCGACAGAACCGACGCTTGGCTGGCTCAAAGCCAACGGAGGATATTGCGATTGCGAGGTCATGTTTAATGTCACAGACAAGTGGGGCGAGCGGATTGGTTGGGAACCTGCCAACGAGGACGAGGACGCTTGAGCCTGATTCGATTGACCCTCACAGTCTCGCGATAGATCGATCGCATTGGATAAATCTTCACCGCAGGCTCCTTGCGCTCGACTATTTTTGCGGTCATCGCGGTAAGCCAGTCCATTCACTCAACCCGCCAGGCCACGGCGGCTTATCGACAATTGTGGGGAGCACGCAAGCTGTCGCACCAGCAACTTTTTCGTGGAACGATCGATTTGCGAAGTGCGTCAGTTCTTTCACGCAGTGCCGTCATGACTTGAGGGCAATTCATCCGGTAGGGCACCCGACGTCGTGGTGGAGCGATCATAGATCAACGAATCTTGGCGGTGCTGATCGTCGGGGCCGTGCTGCTTGCCGTCGCCCACGAACGGCCCGCCGATCTGCAAGCGATTGAGGCTGCGGAGCCAGCGGACCCGAAATCGGAGCCGCCGTTCACTTTGTCTGTCCGTTTGGATTCGTCAGACGGGAATCCTCGCGATTCACGAACGCAAAAGTTCCGCTCCAAGGCTCGTGCGACGCGAAACGTTCGCCAAGGCGATCCAAAGTCATTTACGGCTCGCCACTTTCCTGCGGCCGATCTCATCAATGGTCCTCCGAACGAAGCTCCGGCCTTCGCAGATCCCGCCGAGTTGATCCGACTGCTCAAACGCATGACGGGCGTTCGGCGTTGGCGACCTTCCAGCGAAATCGAATGGCTTGACCGCCGGCAGATTCTGCGAGTGCGGCACGATGCGGACATGCTCGCTGACGTCGAGAAGCAACTCGCGGTGCTGCGGCATCCTGGACGGTCGCGCCTACGAGTGACGGTTCGGCTGCTTCACTTGCCGCCGGAGTGCGACGCATCGCCGGCGCGGGGCAGAGCCGAAGTCGTCTCCGCGGAAACCGCGAAGCGTTTGTGGAAGACCTGGCGGAAGCATGACAGCCAAGATCGCAATCATACGGCCGAATACGATCTGACGGACCGCGACGTCGTGTACGCGTGGACGACGCAGGACGAGTCACGAGAAGCGAACCATCGTGGTCTCAACGCCGTGATTCGGGCCGCTTCCGACGGTCGTGGTGCGATGGTCACGACGTACCCGTACGTCGGCGACGAAGGGAAGATCGATTGGCCGGAGCTCTTCGTCGGAGTCGGCCAATCCGCCGTGTTCGATGTTCCGCAAGCCGCTGCCGCCCCCGGCGACACTGATCGTGTGTTCGCTTTCGTGACGATCGATGCAGTCGGCCCGACGACGACAATCGCGCCACGATGACACCCTTGTGAGGAGCTGAGCGCTGGTCGCATAAAGACCAGCGTGAACGGCACCGATCTCGTCACCGGCGAAAAGCCCATGCGGGATCGCAGGCAGCGACACGTCTGGCAGAATCGCTCCTTACACTAATTGGTTGACTTTGTTGCACTTACGGAGTTCGCGACTTCGTCGCTTCGCCTTGGCACGCAGCCTGCATATCGCTCTTCCATACACAAGCCTGCGGTGGTCGCAGGTAAGAAGTTCGGAGTTCTCAACACCAGCAAGGACTCACGCCATGTCTGGCGAAACGAGCCTTCGCGACCAAGTGGCGAACTGGATGTCGGTGATGGCGGTGCTTTCCGCCGTCGGTGCCGTGCTGGTCGTCGGCTGAGACGAGTTCTTCGAGGCGAATGCCGTCGCTTGCGGCGTCGGCATGAGGCGTTTTTTCACGACGCCGGAAACGGAGCGACGGCCGCGCGGCCGCGTCCTATCCGGACAACAACCGCGTGCCGGAGCCTCTGGACCGCCGCGACAATCTGGAGACACAGCTATGTTGAACTGGGCAATCCTGTTTCTGATCATCGCTTTGGTGGCCGGCGTTTTGGGCTTCAGCGGCGTCGCTGGCACCGCTTCAAGCATCGCCTGGATTCTGTTCGTGGTCTTCCTCGTGCTGTTCGTGGTCTCGCTGATCGCGGGACGACGAGTGCGAGTCTAAACGACCTGCGGATGACCGCCGCTTGAGTCGGCGAAGACGTTCTCCAGACGGGCGACGTGCCTGATGCTTCACGCTCAGGCGCGCCGCCCGTCTTGGTTTTCGCTCGCTACGCTTGTCGTCCTGTCGCCGAGGTTCCATTAAGGAGGTCATCGATGAAGGCGTTACTGATCGCTGTGGTGGTCGTGGCACTCATGGTCCTGTTCGGCTGGCTCACGTTCACCTCCGTTGGCGGAAAGCCATCCGTGACTCTCAACACCGAGCATGTGCGGGAGGACACGGGCGAGGCCGCCGAAGCGGCGAAGGGCATCGCGGACAAGACGGCGAAGAAGAGCCGGGAAATCGTCGATGAAGTCCGCCGCACCGACGTCAACGTTGACGTCGACGTGGATCGGAAGCCGGAAACCGCCGAATAGACGCGGCTGGATCCAATCCGACTGTATTCGTCTTGGAAGGGAGTCATCGATGTCTCATCAGCCCAAGCGGCACGGTGCGAAAGGCGTGTCAGAGGAAACCATCAAGTCTGTTGGACTGCAAAGGCATAAGAAGGTGCCGCCAGGGTTTGTGCGGCGTTCGGCTGACCGTAGGGACGAGGTCATGTCCCGCGCGAACCAGCCGCCGAACGAAATCAATCTCGGCGCAGGCCAACTCGAGACGCGCTCTTCGGCATCGCAGATTATTGGGGCATTGAGCGTCACAGCACGCTGTCGAAAGACGATTTTATTGAACCGCATCCGAGCGGCAAGCTAGTGTAGTGTCCCCGAAATAGCGTTACCTTTTTTGGTGGCCGGTGTTTGTGTCTTCCAGGGAGGAACGAACGCATGTGAACGGCTCCGGCGATCGATGTGACGGACGACGAGCGTACGACGCTGCGGCGCTTCGCGCGGGGGCGTTCGACGCCCGCGCGATTGGTGCTCAGGGCGAAGATCGTGCTTAGGGCGGCCGAGGGGATGAGGAACAAGGACGTCGCCCTCGAACTGGGCACCTCGCGGAAGACGGCCGGGTTGTGGCGGGAACGCTTCGACCGCGGCGGATGGTCTTGTCGGTGATCTCGCCGGAGCCGTCAGCCGCGACTGATCCTGATCATCAATCGCGGTCGAAGCAATTTACGTCAGAAGAGCATGACGGCTCGGTCAAGACCTTTACATCGCCTCTCCCACGCAACAATGAAATTGACGCGCGACCGGGATCGGTCGTCCGCGACGCGAGAGAAGTCATGGCGAACAATAGTGCCGTCCGCGGTCCTGCGAGAGCGGTTGACTCGGTCGAACTCATGGCGGCCCGCTCGAGCATGTGGTGTGTGCCGGTACTGCTCGTGGTGCATGCCGGTTTGCTCGGCTATGGAGCGGTCGTCCATAGTCCGACTTATAACGAGCCCGCCCATCTCGTGGCGGGAATCAGCTATTGGCGATTCGGGCGATTCGACGTCTACAGCGTGAACCCGCCGCTGGTCCGCTTTGTCGCGGCGGCTCCGGTGTTGTTCGCCGGCTGCGAAACGGATTGGGAAAGCTTTCGCAAAGGCCCGGGGGGAACGCCCCGAGATGGCGATGGGAAGTGACTTTTCCGGCTCTCCGCCACTTCTGCGGACGGGAATTGAAGGGCCGCAAGCTGTGGTGGTGTCGGTATGCTGCTGTGCTGGTGTCGGCCGGGAGGATCGTGACCGAAGGAGCGAGCGATGCCACGCGACCGCA
>JACCRE010000142.1 GCA_013813775.1 Planctomycetaceae bacterium
GTCTCGGATTCCGGGATCGTCGTGCTGGGGAAGCTCGACGCGTTCGGGGAGTGAGGGTCGAGGGTATGTTGCCTCTCCACCAGACACCATTAAACACCACCGGCCCGGCGCAAACGCGACGGGCCGGTGGCGAATAAACCCGGAAGCAGCGGAATCCCAGGGGGGCGAAGGACGCCAACCACTTCCGGGGGCGATGGCCGTGTGTCTTCCGCCTCGTTGCTCCGCGCGATCGGCCTGCGTCGCCGGTCGCTCGTCGCCAAGGCGGGCGGAATGTAGTCACGCCCTTCTTGGCCGTCAAGCGGATTTTCCGCTCATCCTGCGACCACTCTTCGCGCGCTAAGGAACGCTCTCGATCGCGCCGTCGGACAGATACAGCAGGAGTTCGCGGCTTTTGAAGAGCAACGGCTCGCCGATCGGACGCAATTCCTCCGCGGCCGCGGCCCCCGTCGTGTCGGGCAATCCCCAGACGGCGGCGAGCGTTCGCCGCGGATTCTGGCCGAGCCTCCGGTCGAGTCGTATCGAGGCTTCATCCCATGTCGGCGCGATCTCCATCACCGCGTGAGGCTTCGACGACCTCAATGCGAAGACCAGTTCCGGCGCGGCGCTGGCATCGGCCAGCAAGACGACGGCATCGATGTTTTCCTCGGCGGCGAGCTGCGCCCTCAAATGTCCATAGACGTCATCGCCCCCGGCCGGGCGAAACAGAACCGCGAGGCCGTCGCTGCTGTCGACCGCGATCACGGTGAGAATCGCGCCCATCAACACGCCGCGACGCAGCCCCGGCATCGGCACGACCGCCGGCAGGACTTTCGCGACGAGCCATGTCACCGCCGCCGCGACGATCGCCAGCGTGACCCAGACGGCGGGTCCGTCGGAACTCAGGCTGGCCATGATGCTGCCCAGCCGAACCGCCAGCGGCAGCGAGACCGCCAGCAGCACCCAGGCGCCACTCACCGTCCGTCGCGCGGCCTCTTCGATTCCATAGGCCGCTGCCGCGAGCAAGGGGAGCGACGCGAAAGCGATGAAGTAGCGGTTGCCGGGATCGAATCGCGTTTCCGACGGTTCGCCCCACGACAGCGCCGCCACACCGGCCGCGATCAACCAGACCAACAACAGCCGCGGCACCGGCCGCGCGCTGCGAGCCGCGGCGCGACGATTCACGATGCGAAACAACCGCCCCGTGCCGATCGCGGCGAGTCCCCATAACGGACCGACGATCGGAACCTCTGCGGACTCGAGTGCCGTTTCGGAGAGATCGATTTCGCCCGCCGCGGTTTCGGCGGTCGCGATGGACGGCGTCGCATCGGTCAGCACCTGCTCGGCGACCGCCCAGACCAGGATGCCGGCGAGCACCGCCGACAGTCGCCGCACGAGGATTTCACCGAGCGTCGCCGAACCGCGAGGCGGCCGCGTCACAGCGGGTGTTCGTCCTGACAATGCATAGGCAAATCCCGCATCGGCGGCGATCACCGCCGGCACCAGCAACGCGGGAGTTCCGACGAGCCACAGGCCGAGTGCCGTCGCACTCACGACCGCAGCCCATGCAAGCGCGGCACCCAGCGGTTTGCGGTCGAGGCTCGAGTGCCCCCATAAAGCCAAGGCGGCGAGAGCGAGCGCGACCGTCACCGGCACGGGATAGAGCAACAGCGCCGTCAGCGTCGGATGAAAGGCAGCCAGCACGACCGTCCAGAATGCGAATCGCCGGCCCGACAGGCTCTTCGCCAGTAGCCACGTCGCGCCGATCAAAAAGACGCCGCCGGAGAGCGACGCGATCGAGCCGCTGATCGGCTTCGAGGGATCGATGAGTCGCATCATTGCGGCCGACAGCCGCAACGCACCCGGCCGCACCAGCTCGCCGGGGCAGACAGCCTCGACGATCGCCATCGCTTCCGGCGGAAGAGCCGCGCCAGTGACGTCGAGCGCCCGCAATCCCCACGCCGCATCGACGGGCGACAGCACCTCGGTGAACGTCGCGAGGATCGCGGGCAGCATCGCCAGTAAGGCGACGAGCGGCCCGAAGGCCTTCGCACGATCGAGCGTGCGGAACAACGGCGCCGCCCGCTCGCTCGCGAGCCACACGAGTGTCGCGTCGCTCGGGATCGGCCGGCGTAACGTGGTGCGGGATGATGTCGATGTGGCCATAAATCAACACGTCCTCAACCACCTCCCCTCTCCACTGGGGAGAGGGGCCGGGGGTGAGGGGATGTCTGGTACGTCGCTTGTGCTTGTGCCGGTTCGTCCAGCGAGTCGAAGTCTCAGCCCGGCCTGCAAGATGTTGCCGCCGCTTCGTTCCCTCACCCCTGCCCCTCTTCCGAGAGGAGAGGGGTTTCCTCTCGTTCTCACTCCGATTCGGCGATCGTCTCGCGCGTCGCGCGAATGACGTCGTCGAGGATCTCGCCGAGCGGCAGCGAAGGCTTGCGGCCGATGGTGCGTTCGAGTCGCGACACGTCCGGCACGCGCCGTCGCACGTCTTCGAAACGATGCCCGTACGCTTCATCATAAGGTCGAAAGACGACCTTCGACGCGCTCCCCGTGCGACGCACGATTTCTTCCGCGAGTTGCCGCATCGAGATCGGCTCGTCGCCGCCGATGTTGAAGACCTGTCCCGCCGCCCCAGGCGTTTCCATCAGGCTCACGATGCACTCGACGACTTCGGACACATGCGCGAAGCAGCGTTCCTGTTTTCCGTCGTCGTACACGACGAGCGGTTCTCCCCGCAGAGCCTGTCCCACGAATCGCGGAATGACCATGCCGTAGTCGCCGACCTGCCGCGGTCCGACGACGTTGAAAAATCGCCCGATCACGACCGGCAGTCCGAATTGCTGATGATACGCGAGCGCCAGAAATTCGTCGATCGCCTTGCTCGCGCCATACGCCCACCGCGGGCGGCTCGTCGGGCCGAACTGCAGATCGTCTTCTTCGTTCCAGCGATCTTTGGGGTTCTTGCCGAAGACTTCGCTCGTCGAGGCGAGAAAGAACTTCGTGCCGCTCTGCACCGCGAGACGCAGCAACTGATCCGTCGGATAGATGTTCGTTTCGATCGTTCGCACGGGGTCATCGGCGACGAGCTTCACGCCCACCGCGGCGGCGAGATGGTAGATCGCCTCGGCCCCGCGCGCCGCCTCGGCGGCGGCGAGCGGATCGGTGATCGATCCCGACACGAACCGCAGCCGCGGATGATCGATCAGCCGATCGAGGTTGCTCTTCCGACCCGTCGAAAGGTTGTCGAGCACGACGACGTCGTGACCGCCGTCGAGCAGCCGGCCCGCCAGATGGCTGCCGATGAACCCGGCACCGCCCGTCACCAAACATCGGGCCATTAAGTCCTCGATCGTCTCTGAGATCCGCAAGCGCGTCGTCTCCCCGCTCTTCTGTGGAGAGGCCGCGGGTGAGGGGAGTTCTGACGCCTTCAGAATGTTCCTGTAGACCGTCTCGTTCCCAGCGACACGCGGAAACGAGTGGACCCACAGACTATCCGATCATGCGCCACGGCGGCAGCGAAGACGCCGATCTCGAGCTTTCAGATGGCCGGAACTTGCTGAGTGAGGCAGTGAAAGGCCCCCAGGCCCCAGATCAGATCCGAGCAATCGATGACGACGACTTCGCGTGTTGGAAAGTGCTCGGCGAGAATCGCCTGGGCCCGCGCATCGGTCGCACGATCGTAACCCGGCAGCAACACCGACGTATTCGCAATGTAGAAGTTCGCGTAGCTCGCCGGCACGCGCTGGCCGTCGTAGACGAGCGCCGGCGGCATCGGCAGCTCGACGACGTCCAGCGGTTTGCCGCCAATGGGAATGGATCTGAGTCGAGAGAGATTCTCGCGAAGCGGTGCGTAGTTCTCGTCGTGCGGGTTCGATTCGACCACCGTGACGACCGTGCGTTCAGCGACGAAGCGAGTGAGATCATCGATGTGGCCATCGGTGTCGTCGCCCGCGATGCCGTCGCCCAGCCAGACGACCTCCTCGACGCCCAGCCCGGCGCGCAGTTCGTTCTCGATCTGTTCTCGTGAGAGGTCGGGATTGCGGTTCGGGTTCAGCAGGCAGGCCTCGGTGGTCAACAGCACTCCGGCCCCATTCACGTCGATCGAGCCGCCTTCAAGCACGATTCCCCTCTCGAACAACGGTACGTCGAGGAGAGACGCCATTTGCGCCGCCACTCGATCGTCGAGATCGTGCGGATATTTATTGCCCCACGCGTTGTAGCGCCACTTCGTGGCGGCGAATGGCGAATCGGGAACGGCGAACGGCAGTGCTTCCCGTTCCCTGTTCGCCGTTCCCTGTTCACAATTGGCCACGACAAAAATCGCTCCGTGGTCCCTGCACCAGGCGTCGTTTGTCGGCACATGATGAAACGTGATCTCGCCACTCGCTCCGGCAGCTTGAAGGAAGCGTTGAGCACGCCGTTCCATCGCGGCGTCGGCGACGTTGATCCGCACCGGTTCCGACTCGGCGATCGCACGCACCATCTGCGCGTAAACCGGTTCGACGATCTCGAAGCGGCCGGGCCAACTGTTCTCGTTATGCGGCCACGACAACCAGGTCGCGGCATGAGGTTCCCACTCGGCGGGCATCCGATAGCCGAGTTCGCGCGGCGACGTCACAGCACGTTCCACAGGTCACGGGGATAGGACGACAAAGCGGCATCTTGCACACTCGAACATACGAGCGGTAGCCTTCAGCGACCGAACAAACGACGGGGCCACTTCGCGGATGAAAACTCACATCGGAAGCGGCTTCGCCCACTCGCCGCGGCACTCGATCGCCGTGATGTTAGTCGGAACGATCATCGTCGCAACGGATCTCGCCATTGCCGAATGGGGATCGTACGGTTTCCTGATTGAGGCGCGGGCGACGTTGGCCGTGCTCGTGCTCGCCCTCTACTCGGGTCTTTCCGACGGAGACGCTCGCAGCCTGGGCCTGCGTCTCGCACCGATCCAAGGCTGGTGGTACTGGATTCGCGCGGGACTCGCGATCGGAGCGATCGTCGGTCTGCTCGTCGTCCTCGGCTGGGGAGCCTGGCTGCTGTCGGGCCGCGCGCTTCCCGCTTACGCCGCGGCTCCGCCCCCGCCGGAGAACTTGCTGACTCGATTCTTCTTCATGTGCGTGTTCACGCCGGTCCTGGAAGAAGCGATCTACCGGTTCGCGTTGTGCATCGCGATCGTTTCGTTCGGACCGTGGAAGGCGATCGCCGTCAGCGGCTTCACGTTCGGCCTGCTGCACGTCGTCTACGGCAATCCCAGCCCCGAGAACCTGCTGGGCGGATTCTTCATCGCCTGGGCGTTTCTGAAGAGTGAAACCATCATGCTGCCGGTGTTGCTGCACGGGCTTGGCAACCTCGCGGCTCTCACTTCCCAGATCACCGCCTGGTATTGGCAAACGGCGTGAGGCGAGGTCCGATCGACATCCCGAAGTTCGCGTCAGACACAAAAAAAGGCCCCGCTTGGGCGGGGCCGGGGGCCGCTGGTTCGTCAATCATTCGTCGATGAGCCGCGGGCTGTCGCCGCGTCCTCTTTCCTCTGGGCGCGTTTGGCCCGTTTTTCATCGGCTTTGCGCTTCTTCTCGTGTTCTCGAGCGCGTTTGGCGAACGTGGCAGGATTGGTCTGAGCGATAAAGCACACTCTCTTCGGAAAGGCAGGCGACGTCGCACGCCCGACGTCCCGCCACGCCGGCGGACGAACAGGCGCTCATGTACTACGGCCCTGCGATACGATCATCTTAGACGATCACCCCGCCAGGTCGATAGCTCGACCTCGGTGTGAAGCGTTTCGCTGTCAGTTCTCAGGTTGCTTTCCTTCCGTCTCGTGTCTCCTCTCTCCTCCCGTCCTTCCGTTCTCCCGTCCTTCCGTTCTCCCGTCCTTCCGTTCTCTTTCCGCAAGGAAAGAGTGGAGCGCGCTCCCCTGTCCCGCCCGTTTCGACGCGGCGACACCGGCCCTTGCCGGTCGGACACCCCCATAGGGGCGAGCCGAACGACGCATCACGCACTCTGCATGGCACGCCGCCGTCGCGTGAGGTGGACGTCCGCCGCCGGGGGATGCCGCTCTCGAGCACAAGCGCTCTTGCCGACAAAGGCCCCGGTTTTGGTCATCTGCTCTCGACGCCATGGACCGACGCAAGGTCGGGCACCACGTCGAATTGGACTTGCCCGGGCACGCATGATCGGCGGTACTGCAGATTCGCCGCTCAAAACCCGAACCAGCATCCAACCTCTCTCAGGTAGAGGAGGGTGGGAAGAGCAATCGGGGTGTTCTTCACTCCGATTCTTGTTTTGTATGGAAATGCGGTTTGGGAGGCGGGGGATCGGGAGAGGCGGGGGATCGGGGGACGGGCGAGAAAAACCCTCACACCCTCCGCATCAACTCGGCGATCGCGGTGCCGCTGCGGATGATCGGCGTGGGGCGGCCGGAGAAGTCTTCGATCATCGTGTTCTGATAATCGATGCCGAGGTGGCGATAGATCGTCGCCAGAAAGTCTTCCGGGCCGACCCGCCGTTCGACCGGCTCTTCGCCGCGAGCGTCGGTGGCCCCGATGACCTGTCCCGTCCGAATGCCGCCGCCGGCGAAGAGCATCGAGCCGGCTTGCGGCCAGTGATCGCGGCCGGGCTGAACCGTTCCCGCCGCTGCGCTCGCGACTCCTCCGCCGCTGCTGGCGACGTACGAGATGCGGGGGGTGCGACCGAACTCGCCCGTCACGATCACCAGCACGCGTTTGTCGAGGCCGCGTGCGTAAAGGTCTTCGACGAGCGCCGACACGGCCTGATCGAAGTAGGGTGCGCGATATTTCAGCGCGTCGAACACATGGTGGTTCACCGCGTGATCGTCCCAGTTGGCGACGCGGCCGCAGAGCGGTCCGTCGAACTCGGTGGTCACGATCTCGACGCCCGCTTCGACGAGCCGGCGGGCCATCAGGCACTGCTGGCCCCACTGGTGGCGACCGTAGCGCTCGCGGACGGCGTCGGGTTCTTGCTTGAGATCGAACGCCGTCTGCGCCTCGGCACTGCACAGCAAATCCATCGCCTGTGATTCGAAGCGATCGGTGGCCGCCATCAGACCCGAGTCATCCACGTCTCGCCGCAGGCGGTCCAGTCCTTCGCGCAACGAGACTCGCTCCTTGAGCCTGCGCCGCTGCGTTTCGTCGCTCAGGCCGATGTTCGGCACCGCGAAGTCCGGCCGACTCGGATCACCCAGCACGGCGAACGGCTCGTAATTCGGCCCGAGATAGGACGGCCCCGCGATCGTGAAGTTGTCGTACGCATCGACGGGATTGACGGCGACATAGTTCGGCAGCGCGCGTCGCGGACCCGATCGCAGGTGGTTCGCGATCGTCATCCAGTCGGGATAACGCGGCCCCGGCTTGTCTTGCGCGTCAGGATCGCCGGAGAGCACCTGCAACGAACCCGCCGGATGACCTCCGCCCGTATGAGACAGCGAGCGCACGAGGGCATAACGATCGGCGATGCCGGCTAGTCGCGGCAGCAGTTCGCTGATCTCGATGCCGGGGACGTTCGTCGGGATCGGCGAGAACGGTCCGCGAAACTCGCTGGGAGCGAGCGGCTTCGGATCGAAGGTGTCGAGATGACTCGCACCGCCCCGCAGCCAGACCAGGATGACGGCGGTCGGCTCAGAGGCAGCCGCCGCGGCCTGAGCCCGCGCCTGGAACAGTCCCGGCAAGCTGAGGCTCGCGAAGCCGCCCAAGCCGACCCGCAGAAATTCGCGGCGGCGCCAGGGGGCTTGATGGCGGCGTTGGCGGGGAGGTGACGGCATGTCGTATTCGTTCGCTCAACGAAGTCACTGGTGCGACCATCGTAACAGCTCGAATCCGACGGTGTCGCGGGAAACCTTGAATTTCCGACACCCCGTTCATGCCGGAGCGCGTCTCATTCACATGGCTCAACAGACGTCGGAGATGCGCGGCAACAAAAAAAGCCCGCGGGATGTCCCCGCGGGCTTTTTGCATTTCCGGTTGCCGCTCAGAAGGTCCAGTTGACGCCCACGTTCCAGTATTGGGTGTACCAGGCGTCGCGGCCGCGTTCCTTGATGTAGCCGCCGCCGGCCGTTTCCGACCGCCAGACGATCTGCTCCATCGGCCGCTGCATGTTCCCCACGACGAGGCCCGACCAACCGGTCCGCAGGCGGGCGTTCTTGAACAGCGGCGAGCGGTTCAACACTGGAATAATCGGGAAGATGTTGATCTCGGCGTTGGCGTTGAACTCGAGGAACGGCACGACGCGGGTGTGCGTTTTCGCGTCGCTGAAGAACACCCGCTCACCGGTCAAGGCTTCCGTGAAGCCGAACCCGTAGCCGTCGAGCGTGAGCCTTTCGGTGCTCGCGACCACGCCGGTCTTCGCCGCGCTGGTGATCGTGAAGTGCTCGCCGCCGAGCTTCAAATCGAGTCCGATCTGCGGGCCGTACAAGTGCGACTGCACTTCCGACGTCACGCTCGTCTCGTACGGAAAGAGGGAGTACGGAGTGGCCGCCCCGGGATTCACGTCAAGGACTTTGCCGTCTTGCGGGGAGCCGTTTTCCTCGTAGACGATGAACAGGCCGTTGTCGCGACCGGTGAAGTTGAACTTCTCGCCGACGTAGGTGTACCTCGCCCCGTACAGCGGTCGGAGGACGAGCCAGCCGTAATCGACCATCGGCGTGTGATAGAACGCGAGGTCGGTGCTGGCCGTCTGCGACTCGTGCGTCAGCCGGAAGAGCCGGTTGTAGTCGAGGATCTCGTACGTCGGCAGATCCGACGGGAGTCCGCGCGAATCGGCCGTCGTGAAGGCCGAGTCGAACAACACGACGTTCGTCACCCGCGGTCGAGCGGGATCGTCGGTGCCGCGGCTGAAGGTCTGCTCCTGTCCGCTGAGCCACCAGCCGGTCCAGTCGAAGCCCGACTCGTCCTCGTCTTCAAGGCCGAAGACGAGGCGTAGCCCCGGAGACGCGGGGTTCTGCTTGTGCTCATGCACGATGTCGTCAAAGCCGCCGAACCGGGTGACCGCATCCTCGGCGAGCACGCCGCCGGTCGCCGTGAACAAGAGGGTGCCGCTCACCTCGTCCGTGGGCGTTTCGTCTGCGCTGTCGGTGATGGTGATGTCGCCGTTGAGATTGACGACCGGCGCGAGTCCCTGCTTCAGAGTGGGGAAGGTGAAGTCGATCGGGCCGGCTCCGGCCTGCCCCCCCTGCTGATTGCCGCTCGGCGGCGTCAGGAACTGAGAGTTGACGTTGAACGCGCCACGGAGCGGCGGATCTGCCAGGATCGAAGCGGTCTGTCCGCCGGTCACGGCGCCGCCCGTGGAAAAGAACCGACCGAACGACAGAACGGCCTCGAACTCCTTGACGGCGATATACTCCTGGTCGAACTGCGAGGGGACCGACGCGGGAGTGAGATCGTCCTCGAACGGCGACTTGTCGAGCGCGAGGACGTCGGCGCCCACGACGACGTTGCCCGGCTGCCGCGAACGGCCGCTGATGAACTCGGCCGTCAGTTTGTACTTGCGGTTGTGGTTCAGCATCTCGCGGAACCAGATGCCGCGATCGTTGTACGTGGTGTCGACCGCGTGGTCGTACGGCGAGATCGCCGGCCAAGGCTCCATGCCCGGCGGATAGCCGGCGGGCGATGCGGCGTCCGGTGCGATCGGCGTGTAGGTCGGCTGACCCGGGTATCCCGTCGGGGGCGGAGCCACCGGCGGGAACTGCGCGTCCAGCGGCGACATGGGAGCCTGGGCCGACGCCGTCTGGCCGAACGCGGCGGCGGCCAGCATCCCCCAGACGGGTGCGATCCAACGTGTTTTCCGCATCAGAACGCCCTTCCCAGCGGGTCTTTGACCGACGGGTTTCCCTGCCGCCGTCCCGCAACGCGAGACGGTTACGCAGTCCTTATCGGTCAGCCGGTTGGGCAGTCTGTAGCGGTTGTTGCGGAGATTCCGAGGATCGCGACCGCAGCGGTCGCCGAGTTTTCAGGACAAACCGGGTACGAAAGAGCTTTCGCGGCAACGATTTATCGAGCGGATGCAAGAAAAAAGGCCCGGAGACGAACGGTCTCCGGGCCGAAAAATTGGACGACGCAGCATCGAGTCAACGGTTGGCGGTCCGCTGATCCTGTGCCATCAACTTGGAAAGGATGGGTCGAACGGCGGACGTCGGCAAGGTGTAAGTCTCCACGCGGCCCGCGCGGGCGATGTTCACGCCGACGACCCGGCCGGAAAGATCGGCGACCGGTCCGCCGCAGTCTTCCGGCCGCAACACCGTGTCGTGCTGCAAAGCTCGGTCGAACCCGCCGCTGCGAACCGAGAGCGGGCCGGCCATCATGTTCTGCCGGGCCTGTCGATCGATCATCGTCGTCAGCTCGTTGCCGAGCGTCGCGTTGACCTCCTGCTCCTTCTCGCCGCGACGATAGATTAAGGGCAGCGTGTCGCCGGGGCGGAAGCGACGTAAGCGGCCCATCAGCGCATCGCGGCCGTCAACGGACTCGCCGGCGATGGCGGTGATCACGTCACCGACCTGCAGGCCGGCTTCCGCGGCCCCGCTGCCGGGGAACACGGTTTTGATCGTGGAATCGATTTCGAGCTCGATCCCGAGCACGCCGCGCTGCGGCGCGATCCGGCGAGCCGCGACGCTCACGACACCCACGCCCACCGGCGAGCGGCCTTCGCCCACGCTCAGCAGCCACGAACCGACTTCGGGTTCCGCCTCGGTCCATTCAGCGGGGGTCAGGCCGGTCGCATCGATCTTCAAGAGGGCCAAGTCCGAAGGCCCATGCACGGCGACCGTCTTGGCATCCTTTTCGACGCCTTTGGGAAGCCGCACGGTGATGTCGCCGCGAAGCTGCGTCGCTTTGGTGAGGATGTAACCATCTTCGGAGACGACGGTGCCGAGCGCGACCGGCTCACCGTCGAGCAGAATCCGCACGGTCGAGGTCCGAACGTCGGCAGCCACGGGGCGGAACGCCGCGAGGAGCCGGTCGCCGCCTTTGTAGACGTCGGGCGCGAGCGGCTGCGCGGTCGCATGCAGCGGCAGCGCGAAGACCGCCAGCGCGAAGGCGGGAACTATGAACCGCCGCAGGCGGTGATGAAAACGGCCGACGCGAGCCATAGGCGTCTTCTCCGTTGAATGTTGAGTGGTCATCGTTCGCCCCTCCGTAGAACTTTCCGATGCCGGCTCTGCCGGCGGAATCAGTCGCTTGAAGGCGGACGCTCGGTGCGCCGAGGCCGCTCGGCGAGCGTCACCTTCGCGGTCAGAGTTTCGCCGCCGCGACGGTATGTGATCAGAACCGTCTGTCCCGGCGAGTGGTGGTTCACAGCGGCGACCAGGTCGTCGAGGCTTCGAATGTATCGATCGTCGAGGCGCACGATGACGTCGCCTTTCGCCAACCCGGCCGCTTCCGCGGGAGTGTTGGAGGAGACGCGCGTCACGCGGCAGCCGCCCCGCACGCGGTCGCCGTCGACGCCCAGCATCGGACCGCCCGGCTCCGGCTTGATGGGGCGATCCTCCGAATGGATCATCCAGTACCAGTTGTCGGAGTAGACCGAAATCGGCACGTGAAAGTTCAGTTCGGCGCCTGGGCCGATGCGGCTATGAATGCCGATCACCCGGCCGGTCAGATCGAACAACGGTCCGCCGGAATCTCCGCCGACGAGCGTCACGTCGGTATGCAGGAGACGCGACATGCTCGCGATGACGCGGCCAAGTCGAATGACGGGCAGCCGATCGCTGTCGAAGCCGCCCGGATGACCTGTTCCGATCACCCAGTCGCCTTGCTTGAGATGGTCCATGTCTCCGATCTTGGCGACCGGCCAGGTGCCGGAGCTGGTGATTTTGACGAGTCCCGCGTCGGTCGTGGTGTCGCGCCCCAGCGAGACGCCTTGCAGCCGATCACCGTTGTTGCGGATGATCGTGACGGGGCGGCCGGGCGGTCCCGAGACATGCGCGGCCGTCAGCACGTAACCGTCATTGCTGACGATGACGCCGGTGCCCTGCGCCGGTCCGCGACTCAGGCCCACCGTCACGGCCCGCAGGTCGCCGATCAGCGAGCGAACCCGCTCCTCGATGGCCCGCAACTCCTCAACCGATTCCGGCACCGGCTTGCGGAGCGCGTCGGGCAGCGGCTCGTAGGCGGAAACGGCGAGCGTCGGCGGCGTTTCGGCTCGATCGGCGGCGAGAACGCTTCGGGGGACGCCGCCGAGCAACAAGACCGCGACCGCCAGCCCGGTGAGGGGCCGTTTGAACCGGTCGGCGATGCACTGGCGTCGCGACATCGACTCTCCGAACGAAAAGCGTCTCCCGTGATGCGTTGCGGAACGGCGACATGACGTCGGCTCGGACGACACGAAATGTTCCCTTCCGTCAACACCACAGTATCGACCCCCAAAACCCGAAGGCAAGACCCCGCCCGTCGTTCGCGGACTTGCCGATGCGATCGCCATGTTGCGTCTTGCCCGCACGACTTGTTGTGAACGGGCGCGACCGGAATAATCCGAACGGCTCGCGAGTCGGCCTCGGCGAGCGAAATCGTCGCGCGAAGAGGGTGCGTTGGACAAGCCGCGGATCGCGATCACGCTGGGAGACGTCGCCGGAATCGGTCCGGAAGTCGCCGTGCGTGCGGTCGTAACTCCTGTCGTTCGAGAGATCTGCCGCCCGTGCATCGTGGGTGATCCGGTGATCGTCTCCCGCGCGGTCGAGGTCACTGGGGCGGCGCTCAACGTCATCACATGCTCGTCGCTCGTCGAGGCGGTCGCCGTGAGTTCCAAGGCGGACATCGGCGTCTGGAACCCGCTCGGCGTTTCGCTCTCGGGGGTTCCGCCCGGCCGGATCAACGGGAATGCCGGCCGCGCGGCCTACGAATGGCTGATCGCCGCCGTCGATGGAGCGCTGACAAGCGAAATTGATGCCATCGCGACGGCCCCGCTCAGTAAAGCGGCCCTGCATGCGGGCGGCTTTCGCTATCCCGGCCACACCGAGATCCTCGCCGAGCGGTGCGGCGTGAAGGACTTCGCGATGATGCTCTACCTGCCGCCGGGCGGTCCCGTGCATGGTCCCTACGGACTCGGCATCGCGCATACGACCTTGCACACCTCGATCGCCAGCGTGCCCGGCCTGTTGTCGCAGAAGAGCATTGAGGCGACGATCGGACTCGTGGATCGATTCCTGAAGAGACTGGGCAGCGAGCGGCCCCGCGTGGGAGTCTGCGCGCTCAATCCGCATGCGGGAGAAGACGGTCTGTTCGGCGACGAGGAGGAACGCCTCATCGAACCCGCCGTGCGGGCCGCGCGTTCCGACGGCATCGACGCCCAGGGGCCGTTTCCCGCCGATACGCTCATCCGCCGGGCGACGCTCGGCGAGTTCGACGGGCTGACGGCGATGTATCACGACCAGGGGCACATCGCGCTCAAGCTCATCGCCTTCGGCACCGCCGTGAACGTCACATTGGGCCTGCCGATCGTGCGAACCAGCCCGAGCCACGGCACCGCCTTCGACATCGCCTGGCAGGGCAAGGCCGACGCGACCGGCATGATCGAAGCGATCCGCACCGCCGCGAAACTGGCGGGGTCGAAGGCTGGATAATGGTTCACGAGATTGCTTCGTTCCCACGCTTCGGCATGGCAACGTTTCAGCGTGGAGCGGATCGAAGATGTTCTCACGGGCGGACCGTGGGAACGAGAAGAATAACGGATCGGGTGGCACGCCCTGACGTCGGAAGGGCGTGGCGAACGGTGTGCGACGACCCCTGCGCGCTCGCCACGCCCATCCCTTCGGTCTGGGCGTGCCACCCAACCGTGGGAACGAGAACGCCACATCACATCGAGCAAGGAATCGGCGCACCCGATGACGTCTTCACCCCTGTCGCACAAGACTCTGCTCTACCTCGTCCGACATGGCGCGACGGCGGCGAACGAACGACGCCCTTACGTGCTGCAAGGCAGCGGCGTGGACAATCCGCTGAGCGCGACAGGCGAGTCGCAGGCGGAATCGGTCGCGCGACTTCTCTCGCGCATTCCGCTCGCGGCGGTGTATTGCAGCCGTATGAGGCGTGCCGCCCAGACGGCGACCGCGATCGCGAGCCGGCACGCCTTCGAGCCGACGCCGCTCGATTCGATCCACGAGGTCGACGTCGGGCAGTGGGAAGGCCTGAGTTGGATCGACATCGAAGCCCGGCATCGCGAGCAGTACGACGCCTTCATCGCCAGCCCCGGCACCGTCGCTTATCTGGGCGGCGAGTCCTACGCGAACGTGCTCACCCGGGCCGAACCGATCTTCACGTCGCTGTTTCGGCGACACGTCGGCGAGCGGATCGCGGTCGTCGCTCATAACGTCGTCAACCGCGCCTATCTGAGCCATCTGTTGGGGCTGGACATCAATCTGGCGAAGAACATCGAGCAGACGAACACCTGCGTGAACGTGATCGAATGGGACCACGAGCGGGAACGCGGTTCGCTGCTGACCCTCAACGCGAACTTTCACGTCCCCGGCGTGCTCGAATGACGCCGAAATGTTGGGTTTCTTGCCGGCTGCGTTCGTGGCGAGCGCTTCGCAAATCGGGATAGGCGGCCATCGGACCGGTCGCTAGAATCCCCGCCCCGCTGCCGGGCTTGCGGGTCGGTGCATCTTCCGGCCGCGCCTGGATCGTCTCCGTCGCGAGCCGATTTCCGACCGTCTCCGCCGACCCGCGAATAAGGACTGGGCCGACCATGTGCCGGTTGACGCCATCGACGTTCACTCTTCTGGCTTTCTGCGGTGTCGTCGCGATGCAGTCGCCGACGCTCGCCGAGCAAGGCAAGGCGAGGCTCGAGAACTCGGAAGCGGACCAGTCCGAACAACGACCCGCCCCCGAGGCGCTGCGGGTTCCGGCGGTGGACCCCAAGCTCGAAGCGGTCCTCAACGACTGGTTTAAGAAGACGGGTAACATCCAAAAGCTGCAAGGGCAGCATCGCCGCTGGACGTTCGAGCCGGTCTTCCAGGTCGCTAAGATCTCGATCGGCAAGTTTTATTACGAAGCGCCCGATCGCGGCCGCATCGATCTGACGTCCGAAAATCCTCCCGCGCTCGCTAAGTTAGACGTCGATCCCGTGAAGGAAGGCGTGCAGATCCTTCAGCCGGGCACGAACAATGTCTTCACGGTGAAGGAAGACGTGGGCGAGAGCTGGATCTGCGACGGCACGCAGATCGTCAGAATCGATGAGAGCCAGAAGACGTTCGAAGTCGTGCCGATCCCGCCCGAGCATCGCGGCAGGAACATCATGGATGGGCCGCTGCCGTTCCTGTTCGGTCTTCCGCCCGAGAAGGCCAAGCAGCGCTACAACATGACGCTGCGCGCTTCGCAGCAGCCGAACAGCATCTATCTCGAAGTCCTGCCGCTACAGCGCAACGACGCCTCGCTGTGGCAAAAGGCCGACGTGATGCTCGACGCGACGACTTACCTGCCGACGGCCGTGAGACTTCTCGACAACAAAGGTCAGGGAACCACGCTCTACACGTTCAACGATCACGAGATCAACGCGATCAACATTCTGAAGATCTTCGGCGCGGGAGATCCCTTCAAGCCGAACCTGTTCGGGTACAAGCAGGTTCAAGGCCCCGCCCCGCCACCGGCAGGATCGATCCAGCAGACCGGGGGCGTGGCCAAGCCCACGGCGGGCGACGTCGTTCCTTCGACGAACAAGGCTCCGGCGGGCGCGATGCCGTCTTTGATCGGCCTGGGCCATAAGGAAGCGACGGAAGTGCTCAAGCGACGCGGGCATCAGACGATCAAGTTGCATAAGGGGCCGGTCACGGCGAATCCGGCATTGCGATACCACGTCGCCGAACAGACTCCGAGCCCTGGAGCAAACGTGGCCGAGGGCGAAATCGTTCTCGTGCTGCACGTCTTCGCGGAAGACCTCCAGAAAAGCGCGGAACGGCCCGAATGACCGTCGCTCGCACCGATCAGACCAGGCCGGCGGAGTCGACTCCGCCGGCTTTTTTCGTGGCCTCGCACCGCCCGCTTGAAAGAGCCTTGAACGCGAGTTTAGGCTGGCTCAAGTTGCTTTCATCACGTGAGGCGGGCCATGGCGGAAGCGGTCGAGGTTGCGCCGAGTGAGACAAAATCAGAGAGTCAGCCAATCGGTACGCAAACGGCGTTGAAGCCCTCCGGCGGAGAGCCGGCGGCTTCGAGGGGAACTCAACCTGCCAATGAAGCCGCTTCGTCCGGCTCGTGGGCGACCTGTTGGCTGACCGACCGCGATCTCCTCGTCTTCACGATGCTGGCGGGGGTGATGCTGGTCTTGCTCGTCGTCCGCTGGGCGGAGCTGTCCGGCTGGGGCACGCGAGAGATCGAGATCGAGCGACTCACGCCGCTGCCCTACAACTTCCGCCTCGATCCGAACACGGCGACTTGGGTGGAGTTGGCGCAGCTCGACGGCGTGGGAGAGACACTCGCCGTCCGCATCGTTGAGGATCGCGAGGCCAACGGTCCTTTCCGCACACTCGACGATCTCGATCGCGTGAAGGGCATCGGCGCGAAGACGCTCGATCGGCTTCGCCCTTATCTGCAGATCGTCAGGCAATACGACGTCGAATAAAAAAGGCCCACCGGGCGCGGCCGGTGGGCCTTGATCTCGCGTTCGATGCATCGTGCGATCGCGTCACTTCTTCGGCACGACCCAGATGTTCTTGAAGAAGACCGGGTTGCCGTGATTCTGCGCGAAAAGCGGCCCCGGACCCGGGCCTTCCGCCTGCGTTCCACCCGGCGTGCCCGCCGGCACCTCGATGTTGTTATGGATGACGACGCCGTTGTGCTTGACCGTCATCCGCGCCGGCGCGGTCTTCGTGTCGCCGTCGTACTTCGCCGCCGTGAAGTCGATGTCGTAGGTCTGCCATTGCAGCGGAGGCAGGCACATGTTGACCGACGGAGCTTTCGCCTTGTAGACGCCGCCGCATTCGTTATCGGCCCCTTCCAGACCGAATGAATCGAGCACCTGCACCTCGTACCGGCCCTGTTGATACACGCCGCTGTTGCTGCGAGCCTGCCCGCGAGCTTCCGGCATGTAGGAGAGCATGAATTCGAGGTGCAGCTTGTAATCGTCGAATTCCTGCTTGCTCGTGAAGCCTTCGCGCAGGCCGCCGTTCTCGAAGCGGGCGCCTTCTTTGAAGTTCTTGAGATCGGCCTCCTTACCGGCGAACAGCACGGCGGCGCCCTCAGGCGGCTTGGCCCCCAGCGTGTCGCTCTTCCGCTCGACGCGATCGAGCGTTCCCAGTTCGCTGCCGTCGACCGAGATCGTCATCTTGCCGTCGCGAATGACCGCCTTCGCATCGCCCTCGGCATTGGCGATGACGAGTTCGCTGCCTTTCAACTGGCCGGAAGCGCGGACCTTGTCGCTGCCGTCCCACCCGGCTCCGGGAAGCCCGCCGTGATAGCCGACGGCGTCGAACTTGCCGCCGCCGAGAGCGATCACCTGCACGCCCTGTTCGGTCCGCTCACCGTCGCGGTTGAGCGTTCCGGCGTATTCGCCCTGAAACTTGAAGTCTTCGTCGGCCTTCTCGGGCGAAGTCGCCGGCTCCGCGGCAACCGCAACGGAGAGTCCGGCCGCGAACAGCACGAGACCGCACAAAACTCGAAAGGATGCGAGACGCTTCATCGTTGTCCTTTGTCGAACGGGGAGACCTGAATCGGGGCCGGCGGGACGGGCCAGCGACGGTCGCGTCATTCTGCCCGCCCGCTTCCGCCCGCCGCAAGCGGCGGCGGAGAACCTCGTTCGCCGCACAGGCCGTGGCCGCGCCCTCACCCCTCTGCTAAACTGAATTCCCGTCAATCGATATCACCCGAGGCTGCAAGATGGGTCCGGATAAGAAGAAGATCGCCGCGGCGAGCTGGAAGCGCGGCTCCGAAGCCATGGCGAAGGAAGATTGGGACTACGCCGTCGACATGTTCACGCAGTGTGTGCTCTTCGATCCGGCGAACCTGATGTACCGGCAATCCCTGCGCGGAGTCGAGTACCGCAAGTACGGCAATAACAAAACGGGGGCACGATTCGCCGGTCCAAAGCTGATGGGCATTCGCGGCATGATCAAAAAAGCCCGGATGCAGAAGAACTGGGAGCAGATCGACCACCAGGCCGAGGCCGGGCTGCAGATCAATCCCTGGGACGCCCAGCTCAACGCCGACGTCGGCGAGGCCTGTCACGAACGCGGCTTCGACGAGGTGGCGGTCTTCTCCTACGAGAAGGCCATCGAGGTCGATCCGAACAACAAGGACATGCTGAAGAACCTCGCGGCCCTTTATGAGGACCGGGGCGACTACGATAAGGCAATCGGCGCGTGGACACGTCTCGCCAAGCTCGACCCTAACGATCAAGCCGCCAATCGACGAATCACCGACCTGCATACGAAGAAGGTCACTCATCGCGGCGGTTACGACGACGCCCAATCGACGAAAGAGGTGCGCGCCCAGCCGAAGTCGGCCTACGAGCAATATGCCCCCGCCGGAGGTCGCCAGGACGATTCGGTGGC
Organism: Planctomycetaceae bacterium; assembly: GCA_013813775.1. Classification (GTDB taxonomy): domain Bacteria; phylum Planctomycetota; class Planctomycetia; order Planctomycetales; family Planctomycetaceae; genus JACCRE01. Next base: position 18,467 of record JACCRE010000142.1, read on the forward strand.
GCCGGGCGAAAGCGCGGAAGCCGATCTGCAGCACGCCATCCGCAAAGACCCGAACAACAAGCAGCTCTATCAGAAGCTCGCCGACCTGTATCGTCGCGAAGACCGCCTCGACGAGGCGATGGCCCAGTTTCAAAAGGCGCTGGAGCTCTCGGGCGGCGATCCTTCCGTCCGCGAGCAGTTGGAGGACACCGAGATCCAGCGGATGCGAAAGAACGTCGATCTTGCGTCCGAGAAGCTCAAGGCGACGCCCGACGACGAGGCTCTCAAGCAGCAGGTCGCCGCGATGAAGGGCGAGTTCCTGAAGCGCGAGATCCAGGTGTTGCAGTCGCGCGTCGAGCGGAATCCGAAGGACTTGCAGAAGAAATTCGATCTCGCCCAACGCCTGATGAAGTTCAAGAAGTGGGACCAGGCGATCCCGCTCCTGCAGGCGGCGAGCGCGAACAACAAGCTGGAGCCGGAAGCCCGCGTCATGCTGGGCGAGTGCTTCCTGAGCAACAACCAGAAGCCCCTCGCGGCTCGCCAGTTCGAGACCGCCGTCAAGCTCGTCAACGTGCACGAGCAGGCCGACCTGTTCCTGAAATGCCATTACGTTCTCGGCCGTCTCGCCGAGGAGAAGGGCGACGTCGAAGCGGCAGTGAACCACTACACCGACGTGCTCTCGCTCGACTACGGCTATCGCGACGCCCGGAGCCGCATGGAGAAGCTGCAAGGCGGCTGACGAGAACGGAAGAACGGAGAACCGAGAAGGCAAGTAGGGTGGGTCGAGCGACGAGTGGACGACGATCCTGAAGTCGAGCCGATGGAGCGCTGACCCACCACGTGTGGAACTCTTATGAAGACGTGGGTCGGCGCTCCGTCACCTCGACGAGGCGTCGCCCGCCGTCTCGTCGCTCGACCCACGCTGCTGGACTATGGGACTTCAGTCAGCATCGATCGCTGTCCCCGCATCTTCCAGTTGCCCGGCCTTCGCAAGCGCGGAGGCGACAAGACCCGCCGGCACCGAGATGACGCCAAGGCCGATCAACAACATGAAGAACGTAAAGATTCGACCGCCGACGGTAATCGGGTAGACGTCGCCATATCCGACGGTCGTCAACGTTGCCACCGCCCACCAGAGGCAGTGAAACACGGACCCGAACTCCTGCGGCTGCAACTCACTCTCGAAATGGTGAATCCCTACCGCGGCGAGAAACAGCAGAATCACCGTCGCGCAGAGAAACAGGATGATCTCTTCCTTCGCGATGTCGATCGCCCGGTGGAACCGTCTGATTGCGGCGCTGTATCGAGCGATTTTGAAGATGCGAAACAACCGCAAGAGACGAAATGAGCGAATCGAACGCAGGTCGATGCCCAAACCGATATAGAACGGCAATATCGAGAGCAGGTCGATGATGCCGAAGAAGCTGACTACGTACGCTCGCTTCGGCGCGGCGACGTAGACGCGCAACAGATACTCGACTGTGAACGCGATGACGCTGCCGATCTCGAAAGCCCGGAGCCATGATTGCGCCGACTCGGACAGGTTCGGCAGCGTCTCGACTGAGAAGGTGATCAGCGACAGAACGATGAGCGCCTGAATGCACAAGTCGAAGGCGCGACCGCCTGGCGTGTCGCTTTCTTCGATGACTTCTTTGAGAGATGGCATTGCGCTCCGGGATGTGGGGGTTCTGTAGGGTGGCTCGAACGACCGACAAACGTGGAACTCGTCCTCGACTCGAGGGGCACAGACCTACCATCGGTTCCCGTATTCAAAGGCTGGGTCAGCGCTCCATCGGCTCGACCCAGAAATCGGCGTCCACTCGTCGCTTGACCCACCCTACGAGCTCATTCGGACTGCCGTCGCCTCACTTCTCACTTCTACTTCCTACCCTCTCCGATACCTCGGCTGACCTCCCCAGCCGAGTTTGCGATGCAGCATGGCGTAGTAGCTGTGGCCGGGGATTTTGACGAGCTTGAAGGTCTCTTTCGCCCGGCGGACGATGACTTCGTCCCCCTCGGCAAGCGGGAAGCGGATCTGGCCGTCGATCACGCCGGTGACGCCCGCGGGAGCGCGGGGCAGCGTCAGGCGAAACTCGCAGTCGGCGGAATCGACGAGCGGGCGGTTCGTCAGCGTGTGCGGGCAGATCGGCGTGACGACGAACGCCGGCAGGTCTTGCCGCAGGATCGGTCCACCCGCCGAGAGGCTGTGAGCCGTCGAACCGACGGGCGTGGCGAGAATCAGTCCGTCGCCGCTGTAGGTGGTGACGAGCTCGCGGTCGACGTGCAGGTCGATGTCCATCATGCACAGCGTCGTGCTCGACAGCAGCACTTCGTTGAGGCCGAGATGGCTTTCGGTGCGGCCGTCCTTGAACCGCACGGTGCAGTCGAACATCAGATGCTCGACCACGTCGTAGCGGCGCTCCTGCAATCTCGGAAACTGTTCGCAGAACTCCTCGGGCGACAGGTCGGCGAGGAAGCCGAGCCGTCCGAGATTCACGCCCAGCAGCGGAATCTGCTTACGGTCGAATTGCCGGCAGGCCCGCAGAATCGCTCCGTCGCCGCCGAGCACGACGGCGATGTCGGGATCGAGACCGTTCAGATCGAGATCCTCGGTGACCGCCGCGGCGAGCACGTCGGCCCCCGGCTCCGCGTCGAGAAAGGCTTTGATGTCACGCCAGGCATCCTGCACATGCCGGCTTTGGTCGCGAGCCAGAACGATCAGCCGGAGAGGAGCGGACATGGGGGGTGAGAATTGAGGGTGGAGGGTTGAGAGTGAAGGGCCGCAGATCGCCGTCAAAGATCGAAGATGGAGGTTCGATGGTCGAAACGCACCGGTGACGTTTGGTTTCTCGACCTGTCATCGACGCTCACCCCTCATCCCTCTACGGGCAATCAAGAGAGGGGTTGCCTCGCCGACGTTCGCGTCCCACTATCTTCCATCACCCCTCATCCCTCAACACTCAACTTTTCGGCATGAACTATTTCGCTCACGGGGTCCGGTTTCTCGACCGGCCTCATTTTCTCGCGGGGACGGCTTGTCCCGACTGGCTGAGCGTCGCCGATCGCGACGTGCGGCTGCGGTCGCGCCGGGTCGCTCCGTTCGCCGATGATTCCGGCACTCCGCAGGCCGAGTTCGCGGCGGGAGTGCTGCGGCATCTCGCCGATGATGATTGGTTTCACACGACGCGGGCCTTCCACGAAGTGACGGCGACGCTTGCGCGGGCTTTCAGGCCGCTGGGGGAAGACGACGGCTTTCGGGCGGGGTTTCTGGGGCACATCGGCGCCGAGTTGCTGCTCGACGCCGTGCTGATCGACCGGAAACCTTCGCTGCTCGACGACTACTACCGCGCGTTCGAGCGGATCGATCCGCAGGAGATTCGAACGTTCGTCGCGGGCATGGCGATTCGCGAGCCGGAACGGCTGCCGCGGTTCATCGGCCTGTTTCGCAGCGTGCAGTTCCTGCGCTGCTACACCGATCCACAACGCCTGTTGACCCGCATCAACCAGGTGCTGGATCGCGTCAGGCTGCCGAACCTGCCAAGCCGCGCCGTGACCGTCCTGGAAGACGGTTACGGGGTCGTCGCCGCGCGGGCCGACGAACTCTTGCCGGCCGAGCGGTTCGGCTGGACGCGATGATCTCGTGCTTTGTCAGAACTTTGGGACGCCAGTGCAGCAAATTGCACGTGGCTTGACGGCGAGCGGTCGTCGGAAAGCGGTGATCTGTTCCGGGACGTCATATGCCTCAGACAGCGGCGTTAAGAAACCTCGGTGGTGGCTCAAGCAGGGCCTGGCGTGCTACGACTTTCGCGACCGACGATTCGGTCACTTCGGCGGAAGAGTCCTAACGAACCGAACGGCGGTATCGACCCAGTTCGCGAGTGAATGGTCGTCGTCGATCGCATCGGGACCGACCAGCACCCAGCCGCGCATCGGTCGACCAGTCGGATCAAAGGGGTAAACGTGCCGACGCCGCAGGGCCGGCTCCGCTTCGTCGGGCCCGAGCCGTGCGATCAGGGAGTCCTTCCAGACGCCGACGCACATGTGGCCCTCGAGCAGGAAAGCGACACCGCCGAACATCTTCTTTTCGACGACCCCTCGCTGCCGGGCGAGGGCGTCACGCAGGCGTCCGGCGAGGGCTTCGCTATAGGCCACTAAACGGCTCCCTTCCGCCCGTTCCGCCGTTTGGCGGCGAAGTGTCGCTTGAGGCGAGGCACGTGCTCGGCGGCGATGATCCAGCCGCGGCAGCGGTCGGAGCCGCACCGGCAGCGGATCTGCGCGTCGCCCAGGAACTGGTAGCCGTAATCGAAGGTGAGTTCGGCGTCTGGCTCGATGCAGCATTCGGCGACGAGAAACGCGTGGCCGGCCGAGTTCGTCATCATCGCGCAGTTCGGATCGCAGGAATGGTTGAGCAAACCACCCGGCACGTTCGGTTCGAGGGATCGCGGCCCCCGCTTCGGGCAGGGGGGCAAGTCCATGCAATAGTCGGAACCGTAACTCTTGCCGTAGACGACCTGACCCCCGAGTCGCAGAACGAGTTCGCCGGGACGGAAACCGCGCAGGGCGAAGACTCCGTAGCCGCGGCCGGGCACGCGGCGCACTTCGACCGAGTCATCGCTGTATTCCACGCACTCCCGGATGTAGACCGGCTTGGCCGGTGAGGCCGATTGCCCCGGGCGGGGCGGGCGAACCTGCTCGCCGTCGAGGACCATCGGCGACTTTCCGTTGCGATGCGCCGCCCGCTTCGCACCATGAGTCCCGTCTTTACCGGGAGCCCGCTTGCCCTCCGTCGCCATACGCCTCTCCGCTTCGCTGCCAAGCCGTGGCACTGAAAGTGCCATCATGAAGTCGCCATCATAGTCATCACGACTTCAACGGGCACTGGTGAGACTCACAGCGTTGGAACGTCGGAGGATGCTGGCGGCTGATCTTCGCCGGGCGGCTGCACGGCGTCGCCGCGGTCGGTGAACTCGAGGCGATACCGCAGGTGGGCGATCGAGAGTTCGTCGCCCGGCCGGAGGAAGCCTTCGTCGATCCGCCGGCCGTTGATCCAGGTGCCGTTGGCACTCCCGAGATCACGGACATGCGCTCCTTCGCCGTCGAGTGCCAGAGGGAACGTCTCACTTACGGCAACTCGACCGGCTCCCCGTCTCGACGGTTCCCGAGCCGGCGGTGTGTTTCGAGATCGATCGAATATCTGATCGCGCGGACGGACCCGTCGCAGAAGGCCAGATGGCAAGCTCCGGGAT
>JACCRE010000170.1 GCA_013813775.1 Planctomycetaceae bacterium
GGAGGACGTCGAAACACCCCGCCGCCGGCAGTAGGCCTCGATCGACAGGCCGCTCTGTCGATGAGACTCAATCAGCTCCCGCCAAAACCCCGCTCGCTCCGACATCCCGCCGCTCCCCAGGTCGTGATGAGAAACTCACCCAACCTGGGCACGTTACCGACAGCGTCAAGATGCGGTTCGCCGGCTTTCAATTACCCACAAGTATTTCCGTGCTCCTGTTTGCGAGTCGAGGGTCGTCTGATGTGTAGGAGCAAGTTTCGATTTCTGATCGTCAATGGTCGGAGACCGTCGACATGGATGGCTGGGTCGAGCAGGAGATTGCAGGGTGTGACTTTCCCGATCAGCGGTTGAAGGCGCGTCTCGGGAAGTTGTTGAGCCAATTGGGCGGGAAGATCGGCGGGGCGTTGCCTGCAGCCTGCCAAGACTGGGCCGCCACCAAGGCGGCTTATCGGTTCTTCGGCAACCACGACATCCCGTCGAGCGGCGCGGGCACGGTCGGCACGAACTACGGCCAGACCGACTTCGGCTACGACGCCGTCGGCCGCCGCAATCGCGCTGTCAGCCCCGGCGGCACGATCACCCGCACGGTGTTCGACGTCCGTGGCCAAGCCATCGAGACTTGGATCGGCACCGACGACACCGGCGCGACCGACAGCGAAGCGAGCGCGAGTACGACGGCGGCAAACTCGCGAGTGGATGAAAGCCTCATCCTGGCCGGGCACTTCGCTGCGACGAAGTCACGGCGACAGGATTGGTCAGACCCGTCTTCTGAGGAACTGTCAAATGTCGTGGCTTGAGTGTTGATCAGGCGGCGTCCTGCAGGGTTCCGTCGATGAAGGTTTCTTGGATGAATCTTCCTTTCGCCGCCCGCGGCCTCCGTGGGCGGCGTCCTCTCAAATCTGGAGTCTCGTCATGACAAGTGATCCGCAACAGACTTCCTGCGGAAACATGCAGCCTCTGCTGAACGCTCTGGCTCGATTGCTGGGCCGCGCAATTGCCCAGCATCGGCTACGCGAACATCGGGAATCCCGCTCTGAGCGGACTGCCTCGACACTTTCGACCTGTTCATCCTCATCAGCATCCGGTTCGTCTCGAGAGACCGACGCTGGTCCAGTTCGCCCGTGAACTCTCATCTCATCGGTCCATCGTCGTGATGGATCTTGGCCCGATCTGCTGCATCGTCCGGAGCGGCGGCCTGCGCTTCCTCAGTGCTGAAGTTTTCCGAACCGGCGTCGAGAGGGTTGCGATCGGTCATGCATTGTATCATGACAGGCCGAGGCCCGAGCGGCGCTTATCGCGCTGCTCGCGCCCTTGCTCCGGCCGAACGGCCAACTCTTCGAACTGCCTCCGAACTACCGATGGGAGGTCACCCGCCGCCACTGCTACTACCTCGCTCTGCGCGAGGACGCCCTTCGTCATCGTCGCCGAGAGCGGCTTCCTCCGCTCATGACGTTCGCCACCCGCACCGCCTCGCTGATTCTCGCGGGCATCGGTGTCGCGGATGCCTTGCCCGATCCGGCCACGCCGTATGACGAGCTCACCGGCTCCGTCCAGCCTGTCACCTTGCGCTCCCTCGCCACACTGTTGCTCAATACGCTGCCGGAGCGAGAACTTGAGCTCGTCGGTCACCTGTTCCGTTCCGTCGTGCTCCCGGACAATGCGATTGACGGCGACGATGAGCACGAAACGCTGCGGCGTACGGAGGTGATGACGCAGCTCGATCAGGTTCAAATCGCGGCGTTGGATTCGCTTCCGCTCACGCCTTTATTTCACATCCACCTGGGAGCCTCGGGACGGACAGTCACCAGCGACGTCGAGAGACTGCTCAGTGAGTGGCGACGGCGACTCGGCCTACCGGAGCGCAGGGTGCCGGTGCAGCGGCTCGGCGACTATCTGAGGGTGTGGGATCTGCGGGAAGGCTGGACCGGCAGCGGGTATGACCGCGCCGCGGAACTCTCGCTGACGGAGATCGCCCGGCAGCTCAAAGCCTCTCGCTCGACCGTCTTCAGTCGCTATGCGGAAGCCTTTCGCATGGTCACCGGTCACCCGTTCTCGCCCGCCCGCTGGTTCCAGACATTCGGCCTCTACAAGCTCAATAAATGGCTCAGCCCTTCGGCGGACTGTGTGACAGCTCCCCGCAGGCGAACGGGAGACATCTCCTCGCGACCGGTCCCGGAAGGGATTCTCGCGCCCCCGTCGAAGGAGGGACATCGGACCGGTTTCATCGAGTCGTTAACCGCGATCGGCGGTAAGGACGAGCGGGAGGTCGCAGACCTCGGTATGGATCTCGAGGATCTAACCCGGCGGGGTTTCTCTGACGCAGCGATCGCGGCCGAACTCGAGCTGGAAGAGTCGGACGTCGTCTGGCTGCGGGAACGGCTCTGCGAATTCTGAGGCCGCCGCTCGCCGGCTGCAGTGAAGCTCTGCGAACATCGACATAGCGGACGGCGGGGTCATTCCCGCCGTCCGCTTTTGCTTTGGAGCGTGGGGACAGGCCGGCTCCGGACTTCGCGTCCACGTTAGTTCGTCAGGCGGAGCGAGCGGGTACCCGTTCGAGGTACTTGCCGCTCGTCGACCGGCAACGCGTCGGCACGAACTCGCAACGCGAGCCGTACCGTGACCCCGTCCACCGAACCCCCGCCAGGCGATGACTGCGCCGGGCAGGCCTATCTCTCCCCGCTCGAGTTCGCCCGTTATAGCGGCCTCTCGCTCTCCAGCGTGACCCGCTGCCTCAAACGAGGCCGGCTGCCCTTCCGACAACCAGGCGGACCGAACACACGCGTCTTGATTCCCCGGGACGCGCTGGAGCGTCCGGCGGCTGAACCGCCGTCCGCGACCTCGCCGCGACCGCCCGCAGTCCGGGCCACCGAGCAGCACTCTTCCAAACCCCCGCGACCGTCTGGCCCGCCGCCCAAATGGCAGCAACGGGATCGCCAGCATTATTCATAAAGAGACCACGGCATGCCTCGAAAGGCAACCAAAGACCGCTTCGTCGGCCGATATTACACCTGGCTCCTCGGCCGCCGCGGCGGCATCTGGACCGCCGATGGCCGCAGCAATTCGATCAACCTCGGACGGCATTCCCTTGGCGCACGCGACCGGGAAGAGGCGGAACGCCAGCTCGCGCGGCTCGATCTGATTCTGGCGGTCGAGCACGGCAAGGCCGACCGCACCGCTCTCGGCCCCGCTGAGGTCGAGCCGTTGCCGCTGGAGAAAGGTCAGGAGCTTTACCTGGCTCACGCGGCTCGTCCCCGGATCGCCCGAGGCGCCCGGGCCTCGACGGTCCGACGCTACAAGTCACCGCTGCGGAAGTTTGTCGCCTTCGCCCACAGCCGCGGTTTGACGAGCTGGAACCAGGTCCGCACGGAGACGTTGGAGGGTTACGCCACGCGATTGGAAGAGCTGGAGTTCGCGTACAAGACCCTCGACTTTGAACTGACGACGCTCCTGCAGGCGATCAAGTGGTTCGCCAAGGCCGGGCACTTGCCGA
>JACCRE010000187.1 GCA_013813775.1 Planctomycetaceae bacterium
AACGGGCGGGACAGGGGAGCGCGCTCCACTCTTTCCTTGGAGGGAAAGAGGACGGAAGAACGGGAGAACGGAGGAGGGGAGGGGAGGAGAAAGCAGACAGAAGTCAGGAGACGGAATGAAAGAAAGCTAAGGGCTCATCAAAAGGCTGGGGTCGGTTGTTTCATGGGCGTCGCCGCGCGGATAATCCGTGCGGACGCTTCGCATCCCGCGCGTATATTTCTATCGATGACGTTTCTGCCTCTCGCGCCTGGCCTGTGGATTCCGGCGATGGCGTGGGCCGGCGGAGATTTCGACCTCGGTCAGCGGGCGACGCTGGTCGCGCTCGCGGCGTTCTCGGCGGTCTGGGTCACGGCGCTCGGCGCCGCCGTCGGCAGCTTTCTGAACGTCGTCGTTTATCGCCTGCCGCAGCGTATGAGCCTAGTGCGGCCGAAGTCGCATTGCCCGAAGTGCGCCACGCCGATTCTCGCCCGCGACAATTTGCCCGTGATCGGATGGCTGCGGCTGCGAGGACGCTGCCGGGCCTGCGGTACGCCGATTTCGGCACGTTATCCGCTCGTCGAAGCCGCGACGGCCTTTCTTTTTCTAGGACTCGCGCACTTCGAGTTGTTCAGCGGCGGCGCGAATCTGCCGGGCGGCCCAGCCATGCCGACGGGTCTCGCCGCCGTCCTGTGGCATTTGCAGCCCGAGGCGATCGGCGTCTATCTCTATCACATCACGCTGCTCGCGACATTGCTCTGCTTGACGCTGATCGCATGGGACGGCTTTCGTCCGCCGCGGGTACTCATCGCCGTCGCATCGACAGTCGGTCTGTTCGTGCCGGTCTTCCTCAGCGTCGCGCGTCCCGTCAAGAGCGGACTGCCGATGAGCATCGGGCCGCGATGGCAGCTTCAGTCGGAACTTGTATCGATCACCGTCGTGCCTGCGGAACTGCTCGAGGGTGGTTTAGGCTTGGCGGTCGGTCTCGCCGTCGGAGCGTTGCTGGCAGGTGCCGTGCCTCGCGGTCAGTACAGGATCGCCGACCGCTCGGGGGTGATCGCCGCGGGCGGCCTGGCGGGAGTTTTCCTCGGCTGGCAGGCGGTGATCGCCTGCGGTCTCGCGGCGGCCGTGCTCGCGATCGGCAACGCGATCGCCTCGTGGGCCGTTCGGCGAACATTGCCGGTGACCGGCATTTTCGCGGCGACGGTGCTGGTGCATTTGCTGTGGTGGCGAAGCCTGTCGGCGTGGGCGTTGTGGCCGGGCGCTCGCGGATGGAACATCGTAAGACGCATCGGATGGCCCGACGTCGCTTTCGACGTTTCCAGCCTTGCGGCCGCGGCGGCGGCGACTGGCTTGGCGGCGACGCTGGCTGGATTGATCGCCGCTCGGCGAAACACTCCGACGGCAGCGAACGCGTTTGCTTCTCCTGCGCCGTCAGGATCAAACGCGGCATCAGACGCGAATTGAATCCCGGCTCGCCCAGTTCACCACGTCCACGATCTTCGCCGGGCCCGTCAGAGAGACTTCGGCATCGTCGCTGGGCCAGGAGATTTGCAGGTCGCCGCCGCGCAAGTGAATCGTGACGTCGCGTTGCGTCCGTCCTGTGAGAATCGCAGCGACCGCCGTGGCCGCGGCGCCGGTCCCGCACGCGGCCGCCTCGCCGACACCTCGCTCCCACACGCGCAGCCGAATCGCAGCAGGCGAAACGATCGAGGCGAACTCGACGTTCGTGCGATGGGGAAAAACCGCGTGGCGTTCGATCATCCGGCCGACACCTTCCACGGGAGCGATCTCGGGATCGGCGATGAACGTCACCGCGTGCGGGTTGCCCATCGAGACGCAGGTGACAAGCCACGACTCGCCGTCGATGTCGATCGGCTGCTCGATCGGCGGAGTTCCGCTGAGCGTCGTGGGAATAAGTGCCGGATCGAAAACCGGTTTACCCAGACCGATTCGCAGGTCGCTGGTCTCGTCAGACGCTGAAAGAACCTCGACGTCGCGCGGCCCGGCATCGGTCGCAACGACGAAGCGCTCACCGGCGTGCCCGCGATCGAACAGCAGCTTGCCGACGCAGCGCAAGCCGTTGCCGCACATCTCGGCGATGGAACCGTCGGCGTTGTAGACGCGCATGCGGCCTGCGTAGCCTTTCGCGGGTTCCGCGATCAAGAGGCCGTCGGCACACGAGCCATTGCTCCGGTCGCTGACGCTTCCGGTTTGTGGAAGACGTTCTCGACGACAGAGATCTCTTGCAAGCGACGGCAAGGCCTCGTCAGCCGGCGGCGCATGTCGGAAGGCGTCGAGCACAAGAAAGCGGTTGCCCGTGCCGTCCATCAAGACGAATTCCATGCGGGCGGCTCACTGGTTCTGCGGCGCGCTCGGCCGAAGCCGAGTGCGAACGAGTCCGCGAAACTGGCCCATCCGCGCTTCCTCGTCGTCGGCGTCGAACTGGAGCGCTTCCGACAGCAGTTCGGCCTTGAGACCGGGGAACAGTCCGCTGTCGCCCGGCTTATAGTCGCGACCTTCGAGAAGCAGGATCGTCACTCGCTCGGCGTGTTCGTCCACGCGCCAGACTTCGCCGACGCCCCAGGCGGCGTGCAGCGGCAAACGATCGATCGAGCTGCTGGTGACGTCCACCTCGATCGTCAGATCGGGTGATGGTCCTTCGGCTGCGTCGGCGCTTCGTTTCGGCCACTTGCGGAACGGCGCGAGCTTTTCTTTACGAAGGTAATAGCACTGGTCGGGCTCGAAGCCTTTCTCTTCGGCCTCTTTGCGAAAGGTCGTCGAGCCGAGGCATCGCCGGGGGATGCCGAATTCCTGGGTGAGGACGATGACGGCGCGGTCCAACGCCATCTTCGGCCATTCATGGCAAATTCCGGGTGCCATCAGGTCGAGCCTTCCCGCATCGTAGGTGAGCCGGATGTTGCAGCGGCCGTTGGCGTCGAGACTGTCGCGCAGAGTGCTGTAGGCTTCCCAACTCACGCCGTCGAGCGAGAAGACTTCCGCGTTCGCTCTCGGCGTGATGGCCGCCGGTGCCGGCTTTGTGGCGGCGGGCTTCGTCAGTGTTGACATCGAGGAACCTCCGTTCTTCATTCTACCAAGGCGACGAACGTGGGCTTCAGTCCGACAACAACCCGCGAAATAAGTGCCGTCTCAGCGCATTGTCTCGGCCGGTGAAAGGGTCGTCGTCGTTCGTCGGACCTTGTAACGCCGCCGCCATGATGTGGAACTTGGCGTCGATGTCGTCGGCGTAGTGCACGAGCAGGGCTTCGGGGGTGCTCGGCGGAATCGGGCTGCCCCATTCGGGCAAGGATTGGTGCGCGACGATCACGTGTTCCAATCGCAGCAGAATCTCGCGATCGAAACCTTCGATCGTCGCCGCCTTGTCGCGCACGAGGTCGCGGCCGAGCAGGATGTGCCCGATCAAGCGTCCGGAAGGCGTATAAGTCGCGCCTTCGGGCGCGGCCTGAAGCTCTTCCAGCTTGCCGATGTCGTGCAGGATCGCTCCGGCAACGACGAGATCTTTCGAGAGCTTCAATCGTGGATAATACTCATCATATTTATCGGCAAGAAAGACGGCGGTACGAGTAACCGACAAGACGTGCTCGAGAAAGCCGCCGCTGAAGGCATGGTGATTGCGCGAGGCCGCGGGAAGGCGCAACAGCTCCTCTACGTTCTCGTTCAACAACTCGACGACGAGCCGGCGGAGTGGCCTGTCGCCGATGTGCTCTTCCGCGATGCCGACGAGCGCGCGGAACATCGCTTCGGGATCGAATGACGTGGCGAGATAGAAGTCGTTCGCGTCGAAACCGTCGGCGGCGTCCTCCTCGACGACGCGCCGGACCTGATCGAGTTCGAACTGAGGTCCGTATTTCGTGTCGCAGTAACGGCCATAGACGCGGAAGAACTCCCCCTTCTTCCAACTCGAATCGCAATCCTCGAAGAACGCCGAGTCGTTCCAGACCATCACCGCGACCGACCGACCGCCGTCGCGAAACGTCAGACGGTAGAAAGGCTTGCCGTCGCGCGTCGTCCGCCGCTCTTTGCCGGCGAGCAGCACGAAACATTCGCCCACGTCTCCCGGCGACATGTCGGCGAGTTTCATCGGAGATGAAGTACTTTCGAACATTCCACGTTGATTCAAAGGGACACCTTTGCGGGCTCTCAAATCAAAATAACGAGGTAGAGGATGACCATGCTGCCCGTGAGCAATCCGATTCCATACGTGATGAGGCTCACGACGAGAGGCCGGTGGTTCAGATGGCGAGTATGCACTCCGATCAAGTAGGCCGGCGGCGACAGGATGAGAGCCATGATCACGAAACACGCGAGTCCGTCAGCATTCAAGAACTCTTGCAAGGCAACTTCTGCGCGACCTCGGGACAGTTCAACAAGGAATGCCGCGCACAAATATCCCTGAGCGGTCGCGAACCAAGCAATCGCCAGGATCTCACTCCTTGTCGGGCGTTCGTACGTAGGATGGTTCGTCATCGCGCAGGGAACTCGTCCTCACACTCGGTGCCGTCTGCTAACTTCTCACTTCTCGATACTCACTCCTCACTTCTTTCCCGTCACATATTCGTCTTCGCGTCCGTCACGTCGCCGAGGACCGAGTTCAGCGCCGCATTGACCGCGGCATGATGCTCGCGGGTCTTCGTGTAGATGCGGAAGATCGCGAAGCTCGTCGGCAGGGCGCGGAAAAGCTCGTCGTCGTTCAATTCCACCGGCGCTCCGATACCGGGGTCCAGCAAAAAATTCTGTCCGCCGGCGGGAAGTCTCGCGCTGGGCCGGTGGTAGTGCATCGCGACGTCGACGGCGAGCGGCATGTCGCGAAGATCGGCCGGCAACCTCTGCCGGACGCGCCGTTCGATCAGATCCGGCTCGCTGTAGATCGTCGTGCGCTCGGCGGTCGGCGAGTGAAAGTTCACCGTGCGCTCAGCGGCCATCTTCCAGATGAACTCGCGACGCAGCAGTCGCTCCCAGCGCTCGCCGAGAGCGCGGGCCTGCTCGTCGTCGTGCTTCGCGAGCCTTCGCACGTCGACGAGGAAGCTCCACTCGGTGAGACGCAGATACTCGTCGAGATGTTCGAGCGGATTGCCGGGAAAGAGGTACGGCATCGTCTCGCCGAACAGCTCTTCGAGCGCGAGATCGAACGCGCGGACCGTGCGGTGGAAGTAGACGGTGCGGAACAGGTTCGCCCGCGTCTCGATGAAGTGGATCAGCGTCGGCAGGCCGCGGGCGTGGATCGTCAGCCCGGCTTCCGTAAAGAACGTGTAGTGGATGAGCCGGGTGATGTCGAAGGATCGCGTGTTGTAACCGGTCATGAACGCGTCGCGAAGCACGAAGTCCATGTTGTCCACGGTGTAGATGCCGCTGAACAGCGCCCGCAGCTTCACGAGCCAGTCGGGCTGGCCTTCCGTCGGATCGCCGCCGTCGCCCGGCTTGTGACGCGGCCGGCAGATCAGCCACGCGATCTGTTTCGGCTCGATCTCTTCGAGCGGGGCGAGATGCCCATTCGGCGTGCGGCGGATGCGACGCAGCAGGTCTCCGAGTTCGTTTTCGATGATGTGAGCGCCAAGCGTCTCGTGCGTCACGCCGAAGCGATCGAGATACTGGTCATCGAAGAAATGGCCGAACGGACCGTGGCCGACGTCGTGCAACAGCGCCGACATCCGCACGAGCGATTCAACATACGCCTTGCTGGGACATCCGCGACAGACGCTCTTCAGGCTGTCGTACCATTCGTCGACGACGACGCTGGCGATGTGCATGGCCCCCAGCACGTGCTGGAAGCGCATATGTTCGGCGCTCGGAAAGACGTACCAGGCCGTCTGCAATTGATGAATCTGCCGGAGCCGCTGGACCCACGGATGGTCGATGACGTCCTGCTCGGCGGCTTCGCCTTTCGGCAGTCCCGCCGAAGAGACGAAAGGGATGTAGCCGTGGACCGGGTCGTGTGACAGACTCTCGGTCGTATAATCGCGCACCATGAATGCGTTCCTGAACGCTCGCAGACATCGAGGAAAGGCGTCATCATAGTACGCTTTCCCAGTCATCGCGCTGAGGGCGGTACGAGAACGGAAGAACGGAGAACTGAGGAGTGAGAATCAGAGGTTCTGAGAACACTCCCCTCTCCCTCGGGGGAGGGGTTCGGGAGAGGGGTCGGGGGTGAGGGGAGGAGGTTGGCGTGCCATGTCGCTTGCGCCTTTCCGCGAAGTGGTCGTTGAACCGAGAACGCAGGATTGACGCCGCAAGACATCCCGTCACCCCTTCCCCAGGGAGAGGGAGATGGATTTCGCGAGCGATTTCAGAGAGATGATGGACTTCTCAGAACCTTCGAGAACATTCGATCGGGTGGCTGCGGACGGGCCGACAGGCCTGTTCCGCAATCGGGAGTCGAATTCGGCCCGTCCACTGCCGCCTCCCGTGAACCGTACCGCCACGTTTGCGCTTCGCTCGCCGCAGTCAATTGAACGCCCCCGCCGCGCCATCCACGAACCGTCGCGATGATCTCTCTACCGCGGTCCCGCTGGCGGGAGCCACTTGCGCCGGCCCGGCTCGACCTGTCGGCCCAGGATCGGTTTCGTCCCGGCCAGCGTCGCGCCATCACCTCGGCGGAAGTCATCGCGCAGGTCGTCGGGGCCATCGCCGCGATTCTGAGATACGGGCTGCGCGATCTGACGCGCCCGCTGTCTTATGAACTAGGTGCGCTGGTGCTCATCGCCCTAATGACGCTGGCCTTGGCCCTTTTTCTGCGCGATCGCGCCAGCCTCGCTCGCGAAACATTTCGGCAGCAGTATCGCTTTCGATTTACGCTTTACGCCATCTGGGTCGCGATCTCGGCCGCGATTGTTCTCTTCGGCCCCAATCTGCTGGGTTTCCCACAGGGAACAACGCGCCTCTCTGCGCTGCTGGTCTGGTCCGACGTCGTGATCCTGCTGCGAGCGACGGCGGCGCTCATCGGTGCGACCCGCGGCGTGACGGCAGGCACGATCAGCCCCGCGATGTTGCTGATCGGAACCTTCGCGATCCTGATCACCGTCGGCACGATGTTGCTGATGCTGCCGCGGTGCCGCGCGGCCGATGCACCGCAGTTGCCGTTGCTCGATCGGTTGCGTATCGCGGCCTTCACCGCCACGAGCGCGAGTTGCGTGACAGGGCTGGTCGTCGTGCCGACCGGCGGCGAGGACGCCTATTGGAGCCGCGCCGGACAGACCGTCATCCTCTGTCTCTTCCAGGTCGGCGGCTTGGGCATCATGACGTGCGGGGCGTTTTTCGCCCTCTCAGGCAGCCGCAGCCTGCGAGTTCGAGAATCCGCGACGCTGCGCGAACTGTTCGATCCCGATCAGCCCGTCAACGTCCGGCGGTTGCTGTTCTCGATCATCGCCTTCACGTTCGGCAGCGAGCTATTAGGTGCGGTGTTGCTCTCGGGCATGTGGAGCGACAAGCCGTTCGGCGAGCAGGCTTACTTCAGCGTCTTCTACGCCGTGAGCGCGTTCTGTAACGCCGGCTTCGATCTTACCGGCAACAGCATGCTTGGGCAGGGGATGCGGTGGCAGGTGTGGGGCGTGATGGCCGCCTTGGTCGTCACCGGAGGCATGGGATTCGGCACCCTCTATAACCTGGCGACCGTCGGACTGGCACGTCTGCGACGTTCACGGCCCGACCTGCTGAGCGATCGGCAGCTTCCGTTCGAGCGGATCATCTCCACGGATCGACCCGCCCGCCTGACCGTGACGACGCGGCTCGTGCTCGCGATGACGGCCCTGCTGCTCGTCATCGGAACGGCCTGGCTCTTCTTTTTCGAAGCGGCCGAGGGCGGAACGCTGGAACACGCCCCGTTCGGACAGCGGCTCGCCGACGCGTGGTTCCAGTCGGTCGTCTCGCGCACCGCGGGTTTCAACACGATCGACCTGTCGCAACTGCGCCCCGCATCGATGTTGCTCGCCATCGTGTTGATGTTCATCGGAGCCGCGCCCGTCTCGACGGGCGGCGGCGTGAAGGTCACGGCGGTCGCCGTCGCATGTCTCGCGATCATCGCGATCATGCGCGGTCGCCCCCAGGCCGAAGCGTTCGGCCGATCGATTCCCGACGAGATCGTGAAACGTGCCCTCACGGTCATCGCCATCGGTGTCTCAACGCTGTTCAGCGTCTCTTTGCTGCTCGCCGCGTTCGAGAACGACGCACAATTCCGGACGATCGAAATCCTGTACGAGGCGGCCAGCGCCTGCGGCACCGTCGGCGTCTCGGCGGGAATCACGGCACAACTCACACCGGCCTCGCAAGTCGTGCTGATGTTCGCGATGTTTCTCGGGCGGATCGGCCCGCTCACGTTGCTGCTCGGCCTCGCCGGCCAGCGACAGGGAAGCGGGTATGACCTCCCGGACGAACGCGTGACGCTGGGATAGAGGAGGCGAGGGATCCGGAGAGGGGGCGAGTGGGCGACGGGGAGAGAGAGGGAGAAAAAATCCCCATACCGTGATTCTCCTGAGTTCTGTCTCCTGACTCCTGATTCCTTTTCTCTCACCTCTCACCTCTCACCTCTCACCTCTCACCTCTCACCTCTTACCACTCGCCTCTCTCATGATCGAAGACCTCTGGTACAAGAGCACGGTCATCTACAGTCTCGACGTCAAGAGTTTCATGGACTCGGACGGCGACGGGACCGGCGATTTCGAGGGCCTGAGCCGCAGACTCGATTACCTGAAGGCGCTCGGCATCGGCACGGTGTGGCTCGCGCCGTGTCAGCAGTCGCCCGATCGCGACAACGGCTACGACATCGCCGATTTCTACGCGATCGACCCGCGCTACGGTTCAAACGGCGACTTCGTCGAGTTCATGCATCAGGCGAAGAAACGGGGCATCAAGGTCGTTCTCGACCTCGTGCTCAATCACACCTCCGATCAGCACAAGTGGTTCAAAGAGGCTCGCAAAGATCCGAGCTCGCGCTACCGCGACTGGTACATCTGGTCGAAGAAGCGGCCCAAGGACTGGAACGAGGGGATGGTGTTCCCCGGCGTGCAGCACACGACGTGGACGTATGACGAACAGGCCGAAGCCTATTACTACCATCGCTTCTATGAGTTCCAGCCCGACCTCAACATGGACAACCCGCAGGTGCGGGCCGAAGCGCGGCGGGTCATGGGGTATTGGCTCGAACTCGGTGTCGCCGGCTTCCGCGTGGACGCAGTGCCCTTCCTGATCGAATCGACGAGCCCAGGGAAATCGCAGGGCGCACTGAACTTCGATTACCTCGCCGAGTTCCGCAGGTTGCTGCAATGGCGCTCGGGCGACGCGATCCTGCTGGGCGAGGCGAACGTGCTGCCGAAGGAGTCGAAGCGATACTTCGGCCACGACGGCGGCACCGGCGTACACATGATGTTCAACTTTTTCGTGAACCAGCATCTGTTCTATGCGCTGGCGACGGCGGACGTCGCCCCGCTCGCGGAAGCGCTCACCGCGACGAAGAACATTCCCGAAACGTCGCAATGGGCGCAGTTCCTGCGCAATCACGACGAGCTCGACCTCGGCCGGCTCGACGAAGAGCAGCGAGAGAAGGTCTTCGAACGCTTCGGCCCCGACGAGGACATGCAGCTTTATCACCGGGGCATCCGCCGGCGGCTCGCACCGATGCTCGGCAACCGCCAGCACCTCGAATTCGCCTACAGCGTGATGTTCTCGCTGCCGGGCACGCCCGTGATTCGCTACGGCGACGAGATCGGCATGGGCGAGGATCTGTCTCTCAAAGAGCGCGACGCCGTGCGGACTCCCATGCAATGGGCGAACGAGCCGCAGGCGGGTTTCTCGAAGGCGGACAAGACCGTCTACCCCGTCGTCGACAAAGGCGTGTACTCCTACAAGCAAGTCAATGTCGAGGCGCAGCAGCGCGATCCCGGTTCGCTGCTCAACTGGATGCGCAAGCTCATTCGCGTGCGGCAGGAATGCCCCGAGATCGGCTGGGGCGACTGGAAGATCCTCAAGAGCGGTGATCCGCGCGTGCTCGCCATGCGTTACGACTGGCGAGGCAATTCCATCGTCGTCGTGCATAATTTCGACGAGCGTGCGTGTGAAGTGAAACTGAAGCCCGACGTCGACGGCGGCGAACGACTCGTGGACCTGCTGGCGGAGGACGAAAGCCGCGCCGACGGCCGCGGCGTCCATCTCATTCCGCTCGAAGCTTACGGCTATCGCTGGTTCCGCGTCGGCGGCTTGAATCACGCGATCCGTCGCGAGCGGGAATGAGGAAGAGCGGGGGACCGGGAGAGCGGGAGACGAGGACAGAAATGAACAGCGACGACGCCGAATTTTCCGCCATTCCATCGGCCAAATCGTCCGATCTCCCGTCTCCGCCGATGGCCCGCCTCTCCGACCGCGATGCGTTCTCGTTTCGCGAGGCGGTGAGGGTCGGATGGCGTGTGGCCAACGCCGCTTGGCTCTTCGCGCTGCTTGCTTTCCTGATCGTCGCCCCGCATCACGCATCACGCGCTGCGATCGCGATGTACGCGATGAATGGCGATCTTCTGCCGAAGACGCCAGGGCCGGCTCTCACACCATCGCTGATCGCCATCATGGTGCTCTCTCTCGGCTCCTGTTTCTGGATGGTGCTTGAGTTCTTCGCGGTCCCCTGGGTCCACGGCGCGGCCGCGGCCAATCTTCGCGATCGGCTGGTCTTTCCCGGCCGTCGGCCGGGCTCGATGCTTGATGCCGGTAATCAGATCTTTGGACGAGTCCTCGTGCTCACGATCGTTTACTGGCTCGTGATGGCGGCCTGCTCGGGGCCGGAAATCATCGCAACACAATTGCTGGCGAGGCAAAACGGAATTGACGCGTCACGGAATCCGCAACAGATGGCGACGCTCGCGACGCATCCGGTCATCATCGCGATCGGCATCTTCGCGGCCGCGTTCGCCATTATCGCCGCCCTGATTCTGCGCGCGTGCGTCGCAGCGATCGTTTGCGAAGACCAGGGAATCACCGGTGCAATTCAGCGCGGCGCGTCGTTCCTCACCAACTTCAAGGGAGAGGCTTGGCGGCTGTTGCTCTTGGGAGTCGCGTTCTATGTTCCCGCCTTTTTGGTGCAACAAGCGACGGCATTCGGCGGCTTCGGCTGGCCGTTCGTGGCGGTGACCGTCGCAGCGGCCGCGCTTGCCGCCTATGTCGACCTCGTCTTGCAGTCGGTGACGATCGTCCTCTACCTCGATCGACGGCGCGCCGACGTGACGGTGTACGACCCGCACCGGCAATCGAGCACGGCGCCTTCCGCCGCCAGATAAGCTCGTGAATTGTGTACTTTTGCTTGGGCTTGACACCCCCTTTGGGGTTTCCCCCGTTTCACACCGCCGGTACACTCGGCGGGCAACGGAAGTGTCGCGGGGTAGATGGGCCGACCTCGCGCATCGCGTTTACCAGGCCCGTCGTCGTTTTTTCGTCGCGGCCGGAAGGGACTCCGCCATGCCGACGTTTCACCTACTGCACGCCGCCGGTTTCGATCCCGACGCGGTGCTGCCCCAACCGCCTGCGCGGCTGCGTGGCCTGTTCGCGTCGGCATCTCTGGCCGCCGTCGAGCAACTCGTCACCCGCGCGATCGAGCTCGAAGTCGATGCGGTCGTCGTGATGCCCGTACCCGCGATCGACGGCCTGTCCCGCGGACCGAGCCTGCACGCTGAAGCCGCCCTCCGCGAGCAGTTCGAGCGTCTCGCCGATCTCGACGTCGCGGCCTTCGTCGTCGTCGGACAGCACTCCGAAGGCTGGCAACGCCTTGCCGGCGGCGGGTCGAACGTCGTCGTGCTCTCGCCCGGCGATGTGGCATCCGTCCCCGATCACGAAGGCCGCACGCGGGCGACGTTTCGTTGCGTGGACGCACTCGCGGCGCCCGAACGATCGCTGCCGATCGCGTCTCACGACGCCGTCGAGATTGTGCTCGCCCCGTCCCTCTCGGCGGCGTCGGTCGAGAACCCTTCGAGCCTGCGGCATCGCTATCTCGCGCTGGGAGTCGGCGACAAGGCGACGGTGAGCCTGGGCGGCGGCATCGCGCACGCCCCGGGGGCGATGCAGTCGCTCGGAAAGAGCTGCGGTCCGCACGGTGCGACGCTTGTGTCGATCGATGGGGCCGGCAAGCCGCGCACCGAGTTCGTTTCGACGTCGGTGTTGCGCTTCGAAGCGATTACGGTCGAGGCCGAGCCGACCGACGCGCTCGACGACCTCGCGCTCCGCATGACCGAACAGCTCGAAACCCGCCGCGCTGAACCGGGCGAGCAAGCTTGGCTCGTGCGCTGGACCGTCGAAGCGTCCGAGCCGCTGTTCACGTCGTTGAACGATCCTCTCGGTCGGAACGAACTCGTTTCGCTGTTGCCGGAGGCGATCGGTGAAGTTCCGATCGTTCACGAAGTACGAATCGTGCCGCACTCGATCTGGCCCGCTCTGAACGACGCGTTCGCAGCCGAGTTCGAGGCGGCCTTGCAAGAACAAGCGAAATCGTTGACCGACGAGCCGTTTTCGTTGCTCGCGTTGCCCGACGCCGCGCCGCACCGCCGCCGGCTTGCCAAGCTGGTCGGCGGAGGCGACGCGACCGCGGTTCTCGGCGATGCCCGACGCTTCGGCCTGAGAGTCATTTCGGCGGCGCATGACGAAGAGGCTTCCGAGTAACGCCACGCGTCTCGTTGGCGACGGCGTTCGGTACACCGACTATGCACATCACCGACCTGCACATCGACCGTTTCGGCATCTGGCGCGATCTGACGCTGCCGCTCGTCGGGCCCGGCCTCAACGTGCTCTACGGCCCGAACGAAGCCGGTAAAAGCACGCTCATGCGGTTCGTCAAATCGGCATTGTACGGGGGGATTCCGCCGCGCGCCGAAGCCGATCCGCCCGCGCCGGGCAGCGACGAAGGTCGCTTGATCGCTTCAGGATCTCTGTCGCTCGTTCACGATGGTGAGGCGTTCGTCGTGAAGCGTCAGCTCGACGCCGCGGGTCGCGGTCGCGTCGATGTTCTCGGTCCCGGCGATGAGAAGATACCGCCCGAACTGCTCGACGAACTGCTGCACGGCACCAGCGAAGCGGTCTTCGATCGGGTGTTCGCGGTCGATCTTTACGAGCTGCAGGAACTCGCGACGCTCGATCACGAAGAACTGGCCGGGCACGTTTACGGACTCTCGCTGGGCACACGCGGACGCCGCCTGCTCGCCGCGGCCGACGATCTGCGGCGACAACGAGAAGCGATCCTGTCGCGCGACGGTCGGTCGGGTCGCCTCGCACGGTTGCTCGAAAAGGAGCACGCAGTGCTGACGGAGCTTCGCAGTCTGCCCGACCTGCCTTCCGTCCGCAGCGAACTCGCGGCGAAGCGAGAGAAGATCGACTCCGAAATCGGGGCTTTGAAGCGTCGCCGCAGCGATCTGCAACTGGAGCTTCGAGGCCGCAAGTTTCTCGAACGGGTGCATCCGACCTGGAAGCAGGTCCGCACTTACACGAACGATCTCGCGAAGCTTCCGCAGGACCGCGATCTGCCGGCCGACGGTCTCAAACAGCTCGACGGTCTCGAACGCGAGCAGGAGGCCATCACCCGCAATCGCGACGGGAAGCGACGCGAAGCGGAAGACGCGAAGCGGAAAGTCGAAGCCCTTGGCCCGCTGCCCGAGATCGTACGGGCCGAGCCGGCCGTGCGTGCGATGCTGGGCATGCGCGACTGGCTGAAGGAGAATTCCGCCGCTCGCGACGCCGCCGCCGAAGCGAAGAGCAAAGCGACCGAAGCCGCCCGTAAGACGCGCGGAACTCTTGGACCCGAATGGACCGACGCGAAGCTCGCCTCCGTCGATACGACACCGCAGGCGCAACTCGCGTTGCTCGACGCGGCCCGAGCCTACCGTGTGGCGGTCGGCCGACGTTCGGACCTGCGCCGCAAGTACCGTCGCCTGCAGCACGTCTCGAACAAGCGTGAAGCGATCATTCAAGAGCGAGTCGAACGGCTCGGCCGGCATCCGGAAGCCGCCGCCGCCGAGTTGCGGCAGCGCTTGTCGTCGATCGAGCAGATGACCGAATTGAAGGCGCGTGAGACGGCGCTCGACCATCGCGGCAAGGCACTGCGGCAGCGGCTCGACCAGTTCGCCGAGACGCTTGAAATCCCGCCTTGGGTTTCGTTCGTCCTCGCGATCTTTGCGATCGGCGGCGCGATCTTCGCCGTGCTGGGACTCATCACCGGCGTCACCACGAACGTGATCGCCGGCATCGCCTATCTATTGCTCGGCCTGACGTGCGGCAGTCTCGCCTTCAAGTTGAAGAATCACTTCGAGGTCGCATTGCAGGAGACCGCCGAGCGGGTGCGCGACGAACGCCGGGCCGAAGACGTCGAACTTCGAAAAACTCGCGAAGAGATCGCACGGTTGAGCGGTGCAGCCGGCCCCGCTCCTGCCGCGAACTCTGTGTCGAACATCATTCCGCTTTCGGCCGCGCGACGGACCGCAGCGACCGCCACCGAGTCGATGCGCGACGCCGTCAAAGAGTTCGCCGATCTCGACGACCTCGTCACGAGCCAGGATCGGCTGCGCAAGCTTCGCAAGACGCTCACGGCGATGCGGGCACGCCTGCGCAAAGTGCAGCAGACGGTCGAAGCCGCGCGGCAGGAGTGGTGCCAAACGCTGATCCGCGTCGGCCTGAGCGAAACGCTCGACGTCGAAGGCTCTCTCGCGACCTGGCAGCAACTCGCGCAGGCCGCGTCGAGCGGTCAGGCCGCCGCGCCCGCGGCTCGCGAGCACGCGATTCTCGAATCGACGCTCCGCACGTTCGTCGCGCAGCTCGAAGCGATGGGCCGTCGCATCAACGTGCCCGGCGAGGCGAACCGTCCGCTCGAACTGCTGGCGAAGTGGGAACAAGAGCTCGAAGCCGCACTCAAGCGAGTCGCCGGTCGGAAACAGCACATCGAAGCCTACAAGCGGGCGAAGCTTGAAGCCCGCAAGCTCGACGGCCGGATCAAAGAGCTCGGTCGCGAGCGAACCGCGCTGCTCGCGGCGGCGGGCGTGAAGTCGCGGGCCGATTACGCACGCCGTCTCAGGGCTGCGGAAGAACGGCACGAACTCGAAGAGCTGTTGCTGCTCGCGCAGTCGGAACTTGAATCGCTCGCCTCCGCCGAGCCGGAACTCGCGATCGTCGAAGAGGATCTGCATGCCTTCAGAGCCGACGAGAACGCCGAAACGCTTCGCAAGCTCTCTCATGAGCAAGACACGCTCGAAGCGAAGCTCGAATCAGCCCTCGAACGCCGCGGAAATCTGGCTCGCCAGCTCGATGAGCTCGCCGCCGATGATCGCGCGACGACGTTGCGCCGGCAGAAGGCGCGGCTCGACGCCGTGCTGGAACGCATGACGCAACGACTGCTCGCGGTCTCGCTCGCCGAACGCGCCGCCGAGCAGGCCCGCGCCGCTTACGAACGCGATCGGCAACCGCCGGTGCTCACCGCGGCGTCCGACGCGATGGCCCGTCTCACTCGCAATCGCTATACCCGCATCTGGGCGCCGCTCGGCGAGCGCACGTTGCGTGTGGACGACGATCATGGTCGCACGTTCGCCGTCGAGCAGCTTTCGGGCGGCACCCGCGAGCAACTTTTCCTCGCGTTGCGACTCGGGCTTGTGCGACATGCCGCCGAGCGCGGCGTGCAGCTTCCGTTGATCCTCGACGACGTGCTCGTGAACTTCGACCAGCTTCGCACCGAGGCCGCGTTTGAAACGCTGCGCGACTTCGCCGACGAAGGCCGACAGGTGCTCTTCTTCACCTGCCACCTGCACCTCGCCCACCTCGCCGAAAACCGCGGCATCCCCCCGATCTGGCTCCCGGGGCATCAGCCTCCGATGCAGCAGCGGCTGGCGGGTTGAAAGGGCCTTGCCGCCGGCAGCGGCTTCGCGATCATCGTGGCATCGGTGCCACTCTTGAACATCGGCGCCACTCTGAATCAGAACCTCTCGTTCGCTGCCCACGCACACTCATGAAGCAATCCGCCGGCACGCTGCTCTATCGACGAACGCCGCGCGGTCTCGAAGTGCTGCTCGTGCATGCCTCGGGCAACTACAATAAGAAGGCCGCGTGGAGCATTCCGAAGGGCAAGCCCGATCCCGGCGAAGAGCTGGAGCAGGCCGCCCGGCGCGAGACGCTCGAAGAGACCGGCGTCGTCGCGCCGGAATCTCTTACGCCGTTCGGGAGCATCGTCTACACCAAGAGCCGCAAACAGATTCATTGCTTCGCCGGCGAGGTGCCGATCACCGTCGAAGCCTCCCCTGCGAGTTGGGAAGTCGATCAGGCCGAATTTCTGCCGCTCGAGGAGGCGCGAAAGAAGATCCACCCCGACCAGAAGGCGTTTCTGGATCGGCTGGCGGAAGTCGTGCCGAAACCGTGAGCGGCCCATCAGTCGCGCTTCAGCGCGAGCGATTCGACGAACGCCGCGTGTTCGGGCGATGCCGTTCCTCGCTTCACGACGTCGAGAACCTTGCGGCGATCACGATCGAAGAACGCGATCGGCTCGAGCCAAAGGCCGGGGAAGACGCGGGACTTCAGCAGGCCGTCCTGATCGGGTGCCAGTTCCACGAACGATTGATGTTCGTCACGAACGAACCAGACGATGCGTCGCTCGGGCACCACGAAGACAAGATATTCGGCGACGCCTTCCCGCTCGTAATCGTTCCGCTTCGCACCGAGGTCGAGCCGCACCGTCGAGTCGGCGACTTCCGCCACCAACTCCGGCGGGCCGGTCAGGTAGTCGTCTTCGTCGATGTGGGAGGAGCCGCCCTCGATCCGCAGGGCGGCATCGGGCTGCGGCTCGCTCTCGTCGCCGAGGATGGCAGTCGTATTGTCGAGCAGGTCGCTGTCCGGCGTGACGCCCCAATAGGCGCCGAGCCACGCCATCAGGATCGCATGATGACGCCCGTGCGGAACTTTGAGCGGTGACGCCACGTAGACCACTCCTCCGATCAGCTCGGCTTTGAAGCCTTCGGGCGTTTGCTCATACAGGCGATGGAACGTCTTGCGGTCCATCCGCGCGCCGTCACGCAGCAGCGTCACCGCGTTGAAGTCTGTCGATGTCGATTTCGTCACGTCGGTCGCCATCGGGAAGCTCCCTCGGCCGGAGTGGTCGTCATTCCATTATGCGCCCTGCGGACGCGAAAGCACCCCGGCTGCTTCGGACAGCCAGGGTGCTGGAGATATCGCATTGATTGAAGTGGAACCTACCTACCACCTATTTCCTACCACCCACCACCTACTCCACGATGATGTCCCGCACCGTCTTGCCGCTGGGGATCATCGGCAGCACGTGTTCCTGGTAAGGGCAGATGACTTCGAGCAGGTAAGCTCCCGGCGTGTTGATCATCGTCTCGAGCGCCTTCGGGAACTCTTTCTTGCTGCGGACGCGGGCGGCGGGAATGTCGTAGCCCCTGGCGATCGTCACGAAGTCGGGGTAGGTGTCGGTCTTGATCGGACCGGCACCTTTGCCGTGCCATTCGGGGTCATCGATCGGGCCGAGGTACGTGTGGGCCCGGCGGCCTTCCATGAAGCGGTCTTCCCACTGCACGACCATGCCCAGGTGCTGGTTGTTGAGCAGCAGAATCTTCACGGGCAGCTTCTCGCAGCGGATCGTGGCGAGTTCCTGGATGTTCATCTGGAAGCTGCCGTCGCCGTCGATGTCGAACACGAGATCGTTCGGAAACGCCGTGGCGACACCCATCGCCGCAGGGAGTCCGAAGCCCATCGTGCCGAGGCCGCTCGAACTGAGCCAATGCCGCGGCTTCTGGAACTTGAAGAACTGGGCCGCCCACATCTGGTGCTGGCCGACGCCCACGGCGACGTAGGGATTGCGTTCCTTCGTCCGCTTCCAGAGCTCTTCGATCGCGTACTGCTGCAGGATGTCGTCGCCGCTCTCGTTGTATTTGAGCGGGAACTTCGCCTTCCATTCGGCGATCTGCTTCTGCCATGCCGTGACGTCGGGAATGTCGTCGTCTTCGATCATCGCGTTGAGGGCCTGAAGGGTCTTCTTCAGGTCGGCGACGATCGGAACATGCGCGGCCTTGTTCTTATGGATCTCCGAGGGGTCGAGGTCCACGTGCACGATCTTGCCGTGCTTGGCGAACTCTTCGAGCTTGCCCGTCACGCGGTCGTCGAACCGCACGCCCAAGGCGAGGAGCAGGTCGGCCTCGTTGACCGCGTAATTCGCGTAAACGGTGCCGTGCATGCCCAGCATGTGCAGGCTTTGCGGGTGCTCGCCCGGAAAGCTGCCGAGGCCCATCGCCGTCATCGTGACGGGAATGCCGGTCTTCAAAGCGAACTTCGTCAGCTCTTCCGCGGCGTTCGAATTGATGCAGCCGCCGCCCACGTACAGGATCGGCTTCTTGCTGCGCTTGAGGGCGGCGAGCACCTGGCGGACCTGCTCGGGCTGGGGGCCGTTGTTGATCGGTCGATAACCCGGCAGGTTCATCGGCGGGTCGAAATCGACTTCCGCTGCGTCGAGCGTCGCGAGTTGGACGTCCTTCGGGAAATCGATCAGCACGGGGCCAGGCCGACCGGTCGCAGCGATGTGATACGCCTCCTTGACGATCCGGGCGACGTCGCGCACGTCGGTGATCATGTAGTGGTGTTTCGTGATCGCACGACACACCTCGACCATCGGCGTCTCCTGGAAGGCGTCGCTGCCGATGACGGCCTGCGGCACCTGCCCGGTGATCGCGACGAGCGGAACGCTGTCGAGCTTCGCGTCGGCGATGCTGGTGACGAGGTTCGTCGCGCCGGGGCCGCTGGTCGCCATGCACACGCCGACCTCGCCGGTCGCGCGGGCGATGCCCTGAGCCGCGAACGCACCTCCCTGCTCATGCCGGGGCAGGATCGTGCGGAGCTTCTCCTGGGCGCTGATCAGCGCCTGGTGCAGCGGCATGCTGCAGCCGCCCGGGTAGGCGTAGATGAACTGCGTTCCCTGGCGGACGAGGCTTTCGACGAGGATCTCGGCTCCGTTATAGCTGCGAACCTGCGGGGCGGCCGGCGTCGGCGTACTCTTGGCGGTTTGAACAGTCGCCACAGAACTCTCCTCGTCGTTTTGCTTAAGTGAAATCAGGCGAGCGGCGGGCGTCAGCCCACCGAGTCGATCCGTAGAGTCTCTCGCAGACCTTGGCAGGCTCATGCCTGCCGCTCGCTCACGAGACACGATCCTCGCGAAAAGGCTCGCGAAACCACGACTGATCGTCGGAATGCCCGCGCAGACCGTCTCCGGCGAACCGCATAGTCTATCCCTCAGTCTGGGGAAATTCGAGGGGTTCCTTCTGTGGAGCGTGCTTTGAAATCAACGGAAACGCACGATCGGCGCGGTCAGGTCGGTCCGCAGCATTCGGATCTGGTCCGATTTCTCGGAATCCGTAAAAAATGCCGCCTGCCGCTGTGTAGGACTCTCGCAGGAAATCGTTGATATGTTCGTGAGGCTGCACGTCGCGGTCTGAAAGACTTCCTATTCGCAAACGAGGACGAAGACGCATGTTCACACGCAAGCTCTTGATGCTCATCGTCGCGACGGCCGCGGGCGGAGGCGCAATCCTCTGGAATTTCGGGTTTGCCGGGGCACAGGTGACGATCGAAAGCGCGCGGGATGGGTCGATCCCTCTCGAGGGATTCCCGGGGTTGCCGACGCCGTCGTCTTTCTCCGGCGAAGTGCTGATTCTGGGCGGCGGTCGCACGTTACAAGGCGACAGCACGCCGACGTTCTGTGTGTTGGTTTCTCCCGACCGTGCGAAAGCTTGGGGATACTCAACCGCGAAGGGAGAGTGGATCAAAGCGCCGTTACGCCAAAAGCTCGACGGTAACTCACAGCCGATCCTCGGCCTTGCGGTGGCAGTCATCTCTGAGGGACGCTATGTGCATGCCTTCAGTTCGCTGAAGGGAGAATGGCAAACTTTGGAACTACCGGAAGGCCGGAACGCCGTGCCCGTCGTCGGCACCGACTACGCACAGATCCGCACCAAGGAAGCGGTTTCGATCTTCAGCGCCGAGAAAGGAAATTGGGCGACCGTGAAGTTCCTGGAATGACGCTATTCGCGCTTCTCAAACATTCCCGCTCACGCGCGAAAGCAAGCGAACCCGAGCCTGGGGAGGGACTCAGTTTAGGGATCAATTGTGTCGGGGACGTTGACGGTCGACTTCGGTGTTCGCCGAGGGTGCCACTGGCTCCGCCAGTGCCTGCAAGCCACCAAATCGCGACACTGGCAGAGCCAGTGGCACCCTGTTCAAGCCTTCAGCGATGACAAGACCTTACGCCAGAATCTCCTTCACCACTCGGCTTGGCTCCACCCCCGTCAATTTTGCGTCCAGCCCTTGGAACCGCACCGTCAGCCGCGTGTGATCGATGCCCATGAGGTGGAGCATGGTGGCGTGGAAGTCGTGGACGCTCACGGGGTTCTCGACGGCGGCGTAGCCGAGGTCGTCGGTGTTGCCGTAGCTCATGCCGCCCTTGATGCCGCCGCCGGCCATCAGCAGCGAGAAGCCCTTGATGTGGTGATCGCGTCCGCTGCCGCCCTGGCTCATCGGCGTGCGTCCGAACTCGCCGCCGAACACGACGAGCGTCTCGTCGAGCATGCCTCGGTCCTTGAGATCCTTGATGAGCGCCGCGGTCGGCTGATCGACCTCTTCGGCCTTGAGCTTGATGTCGTTCTTGATGCCGCCGTGGCGGTCCCAGTCGCGGTGATAGAGCTGGATGAACCGCACGCCGCGCTCGGCGAGCCGCCGGGCGAGCAGGCAGTTCGACGCGAACGAGCCGTCGCCGGGCGTGGCGCCGTAGCTGTCGAGCACATGCTTCGGTTCGTCGGCCATATCGACGAGTTCGGGCACGCTGGCCTGCATGCGGAAAGCCATCTCGTATTGCGCGATGCGGGTGAGCACTTCGGGATCGTGCGCCTGATCGTGACGTAGCCGGTTGAGGGCGTTGACGGTGTCGACGGTCGATTTCTGATCCTCGTTTCTCAGTCCCGGCGGATTGCCGATGTGCAGAACGGCGTCGCCGAGGCTGTTGAGCTTCACGCCCTGGAAGCGGCTCGGCAGAAAGCCCGCCGACCATTGCCGGGCGGCGATGGGCTGCATCTGTCCGCCGCGCCCCGCGCTCGTCAGCACGACGAAGCCGGGCAGGTCTTGCGTGTCGGCGCCGAGGCCGTAGAGCAGCCACGATCCCATGCTCGGCCGGCCCGCGACGATCGCCCCGCTGTTCATGAAGGTGTGGGCGGGATCGTGATTGATCTGCTCGGTGTGCATCGAGCGCACGATGCACAGGTCGTCGGCGATGCCGCCCAGGTGCGGGAACAGCTCGCAGACGTTCTGGCCCGAATCGCCGAACGTCTTGAAGCCGTGCTGCGGGCCGAAGCACTTCAGCTCCTGCCCCTGCAACTGGGCGATCTGCTGACCCTTGGTGAAGGATTCGGGCATGGGCTGGCCGTGCATCTCCGCGAGCTTCGGCTTGTGGTCGAAGGTCTCGAGATGGCTCGGCCCGCCGGCTTGGTAGAGATAGATCACCCGCTTGCACTTCGCCGCGTGATGCTGCGGGTTGACGACCCCCTGCCAGCGCTCGGGCGACCCGTCACCCGCGAAGAGCTTCGGCTGGAGCAGGGCGTTGACGGCGAACGTTCCCAGCCCGGCGAGCGACCCGCGAAGAAACGTGCGACGGCAGACGTCGTTGAAGAGAGGGCTATGAATCATGGCGCTCGTTGAAGAATGGTTCGACCTCTGCTCTCCTCCCCGTGTGGAGAAAGGGGAGTCGTGCGAGATGTGTTCCAGGATCCGACAGTATACTGCCGCCGCATCGAAGACGCGCTACTTCACCTGGGCCGCTTCCATCACCGCTCGCAAGCGATCAAGCGCTCGCACGTACCGCATGCTGGCGGCCTGTTCGGTGATGCCCAGCACCATCGCCGTTTCTGAGTTCGTCAGTTCTTCGAAGTGTCGCAGCACGAGCACTTCACGGTCGAGGTCGCCGAGAGCTTCGAGCGAGCTATCGAGCCGCTCGGCCGACTCGATCTTCGCGGCCGCACTGCTGGGCGACGGCAGGCGGTCGGCGAGATGAAACGTGAGCGAGGTCACCGTCGATTCGGCCGACCAGCGTCCGTCGAGCGAACATTCCCGCCGGGCGTCGCGCTTGTCGGCTCCGAGATGCCGCCGATGCAGATCGACGAGCGCCTGCGTGACGATCATGCGGAACCAGACGAAGCAGGACTGCGACGCCTCGGTGATGAACGCGCCGATGCGTGTCTCGGCTCGCAACCACGCGTCCTGCAACACGTCGTCGGCATCGATCCTTCCTTGCAGCCGTGGGTGCAGGCGGAAGCGGACGATCCTCCACAGACGCGGCCGGTAGCCCTCGAACAGCTCCGCCAGCGCAGACCGGTCACCAGCGATCACGCGCACGACGAGTTGATCGACGATCTGCTGAGAGTCCAAGTCGCCACCGGTTCGACAGCGAAAGCGGCCTTCGGTTGAAGAATCGCACCGCATTCTACGGCGGAGAGCGTGAGCGGCCATCCCTCGGACGAACGTGAATGAGACGGCTCACCGCCGACGCGCCGTCTTCAAAGCCGCGCCCGTCAGGAAGCGTTTGAGAGGCTCTGACAAAACTCCCCTCTCCCTCGGGAGAGGGGCCGGGGGTGAGGGGCGAGGTGGACGTCCCATGTCGCTTGCGCCCGCTTTCGAGACGGTCGTCGAGCCCTGAAAAAGACGGGGATGAAGCGGCAAGGCATCCCCTCACCCCTGTCCCCTCTCCCCAGGGAGAGGGGGATCGGATTCATGAGCCGCTTCAGGGCAGTGACGGCTTTGTC
>JACCRE010000196.1 GCA_013813775.1 Planctomycetaceae bacterium
GGCGGCGGTCGTGTAGATCGCCGGGCCGGCGGCGGCGACCGGAGCCGTCGGGCCGTAGAAGGCGCCCGACGGATACATGCCGCAATTGCCGCTCGGGCAGTTTCCGGGAGCCATCACGGCCGGTGAGCCATACGTGGCTCCGTAGGTCTGGCCGCACGGACCGCAAGGCGACGGGGCCGGTGCATAGCCCGCTCCGTAGCCGCCGCCGCACAGATGGCTGCAGCAGCAGCCGGTCAGGCTGACAGCAAGTAAGGCCATCGCCGCCAGCGAGAGAATGAACCGTTGCATGGACGCGATCCTTTTTTCAGCGGGAGGTGGTGAGTCGCGAGAAGGGGATGCCGGCTGGTGAAACCGGCGACGGGGGGACGGGAGAACGTCTTGGCCCGCGATCTTTGTAGGGAACGTTGCTTCGACAGGAAAACTGGTTCGACGGGAAAGCGTGTTACGCAGGAGCGGTGATCGCGGTCCGGTCGCGAACGGCGGACAGGTCGAGGTCGACGGCGTCGGCGGTGAAACCGGCGAAATGACGTGATGCGTTCGACTGAAACGGAAGCGAGTCGTCGTCGAGAATCATGCGGCCATGAACGAGCGGCACGATCGCGAGGTGACGACCGCGCCAGATCTCGAGCGCGGGTTGCAGACGGTCGGCGAGCGACTCCGGCAGACTTG
Source organism: Planctomycetaceae bacterium (assembly GCA_013813775.1). Taxonomy (GTDB): domain Bacteria; phylum Planctomycetota; class Planctomycetia; order Planctomycetales; family Planctomycetaceae; genus JACCRE01. The sequence continues at coordinate 670 of JACCRE010000196.1, forward strand.
TTTCCACTTCACTGATGCGTCCCCGCCGCACGACGCGAACCGTGAAACGTCGGCGTAGCCGCCACCACTCGGCGAAGTCGACGAGCGTCGTCTGCCAGGCGAGCGGTGCGGTTGAAGCTTTGAATCCGTGACGCGACAGGACCGCCGCCGGCTCTCCGGCGACGCGAATTGGTCGTCCGGCGACAGCGCACGATTTGATCCAATCGCCGGCCGCAAGCCGGCCCGAGCTGCCCTGCGACGGCAGATCGGCGAAGGCTCCCAAGGCCGTCGCGAAGGCGGCTTCACGATGTGAGTCGAGCGATGACGCATCGCCATCGTCTTCGTCGCACACCGACCAGCGGAAGGGATGCGGAAAGTCGCTGATCCGCGTCCAGACACCGCCTGCCGCTTCGATCGCGGGGCGCAAGCCCTCGAAGAAACGGCGACGCGGGTCGGATGCGGCGGGCACGAGTGTGTGTTCGGGATCTTCGTCGCTCAACGGGCCCGTCATGAGCCGGGCCGCGTCGATGGTTTCGTATCCGAGCGACTCGGCGGCATCGGCGTCGGTGCGAGCCGACGCGTTGCGCGAGTCGAACAGCACGATCGAGGTGTCCGAGCTGCCCGGCCCGATGCCGCGGCGCACGGCCGACGTTTCGAGTGCCGTCACCGGCAACCCTGCGTCGTGCAGCCAGCCGACCACACGGCCGGGCAGGCCGAGGGTCAGCAGTGGCAAAATGATCGTTCCGGTGCTGTTCGACACGACGAGAGACCGACGCGGCCGATGTTTCGAGGATGATTCAGGATGGAGGACGTTCGAGCCGGGACGAGGTTCGCGGTCGAATCGTTGGGGTGCGAAGGATCGCGACAGAAGAAGAAGCGAGATTGCGGTGATGGGGCGCGACGGAAGCGGTTTGCCGCCGAAGCGGAGCGGGACAGTAGGAGATGCTCCAGGAAGCGTCAAGCACAATCCTTCACGCGCGAAGCGACTGCCGCAAGTCGATTCTAACTTATGCCGTGGGTTGTGGTTGCGATGCGGACGAGATTTCGGACGTGCTCCGGATTTGCACGTTCGCGCTCGTCTGCCCGAAATACTATACAAATGTATTATAATGAACACGTTCCATGTTTCAGCGTCGCAATGAGGTTCTGGCGGACAATGGCGAGCCTTTCTCCACGAGACAAACTCACCATCCTGGCCGACGCGGCGAAGTACGACGCCTCGTGCGCGAGCAGTGGTGCGAAGGGCGCTCGAGAGGGCAATCCGGGCTTGGGAAGTACCGAGGGCATGGGTATCTGCCACAGTTACACGCCCGACGGTCGCTGCGTCTCACTGTTGAAAATCCTGCTGACGAATTACTGCCTCTACGACTGCACGTCCTGCATCAATCGCATGTCGAGCGAAGTGCGGCGGGCGCGATTCGCCATCGAAGAGGTCGTAAGCCTAACGGTCGGGTTCTACAAGCGGAACCACATCGAAGGACTGTTCCTCAGCACGGGCATCATTCAATCGTCCGACTACACGATGGAACAGCTCATTGAAGTCGCTCGGCGATTGCGCGAGGCTGAAAACTTCCGTGGCTACATCCATCTGAAAACGATCGCCGGTGCGTCGCCGGAGCTCATGCGAAAGCGGGTCTCCACGCCGACCGATTGAGCGTGAATGTCGAATTGCTCACGCATGCGGATCTGAAAGCACTTGCCCCCGAAAAGCAGCCCGCACAGATCGACGCTTCGATGAAGGAGATTCGCGAGCGGCGCGACGAGTCAAACGCCGATCGACATCGTGGTTTCCACGCGCCGGCCTTCGCGCCAGCAGGGCAGAGCACTCAATTGATCGTCGGAGCGACCTCGACCGACGACGGCCGAATTCTGCGAACGAGCGGTCAGCTTTACAAAACGCATCGTCTCAAGCGGGCTTATTACTCGGCGTTCAGCCCGATTCCGCACGCCGATGCGCGCTTGCCCGCGGCGGCGCCTCCGCTCGTGCGTGAGCATCGACTCTATCAGGCGGACTGGCTGTTGAGGTTCTACGGCTTCGACGTGAGCGAGTTGACGACTCCTGATGAGCCGAATCTGCGACTTGATATCGATCCCAAGACCGCGTGGGCGGCGCGACACCGCGGTTTGTTTCCCGTCGATGTGAACACCGCCCCGCGCGAGATGCTGTTGCGCGTTCCGGGACTCGGCGTCAAGAACGTCGATCGTCTGCTGGAACTTCGACGCTTCACACGGGTCCGCCGGGTCGATCTTGCGAAGCTGCGCGTGTCGCTCCGTCGAACGGCGCCGTTCATCATGACCGCCGACGATCGTCGTTCGAGACTATGTAGAGTGGCGAAACGCGGCACGCGAATTGGTACGAGCCGAAGTGCCGCCCGAAAGCCTGATCGGGTGCTGCGACGACGGCAGGCAACGACGGCTGCTGGATGCGGAACAGACTTCGATGCCAAGCCGTGCTGGCTCCTGCCCGCCCCTTCTGACCGATGCCGGGTCAACGGAGCTGCGAGTGCCTCGGGAGTTTCTCGATCTTGCGTCGGCGGCGGCCTGCCATCGCGAGAACGGTCGCTGGGAACTGCTGTACCGGATGTTGTGGCGGCTGACGCACGGCACGCCCGAGCTTTTGCGTCTCGCCACCGACGACGACGTGCGACAGTTCCGGCGATTCGCCGCCGTGCGACGCGACGTCCACAAAATGCATGCATTCGTGCGGTTTCGGAAGATCGCCGGGCCGAAGGGTGACGAGTCGTTCGTGGCTTGGCACAGGCCCGACCACCGCATCGTGCGGCTCGCCGCTCCCTTTTTCGTCAGGCGTTTCAGCGTCATGCGGTGGGCGATCCTGACGCCGGATGCGAGCGCGCTTTGGGACGGCGAATCACTGCGGTTCGGCGCAGGGGTTGCAGCGCCTACAGGGCTGCGACGCGATGATCTCGAAGGATTATGGAAAGCGTACTATGCCGCGACCTTCAATCCCGCTCGCCTGAATCCGAAGGCGATGAAGCGCGAGATGGCCTTGCGGCATTGGCCGACGCTGCCGGAAGCGGAGTTGATCCCTGACCTGATGCGAGACGTCTCGCGTCGCGTCGAAACGATGCTCGAAACAACGGAGGGTTTTGCAATGAGCGCCGCCGACTTCCTTCCGCAAGAACAGGATCTGGAGTCGCTTCGCGAGGCGTCGGCGGGCTGCGAGGGCTGTCCGCTGTACCAGGACGCCACGCAAACCGTTTTCGGCAAAGGCCCGGAACATGCGAGGGTCGTGATGGTGGGCGAGGTGCCCGGCGACATGGAAGATCGCCAGGGCGACCCCTTCGTCGGCCCCGCCGGCAAGCTGCTCGACGATGCCCTGCGCGAAGCCGGCATCGATCGCGGCACGGTCTACGTCACCAACGCCGTTAAGCATTTCAAGTTCAAGATCGTCGGCGGCGGGCGACGGCTGCATCAGAAGCCCGGCATCCGCGAAATAAAGGCCTGCAAGCCCTGGCTCGAGGCGGAGCTCGATGCGATTCAGCCGGAAGTCGTCGTGTGCCTCGGCGCGACGGCGGCCCAGTCGGTGATTGCGACCGACTTCCGCATCACCAAGCAGCGCGGCGAGGTCTTTCACACCGACTACGCCCCCGTGACGCTCGCGACATACCATCCGTCGGCGATCCTCCGCGCTCCCGACAAAGCCGCCCGGGCGAAGATGTACGACATGCTGCTCGAAGACCTCCGCACGGCGGCGCGACATCTCGATGTCGCGGAGCCGGAACTCGCTGTGGAGCGTTGAGTTTGAGAACGATTGGTTCCAACGAAAGCGGCCCGGCTGATCGGTCAGCCGGGCCGCTTTATTTCACCGTTCACGATCGACGTGACTCATTCGTCGCGCTCTTTCGGCAGGTAATCCTCCGGGTCCGGTTCGACGAGTCCATCGAGCGCGGCGAGTTCCGCGGCGGCGCGTCGGACCCGCTCCGCATAGAAGCGATCCGGCCCCTGCAACGGCTCCATGAAGCGGTTGTAGTCCGTCATCGGATAGAGCCGTTCCAATGCGACGGCCTGCTGCAGCGCGCCGAGAGCCTTGTCTTTCTGGCCCGTTCGGGAGAGCAGGAAGAACCGCAGGTACTGCACGCGGGCGTCGGTCGGGAAGCGATGATCCAGCGTCTTCAGCGCCTTCGTGGCAGCCGGCTGATGTCCCATCAGCACGAGCAGTCGCGCGTCGTAGATGCGAATCGGGTCTCGCACGACGTTCTTGATTTCGATCTGCGGCTGCACGCGAGGCGGCGTGGGCGCACCATACGCCGGATCGACGTTCCGCGGCGGCAAAGGGCGAGCGGTCGGCGGAGTCCGATCAGGCGGCAGCGGTCGGCCGGGGTTCACGGTCGGTGCAAGCCGGTCACGGCCGAGCGGGTCGCGCTCGATCGGCTCGCGCAACGGATCGTCGAGTGGATCGGCCGGGTTGATGTCGAGCGGTTCAACGTCAGGTTCCGGAAGAGGTTCACGCGCGGTACCCGGTCGAACCGGCGCTAAGGGCTCGTCTTGCGGAAGCAGGCGATCGGACCGAACGGGGGCGGCCGGATCGGCCGGTTCCTCGACAAGCGGATCAATGGGATCGACCCCGGGATCGATCGGCTCGTCTAACGGATCGACAGGCGGTTGGTCGAGGGGATCCGTCGGCTCGGCGAGTGGATCGACGGGATCGATCGGATTCGGCCCCGGCAAGGTCGGATCATCGACGAGCGGCTCGGCGGGGGGAGCGGCGTCGGGACCGAGTTCGTTCTCGCCGAGAGGCGCGTCGGCTGCGAGCGGCAGGGCGTTCTCTTCAGGGACCGGTGCCGTGTCCGGCGTGTCTTGTGCGATGGCCGTCAATCCCGCGCCGGCCAGCAACAGCGCGATCGACATCGTGCGCTTCATCACGATCTCCCGCAGACGAGTTCTGAGAGGTTTGTCCCGTTCGCCCAGATTGCCTTGGTTGCGGCCGGGCAGCTACAGGAGAAACCGGGTGAGCCTCGTCGGGCGGATACGGTGCGGCCGCCGCCTTATTAGGGCGGCGCGATCGGCACGTCGCTGGGTACCACGTCCGTGCCGGGATTCGCGGGTGCAAGGGGCTCGACATCCGTCGGCACAGTTTCCGGCGGAGGAATCGTCCCTCCGCCGAACCAGCGATCGAGTTGCGACAGGGCCCACAACCCGATCAAGAACAGCATCAGGAACGCACCTAGCACGCAGGCGGCGCGCACTTTGTCGGCCGTCTCGAAGCGGTGGGGCTCGGCCGGTTTCTTTGATTTGGTCGGAGCCGGCTTGCGCGGTTTCGCTCGCGGTCCCTCTTCGAAGCGGATCTCCGGCGACGACTTCGCCAGCGACTCGATCATGGTCGAGCCGCTGGCGGCGGCGGACTCATCCGACCACTCGTTCACAGCTCCGACGATCGGCATTGCGCCGGAATCGGCGGCATCCTCGGCGAGGCTGCGGAGATCGTCCGCCGTGACCGTCTTGCGGCAGAGGCCGGGGCGGTCGAGGTCCGCGAGCAATTCCGCAGGGGTCTGATAGCGGTCGTCCGGCTTCTTGGCCATCATCCGCTGCACCACCGCGACGACGCCCGACGGGATACGTTGATCCGCTTCCCGTGGATCGGGCGGAGGGCTTTGGGCATGCGCCCGCAGCTTGTTCGTCAGATCTCCCTCGTTGAACGGCACGCGGCCGGCGAGCATATGAAACCAGGTGCAGCCAAGCGAATAGATGTCGCTGCGGACATCGGCCGATTTGCTGCTGCGGGCTTGTTCGGGGGCCATGTAATCGACGGTGCCGACGGTGAAGCCGGCCCGCGTGATTCCCGACGCCGCCGATTCGTCGATCGCCCGCGCGAGGCCCAGATCGGTGAGCGTCGCCGTGCCGTCGCGCCGCAGCAGGATGTTCGACGGCTTGATGTCGCGATGCACGATCCCCAAAGCGTGCGCGTGATCGAGGGCGCGGGCGATCTGGCGGATGACCTCGACCGAACGCTCCACCGGCACGCGGCCGTTCTTGCGGATCACCTTCTCGAGGTCGGGGCCATCGATGTATTCGAGGGCCAGAAACAGGTGCCCGTCGGCGTCGCCCGAATCGAACACCGTCACGATGTTCGGGTGCCGCAACATCGCCGCCGTCTTCGCTTCGGCGTGAAAGCGACGGATGAGATTCGGCGGTGTGTTGTCGGTCTTCACCAAGACTTTGAGCGCGACGGTGCGGTGCAGCGTCGGGTCTTCGGCGAGATAAACCGTGCCCATGCCGCCCGAACCGATGCGCTTCAGAATGCGATATCGGCCAACTTGCGAGGGCACGTTCGTCGCCGACTCGTTTGAGGAGCCGCGACGTGGAGCGATCGGTCGTGACGAGTCTGAAGCCATTCAGAACATCATATAATGAAGAATGGAGGAACGAGAATGGAGGAACGAGAATGGGCGTGAACGCTCTGTAATCAGGTGCGAAGATCAATAGGTGCGAAGATCGAACTTACCGCCAACTCAGCTTTTCGACGCGCCCTTCGGCAAATCCGACCGTCAGCGAGCGGCCCGTCGCATCGCACCGAACGGCGACGACATCGTCGAAGGCGTTAGCCGCCCATCTCAGATTGCCGGACCGCTCGAGCAGAAAGACCTGCCGCTCGAGCGTCGCCGCCGCGATGCGGGAGCCGTCATAGCACGTCGAAATCCGCGCCGGCGTGCCTTCGACGACGAATGCCCCTCGATTGGTTCCCGAAGCGTCGAATCGTTGCACGCCGTGCGCGAAACCCGCGAGCAGGATCATCGAACCATCGCCGCTGGCGGTCATGTCGCCGCAGGTCGCGAACAGGCGCATGTCCCAATGCGGCTGACCCTCGATGGTATAGGCGGCGAGGAGGCCATCCTCGGCGGCCACGATCAGCTTCGGCTCGGTCGCCGAGAACTGCAGGAACCTGAGCGGCCGCACGACCTCGAACTCTGCGATGCGGCGCCGGCTCGTGGTGTAGATTCGCACATCGCGGTTCCCGAGCGCGACCGCCAGATGCCGGCCAAAGGGATCGAGGGCAAGCCCGACGATGCGATCGTGCAGCGAAAGCGACCAGACGATCGACAAGGCGCGATCGAGCAGCGTGACCTTCTGACCGTAGCCGACCGCCGTGTATTCGCCGGTCGCCGCGATCGTGATCGCCGTGATTCCCGCCAGGCCGCGCGTGAGTTGACGCAAGCGGCCTTCGGAATCGATCAGGGACAGGCCCCCCGCGTCGTCGGCGGCGAGCGTGTCTTCCGATTCCCACGCGACGGCGAGGTGGATCAGTTTGCTCTCGGTGGAGACCGACCAGGCAGTGCGGGGCGGCGTGCCGACTCCATCATCCGCCCAAAGTTCGTTCGGTCCGGCCAAGATGGAGAATGGCGAATGGGGGACAGGGAACGGGGGAAAAACGACAATCCAAACTATTGCGGCGACAACTCGATGTACCCATTCCTCATTCCCTGTTCGCCATTCCCCTTTTACGACAGGTTTTACGACAGGCTGATGGCCAGGCACAGTCCGACGAGCACCGAGAGCATGCCCACCGAACCGACGAGCGCGGGTAGCAGCCACAGTTCCATGAAGGTGTGAATGCGAACGCTCGTGGGGTTCCGCGGATCAAACAGGATCGGAATATCCGACCCTTTTGCAAAGCGTGAGACGCTTTGAAACACCGGACACGTCGCCGTCCAGTCGCGATCGGCCGCGCCACGGAAACGCAGTTCGACGCGCCGAACGGTTTCGCCTCCGCTCTTGAACTGCTCGACATCGACAACGGTGGCGATCGCCTTCGACCAAGTTCGATGCACTCGCAGGACCGGTGAAGCCACGATCGCTGCGGCCGCTGCAAAGAGTCCGCCCAACAAGAG
>JACCRE010000216.1 GCA_013813775.1 Planctomycetaceae bacterium
CTCTTGTGTTTGCGGTATCTCCGCACTCGCTACATCGCTCTGGCCAGCATCATCAGCGTGACGCTGGGCGTGGCGACGATGATCGTCGTCAACAGCGTGATGGCCGGCTTCGGCACCGAGATGCGCGACCGCATCCACGGTTTGCTCGCCGACGTCATCATCGAGACGCACTCGATGGACGGCGAGCCGAATCCCGAGGCGTTGATCGCCCGCGTCAAAGAGGCGGCGGGCGAGCACATCGCCGGCATGACGGCCACGGTCGAAGTCTACGGCATGCTCTCGTTCCGCTACGGCGGCGAATATGTCACGCGGCCCGTCACGATCATCGGCATCGACCCGGCGGGCAAAGCCGAAGTCGGGCCGCTCGTCGATTATCTCGACAGCTACAGGGCGCACGTCGAAGACGGGAAAATCACTCGACCGCCGCTTCGCGATCGCAGCGTCCCGGCCGGCTGGACTCTCACGTCCGAGGCGAAGAAACGACGCGCCGACTGGGCCGAGTTGCAGCGATCGCTGGCTCTCTGGTCGAGCCACGGCACCCCGATCGACGAGCCTCGCGCCTCCGGCGTCGAGACGGCCGCCGCATCGGCTCCGCCGGTCTTTGAGGTGGCGAACGACACCGATGCCCCTGTTTTCGCCGATGACGAAGCGATCCAGCAAACGTCGGCGGCACAGATCGCTCCGCCGGACTTCTTTCCGAGCGAGACCCCCACATCGAAAACCGATCCCGAGGAGCCGCAGGCGGGGCGGGTGTATGTCGGCGAAGGGTTGATCAGCTATCCCTACGAAGATCCGGCCACGGGGAAGGTCAAAACGCAAATGTGGGTCCGGCCCGGCGACGACGTGAAGTTGTCGACGATCGGCACCAGCGTTCCGCCCGAGCCGGTCCATTTCAACGCGACGGTCGTCGACGTCTTCAAAAGCGGGATGAGCGAATACGACTCGAACCTCGTGTTCTGCGACATCAAGTACCTGCAGAAGATTCGCGGCATGGTCACTCGGCGGCCCGGCATGCCGCTGCAAGCGGGGCAGACCGTGCAGTTTTTGCAGCGGGGGCTGATGTCGACGGGCACGATCAAGAGTCTCGATGCCGAGACGGGCACGGTGCTCGTTCAGGCCGATTTCGCCGAGGGAACTGGTGCCGACCTCCGGCTCAACGCCGCCGACGTGACGCCGGTGGCGCGCTATGTCACGTCAATCCAGATCAAGTTGAAGGACTTCCACAACTCCGCCGAAGTCGTCGAAAAGCTGGAAGGCGCGTTCCAGACCGACACCTTCGCGGTGCGCACCTGGGAGCAAAAACAGGGACCATTGCTGGCCGCGGTCGATGTCGAAAGCACGATTCTGAACGTCCTGCTGTTTCTGATCATCGCCGTCGCCGGCTTCGGCATTCTGGCGATCTTCTTCATGATCGTGGTCGAGAAGACCCGCGACATCGGCATCCTCAAGGCGCTCGGGGCGAGCAGCCGCGGCGTGATGACGATCTTCCTGTCGTACGGCTTGGGGCTGGGCCTCGTCGGCAGCGGAGTCGGCACGATCCTGGGACTGCTGTTCGTGCACTACATCAACGAGATCGAGAAGTTCGTGACGATGGTGAGCGGACGCAAGGTCTTCGACGAGCGCATCTACTACTTCCCGGAGATCCCGACCGACGTCAGCCCGCTGATGGTCTTCTGGGTCGCCGCTGGTGCGGTCACGATCGCCGTTCTGGCGAGCATTCTGCCGGCCCGGCGTGCGGCGGGCCTGCGGCCGGTTGAAGCGTTGCGGTACGAGTGACCTGGCGAGCGGCAGGCGTCAGCCTGCCGAGCTTTGCAATCGTTCTTCCGACGAAAGCGATCTGATGACGGCGACGATTGAAGCGGCCCGACCGGCGACGAAAACGGGCGTCCGTGCCACCTTCGATTCCGCGAAGCCGCAACTGGCCGCGGTCGCCGTCGAGAAGGCCTATCGGAAAGGCGAACACAAGGTCGCTGTGCTGCACGGCGTGCACATGGCCGTCGATCGCGGTGAGTTGCTGTCGATCGTGGGGCAATCGGGCAGCGGGAAAAGCACGCTGCTGCATCTGATGGGGCTGCTCGACTCGCCCGACGTCGGCGAAGTGATGCTCGACGGGCAGCGCATCGACGACCTGCCGGCTCACACTCGCGATGAACTCCGCAATCGTGTGTTCGGGTTCATCTTCCAGTTCTATCACCTGCTGCCCGAGCTTACGTTGCTGGAAAACGTGCTGGCTCCGCTGATGATCCGCCACTCGCTGCTGACCTACTGGCGACAGCGAAAGGAACTGAAAGACGATGCCCGCGCGATCATCGACCGGGTCGGACTGAGCCACCGGCTCAAGCATCGGCCGAAAGAGCTTTCGGGCGGAGAATTGCAGCGTGCGGCGATCGCGCGTGCTCTGGTTGCCCGTCCGCAGATCCTGCTCGCCGACGAACCGACCGGAAATCTCGACCGCAAGACCGGCCGCGAGATCATGGACCTGCTCGCCGACCTGAACCGAGCCGACGGCCTGACCGTCGTGATGGTCACGCACGATGAGTCGATCGCGGCTCTCGGCGATCGCACCGTCCGGCTCGCCGAAGGACGCACCGAGACGATCCGCGCCGCGGCGTGAACCCGCTTCAGGGGTTGAGGGTCTACGGTTGATGGTTGAGGGCTGAGGGTTGAACATAGGCGGTCCGCAGGGGGCACTCCCCGGCTGCACGCGCCGCCACGTCCCAGCCATCAATTCTCAACCATAGACCAGCAACCCTTCCGAGGTCTCCATGTCGCGTCAGGTGTATCTCGCCGGGCAGCTTGTTCCGCAGGAACAGGCGCTCATCAGCGTCTTCGACCACGGCCTGCTGTACGGCGACGGCGTGTTCGAAGGCATTCGCGTGTACGGCGGGAAAGTCTTTCTGCTCGATGAACACGTCGAGCGACTTTACGAAAGCGCCCGTTCGATCCGGCTGACGATTCCGCTGAATCCGGCGGAGATGAACGCCGCCGTCGAGCGGACCGTCGCAGCGAACGGCATCACCGACGGATACGTGCGACTCGTGGTGACGCGGGGTGCCGGCGGTTTGGGCCTCGACATCCGTAAGACGAGCCATCCGCAGGTGATCGTGATCGCCGATACGATCACGCTCTATCCGGAAGAGACCTACACCAAGGGCCTCAAGCTCGTGACGGCGAGCACGATTCGCAATCACTCGGCCGCCTTGTCGCCGCGCATCAAGAGCCTGAATTATCTGAACAACATTCTCGCACGCATCGAAGGGACCGACGCGGGCAGCGTCGAGGCGCTGATGCTGAATCACAAGGGCGAGGTCGCCGAATGCACGGGCGACAACATCTTCATCGTGAAACGCAGGGTGCTGCAAACGCCGCCCGCCGACGCCGGAATCCTCGAAGGCATCACCCGCAACGCGGTGATGCGACTCGCCCGCGAAGCGGGGATGGACGTTCGCGAGCCGACGATGACGCGGCACGACATCTACACCGCCGACGAATGCTTTCTCACCGGAACAGCGGCCGAAATCGTGCCCGTCGTGAGTCTTGACGGTCGTCCGATCGGCAACGGAGAGCCGGGACCGGTCACGAGAGACCTGCTGAGCCGTTTCCGCAAGCTCACGGGCCAGGGATAGGCGGAGTTTCGTGGGGCTAGGTTTCGCCCACCGATCAACGAGACCGGGTTTCAGAGCGTCCTCCGGCGCGATCGTGGAAGACTCCAGGCCAGCCGCGGACTTGCG
>JACCRE010000239.1 GCA_013813775.1 Planctomycetaceae bacterium
TTAATGAACTGCTGCGCTGCTGTTGCTCCGCACTCCGCAATGCCAAGAACCAGTCCGGCGGCGTGCGTTCTCCGACTGCCGCGCGTTGCACGTTGTCGAGGAAGAATGCCTGCGGGCTGCGTTTGAAGAACGCCGCGCCCTTGCGCTCGATGGCCGCCAGCGTCACATCCACCCAAAGCTGAATCTGTTCGGCACGGTGTTCTTTGAGAATGCGGGTAATCTCCTGCGTTCCGAAACCGATCGCTTTTAGAGGATCACACAGTGGGGAGTCGATGGGCGCTTGCCGCGAGACCGCCCGCCGCGTTCGGCGAAAATGTACACCGCGTTGGAATTGAACGCTGTACTCCCCCTTGGCCTTCTTCACAAATAGCGAGTCGACCGCATTGGGTGCGATCACGTCGTGCTTCGCCAACTCAGCAGCGCAACGTTTCACCTTGGCCTTGAGTGTTTTCGCCGGGAGTCCCGCCGAGAACCCCAGGACATCCACCGCGAGATGCCGCAGATCGAACGCGGAAGTCATCGCTCGTCGCCAGAAGATTTTCTGAAGCAGCAGGAACAGACGGCGACTGGCCGGGGCCAGTTCACGGTACGTATCGAGGTCGAAGCTCAGTTGCCCTCCAGCCGCCTGACAGAACTCGAAGAAGAGCGGATTCCAGACGATGCGCCATAAACGCGAGGACTCGGGATCGAGTGGCAAACTGTAGCTCAGAAAGCCGAAGGCGACGGCGCGATGTTCCCGACGAATCGGATCGTAGAAACGATCATTCTGATAATGGACCGCGGCGAGACGCCGCAAACTCTCTCGAAACAAGCGGTAACTTTTTCCGCCTTTGGAATCGCCTGCGATGATGCCCAGCTTGCGCAAGCAGTAGTGGGGCGTCGCTTGAAAATCGAAGTTCGGGGAGGCTTGCTCGAAGGTGAGGGCCAACAGGCCCCAAAGATAGAACTCATCAGCGGGAGACAAACCCGCCAGACAATCGACTCGGACCTTCGCGGTTTGCATCCGCTTGTCGGCATCGGCGTAACGGTACTGGCATTCATGCGTGAGCAGGCCATCTAAAGAACCTCGCGCATCGAGCGGACACAAGGCATGTTCGACCAACGAAAGCTGGCTGAGACCTGCCCGCAGGCTCTGGCCGCGTTCCTCCTGCTGTGCCTGTTCTGTCGCCACATCGCTCCGTTGCTGAGTTTAACCTTGTTAAAGTTCGTAGCACGGCGAACGCAAGAGCAACAGTCGGAAAATGGGACCGTTCATGCGGCGCGTCCAAGAATGACCTTCCGAGCGCACGGCAGTCGATCCTTGAATGATCCTCGGAACTTGCAGGGAATTGCCACTGGCAATCGCTTGAAATTCGATTCCACGCCCCACCGGAGTATTTGCGACTCGAAGTCCCTCACAAAGGCATCCCAACCGGACGGCTCGCTGATTCGCGTAAAACAACGCACTAAAATGAGAGGCGTTTTGCAGGGGATTTACAACCGGGGTCGCAGCATAACCTCAGTGAATCTCAAAGGTTTAACTCTCGTCTGGAGACCGTTTCCTGTGTTGCGTTTGCGTACGAACCTCTTCGCTGCAGTGCCTGCGTTTCGGCTTAGGAAACAACGGCTTACCCAGAATTGCCACTGGCAATCTCGGAGCCGTAACAAGTGGGCACCGGAAAACACCCGGCGACATGCTGCCATTCGACCCTTGACGATTTGCTTCATTAATCCCAAGGAAGGCTGCGGCAAGAGTTCGATCTCTTTCCACCTGGCTGGGCACTTTGCCCGGACCGGGATGAACGTGTTTCGCGTCGATGCCAACCGGCTCGGCCCTATCAGCCGAGGCTTCGGCAGCTCGGCGGCCATCGGAAATCTATCCGTGGCCACGCTCGTCGAGTGGCACAGTCTCGAAGCACCCGACGGCTACGACCTTGTCGTCATCGACTGCCCACCCGACCTCTATCAGTGCAGTTGGAACGCGATGCTGGCTGCGGACTTTGTCGTCATTCCGGTTCAGCCGGAAGACTTCAGCACCGAAGGCCTGCGCGTCGTCCATGAGGCAATCGTCAACGCCCACCGGCTGAACCCAAGGCTAAGGTTGCTCGGGCACATTGTCACTCGCTTTGACGTCCGGCTGCTCGAACACAAAGCTTTCGAGACAAGGCTTCGCACGCTTTACGGCGATTCTGTGTTCAAGACGGTCATTCCTGAAGCGCCTGCATTCGCTCTCGACGGTCGCAGTCCAGTCTGCCTTGCGGAGAACACCGAGCGGATTGGCACCCTCGCGAACGAATTGCTGCGACGCATCGGACTTCCAACCCAGACGAACCTAGCCTAAGTATGGCAGTCACAGATTGACGCCGTCGATGCGTGAAAGGCTTGCCCTGCACCTTCCGCCATAAACCGACGCATTTCGCTTTGAATCTCAACAGCTTATACGGAATTGCCACTGGCAACTTACCGCGCGGGAAATCAAGCGGCGAAAGACGGGCCTTTGAAGGCTTTCGGCCCGCCGCTTCGGGATGCACTAATTTCCCTTGACGACCTTCCAGGGCGTGTGAAAGGGTATCTCCAACGATCTCGAAGACTTGCCCGGAATTGCCACTGGCAATCGGGTCGAAGCGATTCTCTCTCAGCCGTAAAGGAGCCATGCCACCGACCACCATCTGCCTCATCAATCAGAAGGGCGGCTGTGGAAAAAGCTCCACCTGCTTTCATCTAGCAGGCACGTTTGCGCAACAGGGTTTACGCGTGCTCTTGGTCGACGCCGATCCCCAAGGCTCGCTGAGCCAGGGTTTCTTGGGTTCCGCCTTCGTCGAGAACCTGCCTGTCGAATCAACTCTCGCGGCGCTCTTCGATGATACCTGCGGCTTCGTCGATTTTCAGAGCTTGCTCCGTTCCACGGAATTCGAGCGCATCACCATTATTCCGACGAACCAGCATCTCGCTCAGTACAACATGCCGGTTCCCGAGAATCAGGGGCTGAAGCAGTACGCGATTCGCGAACTCCTCGATTCGCTCACTGACTTCGATATCGCGCTGATCGACTGCCCACCGAATCTGTATCTCTGTAGCTGGGCGGCGATGGTCGCGACCGACTACGTGGTGATTCCGGTTCCGCCGGAAGACTTCGGCACCCAGGGACTCCGCACCGTGCATCAGGCTGTGGAGAACGTCCGCAAACTCAATCCCGATATCCGCAGGCTTGGGCATCTCGTCACTCGCTATGACTCACGGCTATTGGTGCATCAGTCGTATCACGAGAAACTGCGGACGCTGTATCGTGACCAGGTGTTGACGACCGTGGTCTCCGAAGCGTCTGCCTTCAAGGTGTCTCTGGCCTGTCGCAAGCCGGTCGGCTTCTACAGTCCACGCTCGCCAGCCGCGAAGCAAATGGAACAGTTGAGTCAGGAGCTTCTGGAACGCATCGCCTCCAGAGGCGCTCGGCAGCACGTCGCATAGGAGCGCATGGCATCGACTCGCAGCATGTTGGAGCAGATTTCGGGCAACCTCGATGAGTCGCTGGGGGTGCGCGAGGTCGATCTTCGCCCCCGGCTTAGTCCTGTCTCATCGGGTAAGGATGTAGGTCGCAGGCCGGTGAGGAACTTCGGCAAGGTCGATATTCACCAGGTGATCCCCGATCCCGACCAGCCGCGCGTCGAGTTCACGCCCGAAGCGATCGAACGGTTGGCCGAGAGCATCCGTGACAAGGGGCAGCTCAGTCCGATTCGCGTCCGCTGGTCCGAGGATCTCAGCAAGTGGATCATCATCGCGGGCGAACGCCGCTGGCGCGCCACGAAACACGCGGGCCTGCCCACCATCGAATGCTACTTTCACGAAGGAGAGCTTTCCCGTTCCGATGTTCTGGAGCAGCAGTTGATCGAAAACCTGCTGCGGGAGGATCTCAAGCCCATCGAAGAAGCCAAGGCGTTCTCGGCGCTGATCGAGATGAACGGCTGGACCGGAAAGCAAGTCGCTGAAGCGTTGCGAATACCTGAGTCCAAGGTGAGTCGTACGCTCGCGCTGCTGCGACTGCCCGAAGACATCCAAGACCAGGTCGAAGCGGGCACTCTCGCGGCCCGCTCGGCCTATGAGATTTCCCGTATCCCCGACGACGAAACTCGCCGCACGCTCTCGCGGCAAGCCAGTGAGGGCCGCTTGCCGCACGCCCAGGCGACCAATTTAGTGCGGCAGCATCGAGGTAAACCTCGCGGGACAGTCCGGGCGGTCAAGCAGACCTTTGTTTCCGAAGGCGGCTGGAAAGTCACCGTGTCCGCCAATCGCGCGGGAACCTACGAAGAAATCGAACAAGCCCTGCAAGACGCCTTGGAAGAAGTTCGGCACCGAATCGAGAACGGCGTTAAGTTGTTTTGACGTGAGTGCGCGTCGCAGAAATTGATGCTGGGCCGGAGAATCTCGGCCCGAATGAAATGCGGACCAAATCCTGCGTTTGCACAGAAAGCAATCTACCCGCTGCCCTTCGCCTGCGTTTCTTCGCTTTTTGAAGACGCTGGGCGTTGCCCTGCGGGCCGGGCTTCTCCGGGCTCCGCTACCGCTCGGTCCGTTCTCCGTCCGGACTGCTGTCGCACCCTCCACATCCCTAACGCAATCAGATTCGCACGTCCGTCTCACGCCAGAGAGATCGTCCCCCCTCATTACAGTTCCCATCTCTGACGCAGGTTGTTTTTTAGCCTGCCTGCGGTCTTCTCATCATGTCACGGCGGTCAAGGTCCGCGTCCGCCGTGCGTCCGCTGCTGCTTTCGCGTGCGCGAAAGGCTCCACCTGGACTCGCCGTGTTCAGCCCGCTCTGCGGGCCACCGGCAAGGCTCATCGCATGATTTCCGGCTGCGATTGCCGGACGCAGCCGCGTTCAAGGACCAATCCCATGAAAAAAGAAGACGCAATCAAACTGGCGGAAGCCGGTCTCACACAACTGAATGAAGACTTGTCTCAAGGGCACAGCGAGACGCTGCTTCGCTACCTGGACTTTCTGGCGAGTTTCCATCGTTACAGTTTCCGAAACGTGATGATGATCGAAATGCAGCGACCCGATGCGACCCATGTCGCGGGCTTTCATTCCTGGCGAAAGCTGGGCCGAACGGTCCGTAAGGGCGAGACGGGAATCGCCATCTTCGCGCCGATGGTCGGGCGCAAGTGCGAATCCCAGACGGAGCAAACGATTGAGGAGGAAGCTGGACCAGCGTTGTACGGCTTTCGCGTGGTGCATGTCTTTGACGTAAAGCAGACCGAGGGGAAGGATATCCCTCAGTTAGCATCCGTGTCGGGCGATCCGGGTGAATACCTGGGCCGCTTGGAACACATCGTCGCAACGCGAGGTATCCTGCTGCGCTACGCCTCATTGCCAGGCGGAACGCAAGGTGCATCCATGAATGGAACCATTCTCGTGGCGCAGGAACTTTCCGTCTGTGCGACGTTCTCCGTACTGGTCCATGAGTTCGCCCACGAGCTACTCCATTACCAGAACGATCGTCCTGAAAAGCCGAGTCGCATTGTTGCGGAAACCGAGGCGGAAGCGGTCGCTTATGTGGTCTGCCGGGCGCTCGGCCTGGAGACCACTCGCCAAAGCGTGGATTACATCCATCTCCATCAAGGGAGTGCCGACGTGCTCGCCAAATCGCTGAATGCGATTCAGCGCACAGCCGCCCAGATCCTCGAAGCGCTGGCGACGAAAGCGAGCGATCCGAAAGACGTGCGTCATGCCGCTTGAAGAGCGCATCCGTCACCGCCGTACCTCATCGCTCAGGTACAAGTGACGGATGTCAACTACGGCCCGTCGCAGAGATCACTCACGGCGGGCTGTTCTTGATTTCCAGAGCACCAAAACACAAAACGCCGCGTTCCGCCGCCGCAAGAGCGATTGCCGATGGAATCCGCAATGCCAATGGTACAGGCGTCATTTACTTTTCTTCGCCAAAGATTGGCACCGAGCCTTTGGATTTCGTAAATTGAAGAACACCTTCAGGTTGAGGAGAAGTCCCCATGCACGCGACACCATCGCTTGATCGCCCCACGGAGCCGACCTCCGTCGAAGTGCGGTGGCGCAGACGGACGTATCCCCTTCCGGCGGAGCCGTCCCAGACTGCATCCGATCCACCGACGAACCGGATCTATCAGCTTCGAGAGCAACCCGAGGAAAAGGCGCTGCCCGATCTCTTGGGCGAGGCGCTGTGGAGTCTCCTCCCTTGGTCCGAACTTCCCTCTGACGAACTCGACCGGCAAGCGGTGATCGAAGCCTATGTCGGCGGTCTGAGCCAGTTGGAGCGCTGCCAAGCCGAAGCGAAGGCGCTGATCGAAGCCTGCTGCGAAGCCAATCTGGAATTTCGGCAGGAAGTCGGCGAGACGTATCTCCCGGCACGGGACAAGGCGCTCAAATCCCAGTTGAGCGCCATGCTGAGCGAAGCGGGCGATTCGTGGCTCCCCATCCGAAACATCTTGCAGGCCAAGCTCGTCTCCCAGCCCTTGCCGGAACTCCGACAGCGGCTGCATGACGCGCTCGTCACCGGGGTCAAAGAATTCAGCACGGAGTTCTTCGAGCTTCTCGCCCGCTTGGTGGATCGCGAACTGTTCGGCCTCGTGGAATGGCACCCGAACCATTGCTGTAGTTATCACTTCTTCAAACGGGTGGTCATCCAGGAGAATCAGGGAGCGTCTCAGCAGGTAACGACCTCCTATCGCAACGGTCGCTTAGCGGAGGTCGATTCCGACGAAGGCGACACGGTGATCGGAACGCGGAGGACCAAAACCGTTCGCGGCAAAGGCCAACATACGCATCGTCTGGCCCGTCACGAGCATGGCGTGATGCAGGCCATCCGGACTTCCATCGGCAACAGCCAGGTCATCATGCCGCCGCCGGTCGAGCGGTTGGTCAATCGCGTCCCCGCATGGCTCGCACCTTTTGTGCAGGTCATCGACGGTCAAATCTTTCGCGAGCGGATCATCGAGCGCGATCTCAAGGTCGCGAAGTGGGAGGATGTCGAGGTTCGCGACGAGCCGATTCTCGGTTGGGAACCGGCGGTGATCATCGGCCCCTACGTGTTGACCGGCTGGGGGCCGCGCGAAGTGGATCAGGAGCAGACGCGAAGACGGTTGCTCCAGGAGAGCCGCCGAAGTGAAGGTGCTGTTCAGTCAGCGACCTACCGATTCCCTGCGTTGATCGTAGCCGCAACCCTGCTGACGCTGATCGCCGTCACGCTCTTGATCCAATCTTACCGTGGTCAGGCAAGTGTGGTGTTCTCGCTGCTTGCGACCGCCACAGCCATCGGTTGCGTGTGGCAAACCGTCTACGACTTCGCGATTCAGCGGCGCTACCCGCGTCCGTTTCTTTCGGCGCATTGGATGACAGGCAGCATCGGCTTACAGATTCTGCTTGCTCAATGGCTGGTCGCGCGCTGGTTCGGCCCGCTGTCGTGGCTAACCCCAGTCGTTCTCGGCCTGGGAGCGATCGTCTGCTACGTCGTCGGAAAGCAATCCGAGTCCCCCGTGATCGAGTGATGAGTTTTTCGCAGGAACCCCCGCACGATGAGTACCGGCTCGGCCAATTCTTCGGACAACAATCGCTGGTTCACGCCCACGCTCCGCATCGCGCTTCTGGTCTGGGGCATCGTCTGCATAGGCGCGTATGGCCTCTACGTATTTACGAACGCAGACTCATCAAACGAGCAGGCGGCGGCGACGAGCGAAACCCTGGCAAGCACCCCGGTTGATCTCACCCTGACGCCAGCATACCCGGTCGATCCTTTGCGAGCGTTACCTGAGACTCCTCCGACTTTGCCGCCGCAAGGCCCGTCGCCTCAGGAGATCGCACTCGCCAAGGGCCGTTGGCTCGAATTCAAGAGACGATCGGAATCCACCCGGAAGCGGCTTGATTCCGCTGTGGAGGATATTCGGAAGTGGTCCACGCTCATGGAGGAACTACCGGGTAACGAGGCCGGGCGTCGCATCGCGGGCAGCGCCTCGCACGTGGACCAGTTTCTGGCGCTGCGTGAGAAGCCTCGCCCCGATGCGGAACAGATCGAAGGGCTGCGCGACTCGCTCGACTTGCATCAGGAGACGACCGAAAATTACCTGGGTCAGTCCGAGAACTTTTCCGCTCCCGATGAAGCGCTCACGCAGGATCTCGACCGGCAGTTGAACGAAACGGAGGCGCTCGCGCTCGAATACCGTCGAGACCGGCAAGCTCTGGAGGCGCTCGTTTCGGCAACGTCTGCGTTGCCTGTCGCCGAACAGACTTTGGAACAAGCTGTCCAGGTGAAGGCCAGCGAAGAAGCCAACCGTTACCGCACGCAACTGGCAGCGGCGAAGGCCACGGCGACGGAAGAAGCTCTGCAAAAAATCCAGCAAGCGGAGCAAGCTGCGATCCGACTCAAGACGGAGGCGGAAGCCGAACAGATTTCTCGCGTGGGAGTGGAAACCGCCAAGCGGCTCCGCACGGAGACGGAACTGCATGTTCAGCAGATGCTGGCCGAAGCCAAAGAGCGTGAACGAGAGGAAGAGGCCAGTCGCCTACGGAATCTCGCCGAAGACCCCAACGTGCAGAAGAAGTACAGCGCCTTCTTGCAGCAGGGGTACGTGCAGTTCAGCTTTCCGCCGGGCTTCATGGAACATCGCAGCGAACGCCCGCTGACCGTCTCGTTCAATGACCTCATCGGCAAAGGCTGGCTAAAGGATTCCGAAACCTTTGCGCGGGCCATTTCCCGGAGACCGAACACCGAATACCGGGCATTCAACGACCGCCCGACGCATCCCTATCCACGCAGCGACGCCGAATGGAAAGAAATGGAACGCTTGCTGGAGGAGTTCAAAATGCTGGCTCCGGTCTGGGTCAAGATGGAACTGCTACGGCCCTGAATGTTCACGATCCTTTCGCCCCTGTCGGCGGCAGGAAAACGGCATCCATCCCGGCCCGCAGCCTGACCCCCTTGCGGGCCATCCCGAAGTACAGCGAATCTCTTGTGCCGCAACGAGATAGCGACGAATTGAGAAGCAAGTGTCAGGTAGGCGTGTCCGCCGACACATTGCCTGACGCATGCGTTTGAAGTGGCACCGTTTGAAATGACTTTTATGCCAGAGGCGTACGTCTCCCGTGTCATCGCTTCACTCCAGTTCGGACGGCCCCACGCTCCGCATTCGCGGACGTGAGCAGCCGTATCTGGAGCGTCGCCGCATCGGTCGCCGGGACTACTACTTGCTGAAGCGGATCGGCGGTCCGTTTCGAGAACGCTTTCGCGCGTACGATCCCCGTTCCGGACCCGGTGGAAGCTACTTTCTCGTGCAACGCTGGCCCGCCGGTCCACGCACGGAGCAGCAGCTTCGTCTCTGGCAGCGGCTCAAAGACGATTCCCTGCCGCGCGTCGTGGAATGGCAACGCGACCACGAGCAGGTCGATGTCGTGTTGACGTGGATCGAAGGATTGCCGCTCTTGGAATACTTGCAGCATGTTCAGAATGGACGGCGACCAGCCATCGACCCCGCACAATCGCTGCGGCTGATTCACGGCCTCGCGAACGCCGTTTGCAAACTGCATCACCATCAGCAGGTCGCGCACGGAGACATTCAACCGGCGAACGTGATCATCACCACCCACGCCAGCCGCCTGACGCTGATCGATTTCGGGAGCGGCTGGACGACGCAAGCGACGGCCTTCCGCGACGACGGGGACGGACACCATCCCTGCTACGCCGCGCCGGAGCTTCAGACACAGACGACCCCGGTCGGATTCTTCGTGGACCAGTTTTCGGTCTCGGTGATCCTCTATGAACTGTTGACCGGAAAGCTTCCCTACGGCGGACTGGGCGGCAAGGCCGGGCGACCGGAGTTCATCGAGCGGGCCGAGCGCTCGCTTCAGCCTCCGAGCCAGGTGAACCAGGCGTGCGCCGCATTACCCCGGTCGTTTAGAAATCGTCTCGATGAGATCGTGGTGCAAGGACTCGCGCTCGATCCGGCGAAGCGATACGCGAACCGTCACCTCTGGCTCGACCAACTCTTCGAGGCCACCGCCCGCTTCCGCCTCAAACCGGAATTGCCGCCGGTCGAACGCGCTCTGACCAGGGTCATCGCGTGGTTCCTGAAACCACGCACTCCTCGCTGACACCGGCCTTCAGCGTTCCTGAGCGATTCCCAGTTCGACGGCCTGTTCATGAGGCGGCACCCAGTCGAAACGGTCGCCGCAGTCGCAGTGATACAGTGGGCTGCTCTGATCGGCGTTCGGAGGTCTAGTCCGCCGAGGAAGCAACTTTTTCCCGCCCAGTTCCGTTTCGCTGCGATTCGCTACGAACCATCGCGGCCTTCCGAAATGGCAACCGCGACAGCGACTGTCGTTGGGAGCGACCGGAGTAAACTCCCCCGCGCGATGAACGTCCAGGAATCTTCTCACGTCTACCAACGCGCGTTGTAGTCGTTCCCGAGTCTCCGGCGTATTAAGAATCAGCACGCAGTCGTAGGAACCAGCGAACATCAGTACGCCGAACGGAGCGTCCGCGCTTTCGCAGGCTTCGATCAGTCGGCAATACGCCGCCAGTCGAATCACATGCTGCTTCCCCCAGGTTCGCTGACCCCGGTGCTTGCGCACGACCGGAATCCGGACGACCGTATCCTTGATCAGCACTCTCCAGGGTTTGCCGCTCAATTGCTCG
>JACCRE010000134.1 GCA_013813775.1 Planctomycetaceae bacterium
CCTCTCCCCAGGGAGAGGGGAGCCGTGCTGATGCTTCGTCGGACATCCATGTCCCGGCTCCGAATCTCGCGAACGCGAACTATTGCAGCAGGATCAGGAACTGCTCGACGCTTTTGACGGTTTCGGGATCCTTCTTCTTGATCGCAGCGTAGTGCTCGCGCGCCTCTTTGACGTGGGCGGGCATTTTATCGTCCTCCTTGGGATCGACATCTTTCGGCAGGTCTTTGGTCGCCGCGTCGAAGTAGCGGATGATCGAGCGTTTGATGCCGGGGATCTGATAGGCCTCCTGCTCGTAGAGTTCCGCCAGCTTGTCCATGATCGACCAATCCTTCCAGCGGGCAAGATCGGCGATCGCGAGATCGGCGAGCTCCGGCCGGTCGAGCAGAACTCGCATCGCCGCCCGTAGTTGGTCGGGCGCGATGACCCCGCCGCCGTAATCCCACATAAACCGCACGGCCTGCATCGCCGCGTAGGTCTCGCTGAAGGGCACGGCGACCTTCTGCCCCTGATCGTCGACGATCGGCTGGCCGTCCTCGCCGACGATATACTCGTTCTCGAGCTTCAAAGTTTTGACGAGCTCGAGGCCCGGCTCTTTCTTGAGAAGCAGATAGCCCGACATCACGCCGTCGAGGCCGATGCGGAATTCGTCGGTCGGCTTGGCGATGAGCTGCTCCATCGCCGCCGCGTCTTCGTCGGTGCCGGACAGGCCCATCAGCAGGCCGTAGAGCCCCAGCCGCGAGGGAGGCGTGTTCGGATCGAGCACCCAGCCGCGAATCTTCTCGCGCGGGAGTTCGGCCTTCACGGCGACGATGTCTTCGTAGGGTGCGTTTGCGAACTCGTAGTAGGCGTCGTTCGCGATTGCTTCTTCTTCATTCTCGAGATGCTTGATGAAGTACGGCAGACGAGCCTGGTAGCTCACCTTCTCGCCGTCGTCCTTCTTCGGCGACGGAGCCTTGGCGAGGTAGTCGAACGCTTTCTCGCTGAAGGGCGTCGGCACGTCCCACTGCACGACGTCGGCACCCAGCCCGGTGAGCAGAAACGCGTCGCCCTTCTCGGCGGGCTGGTAACCGGCCTGCTTGATCGTATCTCCCGGCTGGAGGGGGCCCTTCAGCACCTTCGTAACCTCGAAGACGGTCGACGAAGCGTCATTTTGGTCGTCGACGCTGCCCTTGGTGCCGCTCTTCCACCTCGCCAGCAGCACCACGTCGGACTGCGCCGCCTGCTCGCTCAACGTCAGCGACGGCGCCGAGCAGAAGGGACAGGCAGCGGCACCATCGATGTTCGCGAACGTGCCGCACAGCAACGCGGCGAAGGCCAGCAGCCGGGCGATGTTCATGACAATCCTCGCAAAGTTCACGCGGCAGCCGTCACTGCGGTGCAGGAACGTGCATCAGTCGACCACGGCTGCGTCTGTAACCTTGTAAATTTGAAACCACTGACCGTCGGACACGACGGGCTGGATGTGGAAGGTTCCCTCCACGTCGATCGGCCGGTTCTGGACGTAGCGCACCTTCGTGCCGTCCTTCAATCTGACGCCGATCAGATAATACACCTTCGCTTTCGGTCCGAAGCAGCATTCGCCCGTATCCCGCGTCAGCACGAACGCCGAAAGCATTTCTTCGTACGCCGGATACATGAAACCGCGAATGCGAATGCGTTTGCCGTCGAGGTCGCGCAGCCAGTCGGGAAACTGGTCCACCACATCCGTCGGCACCGGGTCGATGTTCAGCACTTTGAGCAGATCGAGGTCGTCGTAAGAGACCTGCAGCGCGGGAGGCTTACCGACAGTCCGAAAAGACTTATGAGGAACCAGCAATCGCGGTCCCCCCGGCAGCGGCTGCGCGTTCGGCGACGCCGGAATGATCCCACCGGGATATTTCGAAGCATCTTCAGGCGCGTTGGCAAGCTGCGGGACGGAATCGACCGACGCAGCTTGTTCGCTTCCCGCATCGCCTTCCGGCGTGGCAATTTCCGCGGATGCCGGAGCCACGCCCGATTCGACTGCGTCGGGCTTCGGAGCCGTCACCGGTTGAGCCGGCGGCATAGCCACCGCGGCCCTGGTCCGGCGATCGTCGCGCTTCGCATGATGCGTCACGTCGGGAGACGTCACGGCGTCGAGGACTTCACGACCTGCCCCGGCAGCCGTCCGCGGCTCCGAATCGACCGACTCCCCCGATTCACAACCCGCGAACAGCGCAATGACCGCGGAGGCGAGCATCGTCGCCAGCAAGCCCGATATCGCGCGGTTCCCACCCATTCAGCCGTCCCTGTTCAAGGCTGAAAGAACGGAGAATCGAGAAGGAGGCGTGCGAGACGTCGCGTTCGCTTCTCTCGTCCTTCTTCCGCCGTTCTTGCGTCCTTCACCTTTAGAAACTCGATCGCGACGGCTCCACGAGGGTCGCCGTCATCATGTAGACCGGTTCGGCTCCGACTTCTTCGCCATATCGTTCGTCGCCCAATTCCTTCCGCAGTTCGAACGTGCCAGCCACCGAAACGAGGCCGGGGTAGAAGCTGGCGGTTTGGTCACCCGCCATCTTCACGACGATCATGTCTTCGACCTTCGGGGTGCCGCCGAAGCAGCAATCGCCGCTGTCGCGACAGAAGACAAAGGCCTGAATCCCTTCATATTGGCGGGTCGGATACATGTACCCCTTGAGGAAGATTTGCTTGCCTTCGAGGGCGACGACATCGGGATGAGGCATTACATAGCCGTTCTCCCTGACGAACCCCTTCTTTGAAATGTCCTGCGTGAAATTCAGACGGGCATGGCCTTCGGGAACTTCGTTCGCGTAGGCCACCGAGTGCAGCACGCTCCCGCCGACCAGCGAAATCGCCGACAGCAGCAAGCCAGCCCGGGCCAGCCATGCTCCGCCGTAATCGCCGGCGGCACGGCGGATTGTTAGCAGACAGAGGGCCGAAAGGACCAGTCCGACCAGCGCCACCGGCAGACCGGCAGGATGCAGAAAGGCGAAGAAGGCCAGAATTCCGAAGAAAACCGCCACCGGCGCCATGACCGGGACCGGCTTGTAGTCGAACGTCCGGGGACCGTCCGAGAATGCATCGATGCCTTCACCGGGCCGGACGACCGAAGGTTGGGAAACGCTCGACATGCCACCACCTGAACGACTTACGAGAAAATGAGGTCGCAACCCGCGTGTATTCTACCCGGCCGCCGCCGCCGGAGCACGGGGCCGTCAGTGAGAAGTACGCGAAAACTTCTGTTTATGTGGGAACGCGAGGGTCGCGGCGGCCGGGCGAATCTGCATCGCGCTGCTAATCCAGCGACCGCGTCGACTCCTCATGCAACTTCTCGAGCCGCCGGACGATCTCCGGATGCCTTCCAGAGACGTTCTTTTGCTCTGACGGATCTTCCGTGAGATTCACAAAGAACAAATTGTCCTGCGGCCCAAGCGAGCCGGGTGAGACCGTGTCTTTCGGATTGCCAAGTAGTTTCCAGTCACCTTCACGCACGGCCCACTGCGGATTTTGGGCGGGTCCGGTCATCCAGTGGAAGCCCTCGTGAGGGCTGGCGGCGTTTTCGCGCAGCACGGCGACGAGACTTTTGCCGTCGAGCCTTTCCTGCAGCGGATCAACGCCCGCAAGATCGCACAGGGTTGGCAGCCAATCGCAGCCGGTCCCGAGTTGATCACGGGTTTCGCCTGTGGGGAAGCGACCCGGTGCGGACACGATCGCCGGCACGCGGATGCCGCCTTCGAACAAGCTGAACTTGGCTCCGCGATACGGCCCCGCGCTGCCTCCGCCGAAGTGGGCCCGCTCTTCGGTCGAGAAGCCGTGGTCCGACTGAAACGCGATGATCGTGTTCTCTCGTAATCCGAGTTCATCGAGCCTGACGAGCACTTGCCCGATTCGTTCGTCCATCGTCGAAACGAACGTCGCGTACAGCCGACGCGGCTCCGGCAACGATGCGTACTCCTTCCGCCAGCGCTCGGCCCCCTGATAGGGATAGTGCGGCACGTTGATCGCCCAGTAGAGGAAGAACGGCCCCTCGCGGTGGCGTTCGAGGAACTGCGAGCACTCAGCGGCCATCAGGTCCGGAAAGAAACGACCGTCGCGCCAGATTTCTTTGCCGTTGAGCCACAGGTCATGTCGGTTGGGGCCGGCCCAATAGAAATAGTGGGAGTAATTGTCGATGCAGCCGCTCATGTGACCGAACGAGTGGTCGAACCCCTGCCCGTTCGGCATCGTCTCGGGCGAGTAACCCAGGTGCCATTTGCCGACGTGACCCGTCGCATAGCCGGCGGCTTTGAATACCTCGGCCAGCGTGACCTGCTCCGTCGGCATCCCAGGCTTGCCACGGTCGGCGGTCGCGTTGCCGGGCATGCCGGCCCGCTGCGGAACCTTGCCCGTCAAGATCGCCGCCCGCGACGGAGAACAGACCGGCGCCGCGGCGTAGAACTGCGTCATCCGCAGTCCCCGCGCCGCCAGGGCGTCGAGATGCGGCGTCTGGATGTCGGTCGCACCGTAACAGCCGAGATCAGCCCAGCCCTGGTCGTCCGACAGGATGAAGAGGACGTTCGGGGGCCGGTCAGCCGAGCAAACAGCCGGCGCTGCAGGAGCGAGCCACAGAAACATCAGAAGTCGATGCGACACCCGGAAGCCCTTCATGATTGCTGATCAGGAAGCGACGCTGCTTTGAGAAATTGCACTTCCCCCGCATCGCTCATTCGGCCTTGCGAGTCTTGCCTTCGTCCACGCTCTTCTTGACCGCCGCGGCGACGGTCTCGGCGATCTTCTTCGCGCCGGCGGCATTCGGGTGCACCCCGTCGGGGAACATGGCAGCATCCTCTTTGAGTGCGGCGTAGAGGTCGATCAGTGGGACTTCCATGCGTTTAGCGACCTCTTTGACGGTCGGCACGACTTCATCGCGAATGACCTTTTCGCGGATGCCGAACGCATCTTTGTGAACCGGCACCGGCGTGCAGACAAAGACCTGCGGTTGTTCGGGCAGCTCACGGAACTGGTTCACCATCGCCTGCAAATCGACCTCGAAGATCGTCAGATCATGCCAGTTGTGCGGCTTCGTGTCGTTCGTGCCGAGCTTGATGACGACGACGTGCGGCTTGAACGCTGAAACGTCCTTGAACTCGTCGAGCGTCCAATAGGGTTTGTCGCCCCGCTTTTGCAGCGTCGCGCCGCTGACGCCGAAGTTCCGCACGTCGTAGGATTCGCCGAGCA
The DNA here is from genome assembly GCA_013813775.1 of Planctomycetaceae bacterium. Classification (GTDB taxonomy): domain Bacteria; phylum Planctomycetota; class Planctomycetia; order Planctomycetales; family Planctomycetaceae; genus JACCRE01. The sequence goes on from JACCRE010000134.1 coordinate 5,197, forward strand.
GCGTGTCGAGCACCGCGGGATACGAGTTTTTCTCCCGGTCGGCGACGCCCGAACCGAACGTGATGCTGTCACCCACGCAGGCGACGCGGGTCACGCCCTCTTTCTCGGAAGACTTATCTCCCGGCGGATCGGCAGCGAAGAGCGAGGCCGAAAACAGGCTCAGGATCGTGGTGCAGCAAGCGGTCGTTCGCATGGCGTTCTCCGTCGAAAGCGGCGGCGATCAAGGATGTCCATCGATCCCGCACACCGGGTTCACAGTCCCAAATCAGCATAACCTCTGAGGATGGCTCCGCACACGCGCAACTTCGGAGCAAGCGTTGACGATCTGTGAAGCTCCCCGTGTAATGCACCAACGCTTCACGAAGAAGTGAGAAGGGGGAAAGCAGAAGCCAGCATGAAACCATCGAGTGCTTCTTCTAACTCTTGTCGACTAACTCCTGCCTCCTGCCTCCTTTCCCATGCCTCGCGTCTGGCGTTTCATTCCGCACGACGAGCCTCGCGTTCGCCGGCTCTCCGCTGCGCTCGGCGTGGCTCCGTTGACGGCGCAGGTGCTGATTGCCCGCGGCCTCGATGAACCGGCGGCCGCGAAGGTCTTTCTGTCGGGCACTCTGCACGACCTTTATCCGCCGGAGTCGCTGCCGGGCGTCATCGAGGCCGCCGAACGGATTTCGACTGCCGCGAAGGCCGGTCGGCGGATCACCATCTACGGCGATTACGATGTCGACGGCGTGACGAGCGTCAGTCTGCTGTGGCACTGCCTGACCCTGCTGAAGGCGAAGGTCGATTATTACATTCCCTCGCGGCTCGACGAGGGCTACGGACTGAACTGCGACGCCATCCGCAAGCTGCACGCCGAAGATCCCTCGCGGCTGCTCGTGAGCGTCGATTGCGGCATCTGCAGCGTCGACGAGGCGGCTCTCGCGAAGGAGCTTGGCCTTGAGCTCATCATCACCGACCATCACTCGTTCGGGCCGACGCTGCCCGATGCGGCGACGCTCGTGCATCCGCGCCTGCCGGGATCGACCTATCCCTTCGGCGAGTTGTGCGGCGCGGGAGTCGCATTCAAGCTCGCCTGGGCGATCTGCAAGGTGATGCACGACGGCCGGAGCGCTTCGCCTCGGATGCGCGACTTCCTGACGGACGCCATCGGCCTCGCCGCCCTCGGCACGGTCGCCGACTGCGTGCCGTTGCGCGACGAGAACCGGTTGATCGTGCGTTACGGGCTGCGGGCGATCTCGACGCGCTCGGGACCGGGATTGAAGGCGCTCATGCTGGCTTCGGGCATCGATCCTAAGCGTCCCGCCGACGCGGAGGCGATCGGTTTTCGTCTCGCGCCTCGTATCAATGCCGCCGGCCGGCTGGGGCAGGCGGGACTCGCGGTCGAGTTGCTCACGACCGACAAGCCCGAGCGGGCACAAACGCTGGCTGACTACCTCGACACGCTCAACAAGGAGCGGCAACAGGTCGAGCGACGGATGCTCAAAGAAGCGAAGGAACTCGTCGAGTCACACCCGGGAGGAGCCGATGCCGCCGCGCTCGTGCTAGCCAGCCACGACTGGCACCCCGGCGTCGTCGGCATCGTCGCCGGACGCGTCGCCGAGCATTATCAGAAGCCCGCCGTGCTGATCGGCCTCGACCGTACGACGAGCTGCGGCCAAGGTTCCGCTCGCAGCTTCGCAGGCTTCGACCTGCACACGGCGCTCATGGCGTGCGGCCAACACTTGATCGGCTGCGGCGGACACAAAGCGGCAGCCGGACTGCGGATCGAAGCCTCGAAGGTCGATACGTTTCGAGAGATGTTTTGCGCCTACGTCGCCGAGCATCACCAACCGACCGAGTCCGACTACGAACTCCTCGTGGATGCCGAAGTGCGTCTCGCCGACGTCACGGCGGCCGCGATCCGCGAGTTGGATACGCTCGGACCGTTCGGTCAGCAGAACCCGCGACCGTCGTTCGTCGCCACGAACGTCGAGCTCGCCGGTCCGCCGAAGACGATGGGCGAAGGAAATCGGCACTTGGCGCTGCTCGTGCGTCAGCATTCCGGTTCACCGTTGCGAGCCGTCGCGTTCGGCCGAAGCGAATGGGCCGCGCCGATGGCCGACGCGGGTCCGCTGTCATTGCACTTCGTGGCCGAGATCAATCGCTGGAATGGCAACGAGCGCGTCGAGTTGCGACTCACGGACTGGCAGGGCGCGACCGTTTCGGCACGCGACTAGCCGTGGGAGTGGGCGATGCAGTCGGCGTCGGTGCCGAGATTCGCTCGCAGTCGATTGCAGATCGATTTGAAGACCTGCAACTCTTCCGCTGTCAAGCCCTCGGTCGCCCTCTGACGCACGCGACGGCCGCAGGCGGCGATGCGTTGCCAGACGGCTTCGCCTTCCTCGGTCACGCGGATGCGCTTGCAGCGCCGGTCATCATCGCACGAGCGGCGTTCGAGCCAGCCGTCGCGCTCCATGCGGCACAGAATCCCCGTGAGGGTGGGCGCTTCAAGCCGCATGCGTTCGGCGAGGTCGGCTTGCGTCAGGTCACCTTCGAGAGAAAGCCATGTCAGCACTTCCCACTGACGAATCGTGATGCGCTCGTGGGCAAGCTCCGCCTCCAGAGCCCGCCGTATCGCGTGATTCGCCGACATCAGCCAGTAGCCGACGCTGTCCTCGTAATCGTATTCCAGCACATTCGGCCGCCGTCGGATCAATGAGCGTGAGTGCGTTAGTGTATGCTCGCGCCGCCAATCGGGAAAGCGGCCGCAGGGACCGGGAAGCGGCGAGTGGGGGACAGTGAGAGGGGGAGACGATTCTCGACTCAACCCTCAACCCTCAACCCTCAACCCTCAACCCTCAACCCTCAACCCTCAACCCTCAACCC
>JACCRE010000303.1 GCA_013813775.1 Planctomycetaceae bacterium
ACGCGGTCCAGTTCCCGAGACCACCGCACAACATCCCGCTCCGTCACCTGTGCATCCATCCCGACCTCCTGGGGATGCGCTCAAGAATAACCAGACGGTTTGCAGAAATACAACTGTAATACTAGAGTCGCCATCCGTTGCATGATTGACGACGGACGTCGACGCCAAGTCTTGGGAGGCTGAAAAGAGCGGTCGAGAGACAGCGGCCCGTGCTACGCCTGCCCGTTGAGATGCACCGGCGCGCCGGTCCGCATACTCTCGGAAGCCGCTCGAGCGAGCCTGTGGCTGCGGCGCAGGTCGCCAAGGTCGGCCACCGGAATCAGGCCACCGACGACGCGTCGGCAGAAGTGGTCGAGCATGACCTGCAGATCTGATCGTTCGGAAGCGAGACTTTCGTCGGCTTCATCGCGATCGGTCCGCCAGATGATCCGATGGGATGAACGGACTTCCGCCTCGCCGCGCTCGCACCTGACGCGGTAGATCGGCGGGAGGGCTTCGTCGGCAGGGACAGCTTGCTCCGTTCGCAGCGTGACGTCCACGAAAGGCGATTCACCTCCCGATCGAGGCCGCGCGAACGAGAAGCGAATCGCCTCGGAACCGCTGCCGTTCTGGGTGTGCACTGCGACCTCGCTCGGCGGAGTCGGCACGACGTAACAGCACCAGTCGGCGAGACGTGAAACGAACTCATCCCATGGATGGCGCCCCAGCGGCTGGCCGTCGCGAGGAACCGCCGGTGCCGACGCCTCGATCTGAATCTGCATCGGTCGACCGAGACGAGTCGCCATCAGTTCGCGCAAGCGGCAGGTCGCCGGCGTGTATCGCTGCCCCAGTTCGGGCATGATCATGGCCCCGCAGGCGACTGAGGCCTCGCCGAGCGTCTTGAGCGCCCCTTCATCAGCTGTCAAAGCACCACCGACGAACATCGGACGCCCGGCGGCGCACAACAGATGCAGCGCTTCGGTGCCGGCCCATCCGGTATCGAAAACGAGCAACGCCCTGATATCATCGCGTCGCGCAAGAACGCGCATTCCGTCGACCGCTTGAGCGCCCAACTCGCTCGCGGCCTGATCGGCCCGGCTGAGCACAGGATCGTAGACGGCTCGTACCGCAATCCTGGCGCGAAGCGATTGCAGCGCCGGTCGATACCGCGCATCCCACGCCGGACTCAGGCCGACGACGCCGACAGGAACCATCGAACGGGGCGACAAGGCGGGCGATGCATGGAGTTCGGGAACGGGCTCCCGATCATCTTACCGGCACAAACCCATCGCTCCAAGGGGTTTCCGGCAACGACGGAATCAATCCGTTCGCCGACTCTCTTTTGCAGACCAGCCGTCGGGCAGTTCCGCGCTCTTCGGCAATACGAGAATGCCGTCTCGCACCAGCAGCGGCTCGAAGTCGCGATCGGTATCGGTGACGGGCGTCGGGATCAACTTCACATTTCGCCCGACCCGGCAATTCTTGTCGATGATCGCGCCCTCAATATGGCTGCCGTCGCCGATTCCGACGGGTGGTCGACCCGTATCGAGATCATAGCGGCGGTGCTCGTCCGACTGGTAGAAGTCGGCTCCAAGCAAGACTGCATTACGGATCGTCACGTTCTTGCCGATTCGCAGGCGAAGCCCAATCACGCTGTTCTCGATCGTGGCCCCTTCCCCGATCACACAGCCGTCGGCGATCAGGCTGTCCTTGACCGTCGAACCTTCCAGCCGGGTCGGAGGCAGATAACGGCTTTGCGTGTAGATCGGTGCGTCTTCGACGACGAATTTGAACGGCGGATTGCGGCTGGCGAGGTCGATGTTCGCCTGGAAGTAATTTTTGATCGTGCCGATGTCTTCCCAATAGCCGTCGAACGGATGCACCTGCACCCGCTTCTGCTTGATGGCCATCGGAAAGATCTCTTTGCCGAAGTCTTCATGCGTCGTGCTGCGCAGCAGATCCACCAGCACGTCGCGGTTGAACAGATAGATGCCCATGTTCGCGAGGCAGTCGCGGTTCCCGGCATTGATGCCCCTCGCCCGCAGCCACGCCGGATCGGTGCGCACCGGTTTCAACGCCTCGTCGGTCTTCGGCTTCTCGACGAAGCCATGCACGCGCCCGCTGTCGTCGAATCGCATGATGCCGAAAGCGTACGCCTCTTGAGCGCTGACGGGCGTCGTGGCGATGGTGACGTCGGCCTTCGCACCCTGGTGCGTCGCCATCATGTCGGCGTAGTTCATCCGGTAGACCTGATCCCCAGAGAGGATCAACACATACTCAACTCCATATTGCTCGATGTATCGCAAATTTTTTCGAACGGCGTCGGCCGTGCCTTGATACCAGTCGCTCTCCGCGGCTTCCTGCGCCTGCTGCGCCGCGAGAATCTCGACGAAGCCTCCGTTGAAGCGATCGAACTTAAAGGTGTCGCGGATGTGACGATGCAGGCTGACGCTGTTGAATTGCGTAAGCAGATAGATTTTGTTGAGGCCGCTGTTGAGGCAGTTGGAAATCGGAATATCGATGATTCGATATTTCCCGCCCAGCGGCACCGCCGGTTTCGAGCGGTATTGCGTCAGCGGGAACAGCCGCGTTCCCTTGCCGCCGCCGAGCACCAGGCTGATGACGTTCTGCATAGCTCTCGATCCGTGACACGCGAGGTGGGAGGGGACGGGAATCGACGCCAGGCGGGGCCGGCGAGACTGGCTTGGTTTACCCTACTGACGGACGAATCGGGTCGCAACGCGTTCGGTCCCGAACTTCGGGAAATCGCGGTGATGAGCCGCCGTCTCGTCTTCGCGGCAGCCTCCCAGGCCTGTTCGATCCAGGCACGAAAATTCATTCGACCGGCTCAGCTGGCGACGGCCGGAGGGTCTGCCCGTCATGCCCTTGTGAGTTCTGTGTGACGAGGGATAGGCTGTACTGTGGACGGCGGCTGCGCCGTCCACGTGATACCGACGTTTCTCATTCCTTCTCGAAGGACTTTCTGTGCTCGCTTCGTCACTTCGGCTCGGGATCGGCTGTCTTACAGTCGCCTGCGCGGCCTCGGCATTCGCGCTCGTTCCGACGGAGGACGCGGCGACCGAGACTTCAACGACCGCCGCGACGGCGGGAACGGCCGGACCGTCGGGCTACGATCCTCCGATTCAGCCGCCTAGCGAAGAGGCCGCGCGAGCGATCTCGGCGTTTCGCGTGCCGGAGGGCATGCAGGCTTCGTTGGTCGCGGCGGAGCCCGATCTCGCGAACCCGGTCGCCTTCTCGATCGACGATCAGGGTCGCTACTGGGTCTGCGAAACCTTCCGGCAAGGCAATGCGGTCGTCGATAACCGCGGCCGCGAGTATTGGCTGCTCGACGATCTCGCCGCTCAAACCGTTGAGGATCGGCTCGCCTACTACAAGAAGCACCTTGGCGACGATGGTCTGAGGGCCTTCAGCGAGCATCAGGATCGCATCCGCCTGCTCACGGATACCGACGGTGACGGCGTCATCGACCAATCAACGGTGTTTGCCGACGGCTTCAACGCTCCGGAGGATGGCACCGGTTCCGGCGTGCTCAAGGTCGGCGATGACGTCTTTTACACGAACATCCCGCATCTGTGGCGGCTCAAAGACAAAAACGGCGACGGTGTGGCCGACGAGCAGGAAAAGCTCGCGAGCGGGTTCGGTGTGCGGGTCGCCTTCCGTGGTCACGACATGCACGGACTCGTCATGGGACCGGACGGGCGACTCTATTTCAGCATCGGAGATCGCGGCTTCAACGTTACGACGAAGGAAGACAAGCAGCTCGTGATGCCCGATCGCGGAGCGGTATTCCGCTGCGAGACCGATGGATCGAACCTCGAAGTCTTCGCCTCCGGTTTGCGCAACCCGCAGGAACTCGCCTTCGACGACTACGGCAATCTCTTCACCGGCGACAACAACAGCGATTCGGGAGACAAAGCCCGCTGGGTCTACGTCGCGGAAGGCAGTGATTCGGGCTGGCGAATGTACTACCAGTACCTCGACGATCGCGGTCCCTGGAATCGCGAGATGATGTGGCTGCCGTACGACGCGCCGCCGTTCGACTACGAGGCCGCGACAGGCGTGCCGGTCGGCGTCGCCGTGAAAGACGTGCAGCCGGCCTACATCCTGCCTCCTGTGACGAACCTCGGCGACGGTCCGAGCGGGTTGACTCACTATCCCGGTGTCGGCCTTTCCGACCGCTACGACGGTCACTTCTTCCTGTGCGACTTCCGCGGCACGCCGAACAACAGCGGCGTCCGCAGTTTCGCCGTGAAACCGAAAGGAGCCGGCTTCGAGGTCGTCGACAGCCACGAGTTCATCTGGAGCATCCTCGCCACCGACGCCGACTTCGCCCCCGACGGCCGCTTCATCATTTCCGATTGGGTGAACGGCTGGAACGGCGAAGGCAAAGGCCGGCTATATGCGTTTGCCGATCCGGAGCATGCGAAGGCGGGTGAGGAGAGCGCGAAACTGCTGGCGGAGGACTTTTCGACGCGCGCACCGGAGCAGCTCATTGAGCTGTTCAGTCATGGCGATCGAAGGGTGCGGCAGAAGGCGCATCTGGCTTTTGCGGATGCTCTTGTCTCACGTCGCGCCAAGCTGCTTCCAAACGATGTCATTCCGGAGCTGTCCCGGTTTGCGCAGGTCCATTACGCTTGGGCTGTCGGCATCGCGGCTCGAAGGACGGCTCAGCTTCAATTCATTGCAGAACTTGACGAACTCATTGCCACAATCGATCAGGATTTGCGATCTTCAGTGCTACCCAGCTTGGGCGATGCTCTTGCTCGCGTTCGAACAGCACAACGCACGCACGAATCTCCCAACGGCTTCTGGGACATACTGACGGTGCCGATTCTCAAGGCGAGCGTCTTTCAGATTCAAGCTCTGCTGCAAGACGATGATCCTCGGGTACGCGCCGCCGCCGCGGTGGCTATCGCGAAGGCGGAGCCGCCGCTTCCGGCGCTCGCTCAGAACCTGATCAGTTTGGCGGCTGCTGAAAGTGAGCCTGATCCGGTGCTGCGGAACGCGGCGGTTGTTTCGCTGACGGCATTTGCTCGGTCTCGTCAAGGATCATTGGGTAAGGAACCGGATCTCGTCGCTCTCGGTAGGCAGCAAAAGGATGCGACTAGCCGCACCGTTGTCGTCGTCGCGCTGCGACGACTGAACAGCCCTAAAGTCGCTCAATTCCTCGCGGATACCGAGCCCGCCGTCGTCACCGAAGCCACTCGCGCGATCAACGACGTGCCGATCGACGAAGCGACTCCACAGCTCGCTGCCCTTGCCGATAAAGACGATCTGAATGATCCGACGCTCCGCCGCGTCCTCAATGCAAACTTCCGTCTCGGCGAGAAATCGAACGCCGAGGCGATCGCGAAGGTCGCCTCCGACAAGGACACGCCGCCGAAACTTCGGATCGAAGCCCTCGCCGAACTTAAGCTGTGGGCCGATCCGCCTAAGACCGACCGCGTGACCGGGATGTATCGTCCGATCGAAGCTCGCGATGCGTCCTTCGTGGCAGATGTCGTGCGGCCGATGCTCGACGAGATGC
>JACCRE010000017.1 GCA_013813775.1 Planctomycetaceae bacterium
CAAGCTGGCGCAGGCGGCTCAGAAACGCTGGCGACGCCTCAACGGCCACCAGCAGATCACTCATCTCCTCGAAGGCAGAACCTTCATCGACGGAACCCTGCAGGACGCCGCCTGATCAACACTCGAGACACGACATTTGACAGTTCCTCTCACCAACAGGCTCGGTGGCTCTCAAGGTAGTTCGCATGATCCTTGACATCGATCTGAGCCTGCGGCAGCACATCCAGACGAGTGCTCATTCACTTCGGCCTGTGCGACGCCTGAGTTCTGCGTGCCGAGCGTCCCACCAGGCGTCGTCCACTTCGATCGGATCTCCCGACTCAAGGCCCTCGATGAGCAACGGCCGAGTCTCGAGCTAGCCTGCTGCTCTCGCTCAAGAAGCTTCCGAATGTAATCGCTCGGGGTTTCAAAGCCTCCAGCGGCGACACGTTGTTGCACGTAGTGGCGCAACGGTTCCGGCAATTCGACGGTCAATGGTTCATTGCAGATTCCTCCGACACCAGCGTAGGGCTTCGGAACCGGCTTGGTCAACATCCGTCGTCGCTCACGCCGTCGCCCGTTCTCGTCGCGGCAGCGAACGCACGACCTGCTGGAACCAACGCCCGAGGCCGCGTCTTCGGCCGGTGAACGCCGTCGCGAAAATCGTCTCGATCTCATCGCTGTTCATGCCGCGATCGAGCATCTCCTGAATGAGCGGAGACGCGAGTTGACGCTGATTGTACCGTCCCCAGCAGCGGGCGATGATCGCCGTCAGCACCACCGTCGTGCCGCAGAGAATGCCGAGTCCGCCCAGCAGGAAGCCGGTGACGTCGTGTTCCGGCACTTTCATGATGAGTTCGTACATCGAGACCTCCGGCGTGTCTAAAACCACCGCCAACGTACCTGACGGTGGTTCGTCGAACGAGTCCTTTTATTGACAAAGACGAACATCCGTTTTCTGGCGGAAAGTGGCTTCGCCGAAGCTGCGTCCTCATGCCACCGCGCGTTCCTTCCCCGTCAGCGATCGCATCGCCTCGCGGAGCCGCCGTCGCCGCCGGGCGGGACGGTCGTCGAAGGCGACTGCGAAGACCTCGGCGATGTCCCGACTGCTCATCCCTCGCTCGACCATCTCGCGAATCAGGGGCGCCGCGACCTGTCGCTGCTGCGACCGGCTCCAGTTCCGGGCGACGATGGCCGTCACGATGACGATCGTCCCGCTGATGATTCCCATTCCGCCGAGCAGGAACCCGATCACGTTTTCGTCCGGAATCTTATCGGCAAGCTGAAACATCTCCCTGCCTCCGACGAATTGCCGTCCTCATCGTTCCAACGTATCCGGCTCGTGAACGGCTCGACCACAGGGGAAAACAGGGGATTGCAGGGGCTGCACGAGCCGGCTCGCGTTCCCGCCCGGACTCGCCCTTCTCTCCCCCCCGCTTGACGCACTTTCGTCGTTTCCCTACTGTCGCCGCCTGATGCACGTGCCGCGCCCACGTTCTGCGCGGCCTCTCAATGTTTTTGCGAGGAAGTACGAAGTCCAATGGCTGATCTCGTTCCCGTTCACGGCGGGTTGTCCGCTCCGGTTGATCGCACCGTCCCGGAAGCCGAGCGCGCCGCTTTCAAAGCCGATGCCGCCAAGCTGACGAAGGTTCCCGTCTCTCAAGCCGATCTGTCGACCGTTTATCGCATCGCCGACGGCACGCTCAGCCCTCTGCTAGGGCCGATGGCCAAGGCCGTGTACGACCGCGTGCTCGATGAGTCGGTCATCGAAAGCAACGGCAAGAAGTACGCCTGGACGATCCCGCTGTCGTTTCCGCTGACCTCTGATCTTGCCAGCCAGCTCAAGGAAGGGCAGAAGGTCGCGCTGACCGATCCGTCGGGCGAGATCGTCGGCACGGTCGATGTCGAGAGCGTGTTCGAGTGGGACAAGCCGAGGTACATCAAAGGCGTCTACGGCACCGACCGGACCGATCATCCCGGCACCGACATGGTGCTGAAGGGCGACGCCGACAAGACACACCTCTTCGGCGGTAAGTTGCGGGCCTTGCCGCAGCCGAAGAACCCGGCGTTCGGCAAATACGTGCTGTCGCCCGTCGAAACCCGCAAGCTCGTCGCCGAAAAGGGCTGGGACGCCGTCGTCGCCTTCCAAACCCGCAACCCGCTGCACCGGGCCCATGAATACGCCCTCGTGTACGGGCTCGAAGAACTGCTGCGACAGGGGAAGCACGCCGGGGCGGTGCTGAACCCGCTCGTCGGCGAGACGAAGGGCGACGACGTCAACGCCGCCGTTCGCATGAAGACCTACGAGCGACTCATTGAAGACCGCGGCCTCGGTGAAGGCGACAGCGATCCTGAAGTCTGGAAGAAGGTCGGCGGAGCCGTGCCCGATCGCGTCGTGCTGCTGGGTCTCGACCTCAAGATGTTCTACGGCGGCCCGAAGGAAGCGGTGATGCACGCCATCTATCGCCAGAACTTCGGCTACACGCACATCGTGATCGGCCGCAAGCACGCCGACGCCCCTTACGCCGACGGCACCGCCATCTGGGGCGACTTCGACGCCCAGGAGATCTTCAGCAAGCTCAACGGCGAGCTGAAGATCCAGCCGATCAAGGTCGGCTTCGCGGCCTACTACGACAGCGCCGGCCGCGTCGACCTGATGGAGAAGCACAAGGACGAGAAGCCCGTGTTCATCTCCGGAAAAGACGTGCGCAACACCCTGCTCAAAGGCGAAATCGTCGATCCCCGCATCATGCGCCCCAGCACGAGCGAAGTCCTCGCCGCGGCGATGGCGGGGAAGTGGCTGGAAGAGAATTGAGGAGTGAGAACGTCGAAGTCAGAAGCCCACCGGCTGCGGCCGGTGGGCTTCTTGCGGTAGTGTCCTCATTTCCAGAGTGATTCTTGCCGTTTGGCGTGACGTCAGAGTGATGGCGATCTCTGGCGATATGGGCTGCTTGCCCACCCAATTCGTTTGAACCGCCAGTAGTACCGACCGATGACGTGTCGCCAATCGCCACCTTCCGACAAGACGAGTCCCATCGGCGGCATAATCGGATCATAGATGGCCGGAGGTTTGTAACTGCCGCTGAGGTGCAAGTAGTCCAGGGCGAATCCGACTGGGCCAATGCTGAGCGGATACGACGCCACCAGCCACAGCACCGCGGCAGCGATCCATCGCTTCCGCTTCCAGAACGGCTTTCGGGGCGGTGAGGTCATTGCGGCCCCCGCAGTCTGAATCCGCGATCGGCGGACCATGCGATGACCCACCCCAAGAGCGACCAGGCGAATCCGCCGATCAGGATGTGCGCGAGTGTTGGGTAAACGACCCACCAAACGACCCTGCCTCTATGCTCCAGGACGGGCCGCGCCGACGCCTCCGCGATACTCAACAACGGAACGACCGGCAAGTCGAGCACCACCGCGAGTGTCCAGAGTTGAACCGACTCCTGATAGCCGGCCCGGAGCGAAGCGTAGATGCAAACAGCAAGGGCGAGGATCGCCCCGGCGTGAACCAGAAAGAAAATGAGCGGAAGTCTTCGCATCGCGCCGTGCCTCCGTCTCGGGTCGGCTGATTCTACCGGTTGGCGGAAGGCGGTAGAGACCCGCCTCGCCGCTTTCTTCGTGCGCGGGCGAAGGGACATTACGTCTGCGCTGAGCGGGCTACTTGCACAAGTTCTGCAGAACCGCTTTCAACTGCGGTGGTTGAACGGGGCGAGTGAAGCCCGCAGTCTGTTATGATGACGCCCGCCGGCCCCACCCCCGGCGGGTTTCATTGCTTCTGCCCCGGAGCGTCAAACGTGAACACTTCTCGCCGCCGCTGGAGTTGGACCGCGTTCGCCGTGGGATTGGCCGTCGGCATCCCGGTCGGCGTCGTTGGCCTCATCGTGCTGGCGCAGATTCTGACGGTGATGACTGCGCTGCCGTGACAGCGGACAAGCAGAACGTCAAGCGGGCGTTCTCGTTGACGGAGGGCATGATGAGGTTCATCGTCGGAGGCTTGGGTGGAGGGATAGCGGGCGGCGTTCTCAGTGCGGTTTTGTCGTTCGGGCTGCTTCTGCTCTATTGCTGGGCTAAGCAGCCGGGCGGCAATCTCGGGTCTTCGACGTGGGCGGCCGGAGTGGGAAACTTCTACTTTACCGTCGCCCTCCCGCTTGCCGTCGTGCTCGGTGCCGTGATCTGCGCGGCAGCCGTCGTGCTCTTCTTGATCATCAGGGACTTTTCGAGGGAGTAGACTGCCGTCGTTCCTGAACCCGCAACACTTCCCGCTTCTCACCGCGTCACATTGATTTCCGCCCCCGCGTCTGGACCGGGGAATAATTTCAAATTAGGACACTACCCGCCCGCGGCAATTCTTACAAACCAACTGTCGAGTTCGTTCGCGCGCGGAGCGTCGCGCGTGTGTCGGGTGGGGGACTTTTGGATTGTTAGGGTCGCGAAGAGTCGGGCGGTTAGGGGTGAGTCGCGCGACGGGGTGTTCCCTAAGTCGCGTAGTGGCTTGGAGGTTGCGATGGCGATTCCGTCTCCGAATGCACGCCGGTTTTCTTGACCAGGCTGCCGCAGGGTTTAGAGTTCCGCTGCTGGTCGTGTGACGGGACGGCAGAGCGTCTTTGGACATCCGTTGACTTGTCTGGGGTCCGAAGATTCCGGTGTTGACGCGGGGCACGCCAAGCCCCGCGTTGGCGTCCCTGCCGCCGGTTTCCCGATCCGGCCCTTTTGCTCGCGACCGTTCCGCCACGAACGGAGCGGGTTCACTTACGGAGCCGTCGGTGTCTGACGCGGTCGATTTCAAAGAACTCGTTCGCGCCCGAACGGATATCGTCGCCATCGTCGGCGAGTCGATCGCTCTCATGCCTCGGCGGGGTGAATACGTCGGCCTGTGTCCCTTCCATGACGACCACAGTCCGTCGTTGCACGTTTACCCCGATCGACAGAGCTTTCGCTGCTGGGTCTGCGACACGGGCGGCGACGTCTTCTCGTTCGTCATGAAGCACGAAGGCGTGACCTTCGCCGACGCGGTCGATCTGCTGGGCGAGAAGGCCGGGCTGGAGCGTCCCAAGCGAGCGCGAAACGCTTCGGAAGGCGGCACCGACAAGCCGCGTCTGCACGACGTGATGGCCTGGGCCGATCGCCAGTTCAAGACGTGCCTCAAGACCTCGGCCGACGCGGCGGAAGCCCGCGATTACATCGCGTCTCGCGGCATTTCGGCCGAGATGGTCGAGCGCTTCGGGATCGGATTCCATCCGCCCGACTGGCAATGGTTGCAGAATCGGGCCCGCGGCACCTACACGGGGCAGGATCTCGTCATCACGGGCCTGGCACGCGAGCGAAGCGATGCCAAGGGACTTCGCGACGAGTTCTATGATCGCGTGCTGTTTCCGATTCGCGATGAGCGAGGCCGCGTGGTGGCGTTCGGCGGCCGCGTGCTGCCGGGTCGCGGCGACGAAGCGGGTCCGAAGTACCTCAACAGTTCCGACACGCCGATCTTCTCGAAGAGCAAGCTGGTGTATGCCCTCGACGTCGCCCGCAAGGGGATCGGCGAGACGAAGACCGCGGTGGTGATGGAAGGCTACACCGACTGCATCGCGGCTCATCAGCACGGATACAACAACGTCGTGGCGACGCTGGGCACGGCCCTCGCCGAGAGCCACGTCGCGCTGCTCAAGCGATTCGCCCAAACGGTGATCCTCGTTTACGACGGCGACACGGCGGGGTTGAACGCCGCCGAGCGGGCGTTGGTCCGATTTCTCGCGCAAGATGTCGATTTGCGTATTTTGGCTCTTCCCGAAGGGCTGGACCCCGCCGACTATCTCGCGAAAGATACCCGTGGGGGCTTCGGTGAGCTGTTGAAGGGCGCACCGACGGCACTGGAGTTCAAGCTCGACGCGTCGATCAAGCGATTCGGTCTCGAGACCGATTTCGGTCAGAGCCGGCTGGTGGATGACTTGCTGCGAACGATCGTGGCGGCTCCGCAGTTGGCCGGCACTCCCCGCGAAGGGGCGATCCTGCAGAAGATCGCTTCGAAGACCGGCCTGCGCGAGCAGCAGATTCGTGACGAACTGAAACGGCTTCGCGGCCAGCACTCGCGACCTCGTCCGCAAAACCGGGTCGAGCCCAGCACTGTAACAAACGACGACCGTCCCTCACGACCCGACGATCCGACCGAACGCGAAACTCTGGCGGTGGTCCTTACGAGGCCCGACCTGTTTGAGTTGCTGTCGCATAGGGTCGGACCCGATGACTTCCAGACTTTGCGACTGAGAGCGGTGTTCGAACACTGCCGCGACGTCGCCGACATGCACGGAAACCCGGCCTATGATTTGCTCATGTCGAGCACCGACGACCCCGGCCTCAAGCAGTTGCTGGTCGGGCTGGACGCCGATGCACGGCGAAGGGATTTGCCGGGGATGTTGGGTGAGGTCGCGGAGCCGGGGACAGGCGCCGCCGACGGCACGGACGCTGTGAACGTTCCGCCTTTGTTTCACCAACTCGTCCGCAAGCTTGAAGACCGCCGGCAGCAGTCACAGTGGCAGCAGTCTTACGGCCGTTTCGTTCGAAGACACGCCGAGGGGCCTCTCGACGAAGACGCCAAAGCCCAGCTCCGCTTGCTGCACCGCCAGATGGCGACCCGGCACAGCAGTTAGCAGCCGGTATTGCTCTTAGAAAACTTACAAACGTTTTGTAGGGAACGACCGGCATCGTCGCTCCGCTCTCGCCGCCGAGAGCCGTCCCTGCAGAGATCGACCTAGAAATCACCACAGCGAACAACTCGCGCAGCAGACCCTCGGAGACTTCCCGTGCATCGACTCGACGAAACGCTTCATCAACTCATCGGTCTTGCCCAGAAGCAGGGCTTTCTCACCTACACCCAGGTGACCGACTATCTTCCCGACGAGGCTCTCAATCCCGAGAAGCTCGACAACCTGTTGATGTGCCTCGAGGAGATGGAGCTCGACGTGCTCACCGAGCGCGAGGCGGGCATGCCCGAGCCGGAGCTGAAGAAGAAGCCCGCCAAGAAGCCGAAAGAGCTGTCGGGCGAAGACGCCAGCCGCAAGATCGACGATCCGGTGCGGATGTATCTCACCCAGATGGGCGAGATCCCGCTGCTGACGCGCGAGCAGGAGATCTTTCTCGCCAAGAAGATCGAGATCACCCGCAAGCGGTTCCGTCGCGCGTTGCTCGAAAGCGACTACGCGATGCAGTCGGCGCTCGAAGTGTTGAATAAAGTCAACGTCGGCGAGCTGCCCTTCGACCGCACGATCAAGGTGAGCATGACCGAAGGTCTGGAGAAGACCCAGATCCTCGGCCGCATGCCGCACAACCTGAAGACGCTCGACTTCCTGCGTCAGAAGAACGAGGTCGACTTCCAGACCTTCCTCGACGGCACCCTCGACGAGGCCGAGCGCGAAGCCGCCTATAAGCGGCTGTGCGTCCGCCGGCGGAAGATGACCACGCTCGTCGAGGAGTTGAGCTTGCGAACGCAGCGATTGCAGCCGTGCCTCAAGCGGCTCGAGCAGATCAGCGGCCGCATGCAGGAGATCCTCCGGCAGATTCATCACCTGCGGAATCTCAAGAGCGCGAAAGACGACCGGGCGAACCTGCAGCGTGAGCTCGACGACCTGATGCGGATGACCTACGAGACGCCCGAGACGCTCAAGGCGCGTCTGGAGTGCATCGAGCGCCGCTTCGGCTCGTACGAGCAGGCGATGCGCGATCTGTCGGGTGGAAACCTGCGGCTCGTCGTCAGCATCGCCAAGAAGTATCGCAACCGCGGCCTGTCGTTCCTCGATCTCATTCAGGAAGGCAACACCGGCCTGATGCGGGCCGTGGATAAGTACGAATACCGCCGCGGCTACAAGTTCAGCACCTACGCGACCTGGTGGATTCGCCAGGCGATCACCCGCGCGATCGCCGATCAGGCCCGGACGATTCGTATTCCGGTGCACATGATCGAAACGATGTCGAAGCTGAGGAAGATCGGCAAGCAGCTCGTGCAGGAGAAGGGTCGCGAGCCCACGATCGAAGAGACGGCCGAAGCCGCCGGCGTGAGCGTCGACGAAGCCCGCCGCGTGCTCAAGATCCATCGCCAGCCGATCAGCCTCGACCGCCCCGTCGGAGAGAGCGAAGACAGCTACTTCGGCGACTTCATCGAGGACCACAGCACCGACAGCCCGGTCAACGCCGCCACGCAGGAGATGCTGAAGGACAAGATCGACGGCGTGCTGAAGACCCTCACCTACCGCGAGCGCGAGATCATCAAGCTGCGTTACGGCCTGGGCGACGGCTACACCTACACGCTCGAAGAGGTCGGCC
>JACCRE010000366.1 GCA_013813775.1 Planctomycetaceae bacterium
GACTGGGCCGCCTGACCCGCAAGACGCTCTCGTTCTCGAAGTGTCCGCGAAACCACCTCGGCTGCCTCCGCGTCTTCATCAACGACTACAACCAGCACCTCGCCATTACATAGTGAGGACTACCCGATCCGCTTTGACGCATTGGTGAGTGAAAGGCGTCGTCCGGGTGCATCCTACTGCCACAACGAACCTACGAGACACCTCTCTCGGGCAAGGCGTGATTTTCACGCCTTGAGGGAATACTGGGGAACTCGAGGGTTGCCGCTCGCTGTGTCGAGCAGTATTGCGTTGCGTAGATCGTGATCTATAGGAGCAAAACTTCCCAGAAGATAGGGGCATGGCGGTGTTTGCGCCACTGGATAACTGCAGTTCACAACAACACCGAGGCGCCGATCATTTAATTCTTGAATACAAAGATGCCCGAAGTTATCCTCAATGATCTAAGTGGCGCATGATTGTGGGCACGTAGATAAAGGACATCTACGACAAACACAATCACTTCCAGGCAACCTCTATTCTTGAAGGGCTCAAAGAGATGACTCACCCAATTCTCAAAAAATGTCTCGTCGTGACATTAACAGTGTTGCTAAGCGCTATACCTTGCTATGCAGGCTATTACCCGGATTTCTATGCTGGCGGATGGCAGGTCGGTGTTGGCAGTGCTATAGACTCAGACAACTCGACGGGTTCGCTCTATCCTCCATCAGGCTCGGCATCAGTCTCCACGATATATGGCGCAAGTTCTGTATCGTCAACAGGAGGTTCTGCCTTTACATGGATTTCGAATGGATATGAACACGAGCAGACGCTCGTTGCTCCGAACGTCAACGCCTATTCTTATGGATGGGACGATGGAAAAAACAGCCTCTTGCGCAATGGTTACAACGGCGCAGGTCCGTTTCCACAGGAAATCATCACGGCAGTTTCAGTTGGTGCGGACTGGGACTGTGGAGGGTATTCTGGGTACGACACGGAAGGTAGCCAATGGGGTTTCTATTGGGCATCGGATCCAGATGATACATCGACATGGAGCCTGTTCTTCGCCGTCTCATCAGATGGGCAGGTTGGTACACAGTGAATCGACCTGGAACCGCAAACGATGAAGACTATTTTATTTCTTCTGATTCAGGATCATTTTCTGAAAGCTGTTCACTGGCTGAGGCGGGGATTGACATCGAAGATGATGGATATATCGTTGTTGTGTATAGCGTTTCGCACGCCGGAGGCCTGTACCATACGCAACCAAATTCATATCTTTCAGGGAGCGGCTACATGACTTGGGGTTTAGGTTATCAGGTAGTGGAAATTGACGAACCATAGAGAGATGCGTCATAACGCAAAGGCGAAGTTGTAGTCTTTGAGGAAGGAGCGGAGGCGCCGAGGTGGTTCCATAGGTACTTTGAGAAGAAATTCAGTGTTCTCTTCAGGCGGCTGAGCCGCTTGCGGACCATGTTGCCACCGCTCTATTGCATCATCTATGCTAAGATTTGGGGCGACTCGCCGTGGGCGAGGGCGTGTCGCGCGTATTCACATGCGACCCGCGATTACGCACGAAACGCTAAAGCAAGCTATCATTTGGAAGTCTGCCGGACTGCGAGGTCATAAGCGATCCGCTATGAAGCACCGGCGAGCCGGCGGGCTTCAGGCTGCTGACTTCGCCGGCGTGTTCTTTCGAAGCATCCAGGTCATGCCTTGCATGAGAGAGGTATTTCGTAAGCTCTTTGCGGCAAGATCCTTTGAACCCACCGGGAGGCTGGCGCCTGTCGCTTGCCATTTTCGCATCGAACCGACTGAATGAGCGTTTCGTGATTGACAATGGCCGGCTGGTTCGATCAACTAATGTTCGTTGATGCGTTCCATTCGGAACCGTGACGCGGCTTGCCGACGTTTCCGTCGGCTCAACTGTCATTGCCGTTCGTCTTTCTCTTCTTGCGGAGTGGCTGAGATGCCTATTCGGGCTGCGCAACGATTCCGGCACGTCCGCTTCGGCTTCACGCTGATCGAACTGTTGGTCGTCATCGCGATCATCGCGGTACTCATCGCGCTGCTGCTGCCGGCGGTTCAACAGGCGCGCGAGGCGGCGAGAAGGACGCAATGCAAGAACAACCTGAAGCAACTCGGGTTGGCGATGCACAACTACCACGACGTATACAACACCTTCCCGATCGGCGTTCAGATCTGGGACTGGGGCAACAGAACCATCGGCTTCTGGGGCTGGGGCCCGGCGATCATGCCGCAACTGGAACTCGGAAACGTCGTCCAGGCGTCGGGCTACGGTCGCGTCTCGATGTCGGTCGCATTGGCCGATACGAACGGCATGCTCAAAGTTCTCCAGACTCCTCTCCCCGTATTTCTTTGCCCGTCAGACACCGCCCCGCCGCTCAATGACATCCACCTGATCGAAAATCAGCGAATCGCGACTTCCAACTACACAGCGAACAACGGGAGCTATAGCTTTCGTCAGCGGCTGGGCGATCCGCGCATCGACCGGGCTACGAGGCTGACTTCCAGAAACGGCGGTTACAACAACGGCATGTTCGCCGAAACCAGCAACCTCCCTATTCACACCAACAACCCGCGAGGACTTCGTCACATCACCGACGGGACCAGCAACTCGATCCTTCTCGGCGAGAAGGCTTATAAGGTCGGCACGGTCGATTACGCCGCCGGGGTGGTGTGGGGACAGCTCGGTTACGTGGGAGCGGCCGGCGCCGACGCCGACGGTTACGTCGCACACATGGCGTGCGGCTGGGTGCATATCAACTCGATCGCCAAGCCGTACAGCACGGGCAATAACGCCAATCACCGCCGCGGCTTCTCCAGCAACCATACGGGCGGGGCGCAGTTCCTCTTTTCCGACGGGTCCGTGCATTTCTTGAGTGAGAATATTGACCACAGCGACGCGCCGACGAGCCTCGGCGAGGTCAACTCGACTTTCAGTCGGCTGCTCGGCGCGGACGACGGAGGAGTCGCCGGTCCGTTCTGATCGGCGATACCGGCCTGCGGCATCGAACGGTCCGCCGCGATCCCACCTCATTGGAACATCCCGCAAGAGTGACAACGACGATGCGACACATGCTGATCGGAGCCGCCGCGGCGGTTTTCTTCGCCGCCGGTTGCGGCAGCGAGGTCGAGCTGGGAGGCGTCGACGGGCGGGTGACGATGGATGGTCAACCGCTGCCCGATGCCCTTGTGCGCTTCAACCCCGAGCAGGGCGGCAGGCCCGCCCAAGGCATCACTGACGCCGACGGCCGCTACACGCTGGATTACTCGGCCAATAGCGAAGGGGCACTCGTCGGAGTCGCGAAGGTCATGATCACGACCGGCAGCCTCGAAGCTCCGGACCGCGAGCCTGTTCCCAAGCGCTACAACCTGCAGTCGGAACTGCGGGCCGACGTGCAGTCGGGCAACAACACCTTCGACTTCGACCTGCAATCGAAGTGACGGGAGCACGCCGCGTGTCATGCCCGAACGCGAACGGATCGCGTCGGTCGTGCGAACGTCGAGCGGCCTAACCGTCCCGATTCGGGCCGGTTGGTCGTAGTTCATTCATCTCTCGTTGATTGACGAAGGTCGTCCCTTCCGATCAAATAATGGTTACTGATGCGTTCCATTCGGAACGATGACGTTCGTCACCGGCGTTGCGGTCGGCTCCACCGTCATTCCTCAATTCTTTTTCTGCTTGCGGAGACGGATCACATGCGTCGTCTAAAGATGTGGCAGCTCGGTCGGAGACGTGACGGATTCACGCTGATCGAATTGCTCGTGGTGATTGCGATCATCGCCGTGCTGATCGCCCTGCTGCTGCCGGCCGTCCAACAGGCCCGCGAAGCGGCCCGGCGAACGCAGTGCAAGAACAACCTCAAGCAGATGGGGTTGGCGATGCACAACTATCACGACACGTTCAACGCCTTCCCGATCGGCGCAACGGTCCAGACGACCGGCAACGGAAGCTGCAACTGGGCGTGGGGCGCAGCGATCATGCCCTTCCTGGAACAAGGCAACGCCTATCAGGCCGCAGGCGTTGGTCAGCTCACACTGCCCGCTGCCTTGGCCGATCCTGCGAGGCTCGCCGTTCTTCAAAGACCGATTTCCGTCTACCGCTGCCCATCGGACACGGGGCCTGATCTCAACACGAACGTTCCATTCGGCACGGGCGCGGTCAACTTGGCATTGTCGAATTACGTCGCGTCCAACGGCAGTTACTCGTATCGGGCACGATTCGGAGATCCGGAAGCGGATAGCAGCACCGCGACCGGCTTCAATAACGGCATGTTCATCGCCGGAGTCGTCAATCCGCCCGGCGCCGTAACCCGCCGCATGTCGTCGATCACCGACGGAACGACGAATACGATCATGGTCGGGGAACGTGCCTGGGAGGTCGGCTTCGCTGATTATCGCGCCGCGGTCGTCTGGGGCATGCGGGGTTCCGGACTCGCGTTCGCGGCCAACGACAATGGTTACGTGTGCGTCATGGGGGTCGGCTGGGTGCAGCTCAACTCACCGCCGTACCCATACAGCGCTACGAACTCGGAACACCGCCGCGGCTTCTCCAGCAATCACACCGGCGGGGTCCACTTCCTGTTCTGCGACGGATCGGTGCAATTCATCAGCGAGAACATCAATCACATCGCTCGGACCACCGCCACGAATTCAACGTTCAACCGTCTGTTGGCTGTGGACGATGGCGAAGTCGTGGGAGAGTTCTAATAGGCCGCCGGAGCCATGAATAAATGCGTCCTTCGATCGATCACAGTCCCCAAAAGGCGAGGGTGAGGTTTTGCGACGTTCCTTTGGCGCGGCGCTCGTATTCTTCCTGGCAACAGGATGCGACAGCCGAGGTTTTGAACTTGCGACCGTGACAGGCACAGTCACCATGGACGGCAAGCCCTTGCCGCAGGCGCTCGTCCGATTCCTGCCACAGGATGGAGTCGTCAATCGCCCCTCGACTGGTGTCACGGAGATCGATGGAACGTACCGTCTGCTCTATTCGGCTCGCGAGGAGGGTGCCGTCGTCGGTCCGGCGAAAATCGAAATCTCGACCGGAGACCCGGAACAGCCAATGTATCCTGAGACGGTCCCCGCAAAATACAACGCCGAAACGACGTTGAGCCGCGAAGTCGAAGCCGGGTCGAATGTGTTTGACTTTGAACTTGAGTCGAAGTGAGCAAGTCGCTTTTTCCTGGCATGGAAAGCGAAGAGCCGCCGGAACAGGACTTCCGGCGGCTCTGCTTCTTTCGTCCCTGAGCCGACTCGGTTCGCAATCTCACTTCATCGCCGAGTAGTCCGTCGGCGTCATGTAGACCGATTCGGCCTTCGACACGAGCTTGCCGTTTTCTTCCGACGCTGCGCGGGCCTTCTGCCATGCGGGGTCTTTGCCGAAGGCCTCCCAGTTCTTCTTCGCGGCCTCGCGGCTGTCGTGGGCGAGGACGTAGATGAGCGTATTTCGCGAGCCGGGTTCGTCGGCGGGCACCCAGTAGGCGACGTTCGTCATGCCGTGCTTCTCGAAGAGCTTGACGGTATGGTCGCGGAACCGCGCGTGGAGATCCTCGAACTTGCCTTCGTTCGCCGTGTAAGTCCGCAGCTCATAGACGCGCTGCGAAGACTTCTCGCCGGCGGTTTGGGCTTCGAGAGCGCGACCGAGCATGAACGCGCCGGCGATGGCGACCCCGGCGATGAAGAGAGAGCGACTGCGAGTCATGGAGCGTCCTGGTGATGAATGGGTATCTGGCAGGTCGAGAGTTGGAGGCGAAGGATCGGGAGACGACTTGCCTATCGCGGCTTCCGCAAATACCGGGAACCGATGAGCGTGAAGCACGGCGTCTCGTTCGAGTCCCATTCCATCAACATTTGCCCGCACACGGCGCAGTTGTACCAGTCGCGCATGCGTGTTTGGCCGCGGTTCAGCGTGACGTGATACATCGAGCCGCAGACTTTACACGTTTCGGTTCCGGCATCGGGAACGTCGTCGTCAAGATGCTCGTCACGAGTCACCGCTCGTCCTCCCCGCGACTGGCCCTTCGCATCGAGGCAGAGCGATATGATGCCACACGGCGTCATGAATAAGAACTCAATTCCGGAAAATCGGTCGAAGGGTGGTTCGAAGCCACGAGCTTTCTGCTGCCTTCGCAACGACTTCGGCAATCTGACGCCGTCGCCTGTTGACGCCGTCGTTCTGCGAGACAGACTTCCGACGTGTCGAGGCTTCCGCGGTCGCATGACGTAGCCTGCGGCGAGCCTTTCCGGTGCGCCGACGTCATCGAGCCCAGGACGGGGCCGCTCGATGTCGCCGGCAGCCGATGAGACCGTCATGGTCGAAGCCCGCCGGCCTGCGCCCCGGCGGGCTTCCCGTTTTTAGAGCGCCTTTGCGACGTTTCCCCTTTGACACGCTGAACGATTTCGTTATCGACGACGCGCATGATGAAGCAGTTCGGAATGATCCGGCCGAGCGCCTCAACATCGTCATCCGTCAGATTCGTATTCCTGAAAGCGACACCGACCCAATGTCGGTCGGTGAGCGGCTCAAGCACGACGAGGCGTGCCAATTCCTCTCGTGCAAACGACCTGTCTGCAAACGTGATGCGGATTTCGTCGCCGACGGTCCAGAACGGGATCGAGCCGATGCGTCCGCCGAGGTCTTTGACGACGGGAAACGCTTGCTCTCGGTGACGTCGGTCTCGCACTTCTCGCACGAGAAACCAGCCACTGAAGGCCGCGATGAACAGCACCAACAGGAGTCGCCATCTCCGCCGATAGGTCATCGGAGCCTCGCTGGTCTTGATCATCGCGCAACCGGCGCGAACTCGACCCAGTTCGTCTTCACGTCGGTTCCCGTCGGCAGGGGCCACTGTGAATCAGCGTCCGCGTCTTGCGCGAACACATGCGACGCATTCCGCTCTTCGTCGCCTTCGGTCCAGCCGAAAGTCACCTTCGTGACGTCGTCGCTGACTGTGCGATACACGAGATGGGCTTCGCAGCGGGCGTATTTGCGACCGCCGTCGTTGTGGAAGCGGATGCGAACCGACCCCGTCGTCGGCTCGTCGAGCTTCGTCGAGCCGTAGCACATGCTCTGCGACCAGAAGTCGGGCGGGTTCTCGCCTCGGCGGGCGATTGACCAATCAGCGACGATCGGCAACCACGTCATTCCGGCGTCGATCGAATACTCGATCGTGTATTTGATGCTCGGATCGGGTGGATTGCCTGAGAGCACATGCGCCGCCGCATAGACTTCGACGGCCGGCTCACCGCGCGCCGTCTTGAGTTCGAGCGTGACCTTCGGAGAATCGAAGGCGCCATCGATGAGATGTTGCGCCGCATGATCGAGATTCGGTCCCGCTGAGACGACGGCGTTGCCGCTTGCGGCGAACGACACCAAGCTGCCGTCGTCGGTAAGCCGCGGCATCATCGACGGGTTCGCCTGGCAGACGGTCGAGATCGTCAGGTTCGCATCGCGTAAGCCATCGGCATCGCAGCCGATCATCAGCCAGTACTGTCGGTGTCCTTTGACAAAGTCCGTCAGATCGACTCGTCCTCCAAGGTCATCGGCGATGTGATCCCACGTCGCGCCGCGATCTGTCGAAACGAGAACGCTGCAATCCGACGCTCGTTCGACCACAAGTCCGTTCGTGCAACCGGATTCATAGATGCCCCAGGGCGAATCATCAGCCGGCGTCGCGGCGATGATGTAGGGCGTGTTGAATTCGAAGATGAGGCGGCCGTCGGCTTCCTCAACGACGCCTTCCTTGTAATCGCCGTTCTCAAAGTTCGGCTTGTAGACGTATACGGCGTTGCCGTAGCGGGCCTGACCGGGCTGGTGGCGTACGCCGCCGGTGCCGCCGAAGAGTTTCTCCGGTTGATTGACCCACGTGAGCGATCGCTCAGGCCCGGGAATGCCGGCCGTGTTGCTGTTGCGTCCCCAGAAGACGAATGTCTTTCCGTCCTCCAGGCCTGGTTCGAGATAGCGCCGCAGCGTCTCGCCGCGCCGCAAGTGCACCATCGGCGGCGGCCCGGCGTAGCCCGCCAGATACTCGGCCACGTCGCAGGACTGGAACACGCCTCCGTCGCCCGGATGCAGCCCGCAGACCGGCCAGCCCTGTTGCTTCGCCGGCAGATAGCCGCGATCGGTGAGCCGCTTCCAATTTTGAGTGACCTCATCGATCGAGAGCAGCCGCTTGCCGTCCTCGTCGAAGATCAGGGTCGAAAGATCGTGATCGAGCAACGCCCACTTGCCGTCGCCGTAAACGCCGCCCGTGAGGAACACTTCGAGCGAATTGTGCCCCGTGACGCCCACGCCGCGACTGCGGGTATGGCCGAGAAGAGCGTCGAGTTCAGCGGTCCATTGCGAGTGCGTCGTGCCGCATAGGCCGAAGCCGTGGGCGAATTGACCGGTCCAGTAGTCCCGCGTCCGCAGATCACCGCCGGTCGTGAAGCCCTGGCCCCACAAATCTTGTGCGCCCTCTTCGCCGTGGAAGTAGTGCGTGTTCCGCCAGAGCCACGAAGCCAGCGCCTTCTGCTCGTCAGTGACGGGCCGAGCGCCGGTGACGCGCTCGAACTGCGCCGCCTGGGTCGCAAACAGCCGCTCGAAGGTCGAGCAGGCGAGCTCGCCGGGATACCAGTCGTGATCGGTCCGCACCTGCGGATCGCCGACGCCGGCGTCGGCGCAACACGGAACCACGAGCGATAGACAAAATAGTCGAGTAACGAAGCTTCTCATTTCGATGTTACTTCACGTAGGGCTGGCTGTCTCGGCCGTGTTCGACGAACGACCCGCAATCGTGATGTTGGATACGAGTTTATCCGATTCAACTCTCGGTGCCGGTTTCGAGAATTCCAATGCAGACTTCGACCTTGCCTGCAAAACCGTCATCTATGCCGTACTCGCTCATCTTCTTGACCGCCCAGTGGAATACAGGAATGAGAGTACCGGTTTCCGAATCGAAGAGTGCCGATTCCCAGTAGGGCCAACCGCGATGCCACTCCAGACGTGGCATGAGCGTTTTCATTGTATGACCGAGGACCGCGCCAAACTCGCAACAGGTCACCAGATAGCTATTCGCATAATCGTCGGCATCAGATTGATCGATGATTTCCTGGATACGTTCGCGGTCATAATGTGCATCGATGGACGCGAGCCAAGCCAAGCCGGTCTCCTCGGTCTCCAGAAGCAATTCCGACCAGTCGTTGCGTGCAGCCTCGGTCATTCTATTGATCCGAGCCAGTACGTCTTTGCGACCATCTTCGGACAGCGTGGCAAGGTCTTCGACGCGGCGTCCGACCAGTCCGTCATACCGAACCAGATCGGGACGTGTCGCCGGATGGCCCCGACGTGCTCGATCTTGATCGTCGTACCAGGGATCAAAGAACTTCAAGAAGAGGTCGTCGCAATGCGGAAGGATCATCACCATGCGTCTCGTTCAATCAGCGACATGGATAGAGCGACGCGATGACCGTTCATCGCAGCTTAGCCACCCCCACCACGCGGCTCTTCTCTTGTTCGCGGGCCGAGTACCGCAGGAAGTGAACAACGAGGCCGCTGCGGGCTCCGTAGATCCAGGCTTCGTGGATCTGCGACGTGCTGGCGGCGCGGGCGATGCGGTCGGGCACGCCGAGCGTTTTGCGAACCTGCTCGGGCGACATGTTGAGCACTACGCGGCCTTCCCGCATCGCCTGCACGATCGGCTCGACGGGGCGGGTGTCGGCCTCTTGCTTCGTGATCCACTCACCGTCGACCTTCACGTATCCCAGTTGGCGGAGCTTGTCGGGGATCGTCGTGGATTCCGGATTCGCTGCAAGCGCTTCGACGAGCAATCGGGCGGCAGCCGCTTTGTCGCCCAGCACGGCGACGTAATCCTCGGCGACGACGACGAGACCGCTCGGCCCTTCGGTGCGCTGCGTCGCTTCGTGGGCCGCGAGCCATTTCGTCAAAGCCCGCTTGGCTTCGTCGGCTCGGTCCGTCGCTTCGAGTCGCGTCGCGAGTTTCAGAGCCTCGGCGCGTGTCGATGACGTGATGTGTTCAAGGTGAAAGGCGATTTCCCGCTCGCGATAACGCTCGGCGAGATCGCGACGTTCGGGCAGCACTGCCATGATCTGATCGGCGATCCCATCGCCGTTCGCTCCCTCCGAGTCGGCGAGACGTTCGATCGCGGTGAGCTGCGCCTCCGCCAGAAAGATCCGATCGAGGACGGGTCGCGATGTTTCATCGGCGCGGTTGTAGACCGCCAGCGGTTCGGCGGCATAGCGTGCGGCGACATCCATCGGCCACGTGTCGAGCGGTTGTTGTGCGCCCGACAGTAAGAGCCGAATGTCGTCGATCAGCGGGCGGAGATTCGACTTTGCATCCGCTCTCAATTGCTCGAAACGCACGCGCAGCGACTCGTGCAGCAATTCATATTCGAGTTCGGCGAGGCCGAAGCCCTTCGCTTTCTTCGCCAGCGCAACCAACCCCGCTGGATCGCCTGCGGCGGACTGACGTTCGACCGACAGACCGCGACGGCGGGCTTCGGTCGCCTTTGCGAGCAGCGAGCGGTCGTCGTAAAACGTGCCGCGCTGCTCGGCCCATGCCGCCAGGTCGTACCAGTCCGCAGGATCGCCCGCGTCTATCGCCGACTGCTTCAGAGCGTAGACCTGCGCGTCATCGGGCATTTCTCGCAGTTCGGTGACGACGAATACGAGTTCGCCTGCCCGACGTTGTAGCACCCCCGTGATCTCAACGCGTCCGGCAGGCTGTCGCTTCTCGTCGAACGCGGCTCCGGCCGGCCGGAACGGCAACGGGCAGTTCCTGAGCTTGATGAGCTTCGACGAAGCCGACGCGACGCGTCCTTCGACACGGAGCGCTTCGCTCTTCTCGGCCAGCTCGGGCCATTTCTTTTCCAAGGCCAAAAACTCGGCCGTGGAAAGCGTCGCCGCCGATGCGGCGGTGGGAGTTAGCAAGATCGTGACGATGATGATACGGAGAAAGGATTTCATCGGTCATAAGATCCGGCGAAGAATAATCACCACGAAGATCACGGAGATTCGGCGAACGGAGCCGCTTCAGCGACTTCCAATCCGAGTTTGAATAGCGACATTTCCCTTTGTGATCTTTGTGCTTTCGGTTTATTTGACCTTTCGCGCGGCACCGCGCGCTGTGGACCCCGTGTTCGTGTTTGCGTGACCCAATGCCTTCGCCTGCCGCTCCAAGATCGTGCGCGGCGGTGCGGCGGGGTCGTCGAGATCGAAGCCGAGGGCGGCGTAGGTGTCGTCCGAGACCCACAGGAACGCCGTTCCCGGCTTGAAGCGCACGATCCACGTCGGTTGTTCTTCCGGCTGCCGACGCAGACGCCATGAGGAATACTGCGCTGCGAAGATCGCCCGAGTCGGCGACTTCAAGCGGTCGAAAGCCTTCGCTTCGATCTCGAACCGCACAGGATGCCTGCCGATGACGAGCGGCAGATCGAGCGGCACGACTTTGCCCGTCGGAGCGTCGGCGTCGAGTGACTCGGCATCATCGGAGGGTGCGGCAGGCTTCGGCGGCGACTCTGGCGGACCCAGCGGCACGTCGAGGATGACCCAGCGGCCGGAGTACGAAGCGTGAAAGCGATCCGACCATTCCGTAGGATTCGCTGCGAGGGCTTCGGCTTCGGCGGCGAGATCGTAAGGCGTTTGTGCCGCGAGATTGTTGATGGCGATCGCTTCGCGGTGCCGCTGTCTGACTCGCAACGCCGTCTGATCGTTCGCGCCGAGGACATCGACCGCTGCGACGAGATCGGCGAACAATCGTTCGGCCTTTGGAAAGTCGCGGTCGGCAAGAGCCCGCTCGGCTTCGGGAACGACCGATGCGATCGTCGCCGACGCCGCATCGATTCTGGCCCGATGCCACAACCACAGGCCCGTCACCAGCAGCGCAAGGATCATCCCGATGCCGACGAGACGAATGGGACGTGCCGCCCGTTTCGCCCGCGTCTGAGCGGCGTTTTTGACGAGCGTCAGCCGATCTTTCACGCGCTGTCGAACGGGCGGTCGCTTCGGTCTCAACAGGACTTCTTGAGTTTTGTCCGAAGCGATCGCCACCGTCCTACGCGAGCCTTCCGATGCATTCGATGACGTCTTCGCGCCGGCGTCGGCCGCTCTGTTCGACGCGCGGCCTGGCCGCAGCCGCTTCCATAGCGACGGCTTTGTGCTTCGCGGCTTCGGGCGAGGGTATGGATCGCGCGGCAACACAAACCACAATCGCTGACAGTTCGGGCAGGCAACCTGCTGCGCCTTGCCGGTTCGCTCGCCGGCGAGCACTTCGCCGCAGACACACCGCCGCTCGAACGGCTGGAACTCAGCCGCCCCGGCGGTGCCAGTGAGCGTTGCGTGAGCGTTCGTGAGCCAATCGGGCATCAGCGGAAGAAAACAGAAAACAGGAGACAGAATGAACGGTTCCGCGGCGACGAGGCCTTTGCTTCACGTTTGACTTCTGTCTCCTGTCTGTGTCGTGGGACGTGCCACAAAGGTTCATTATCGGCCGGGTCCGGAGACCGATCAATTCGCTGAAGCAATGTCGGTCGCCTCCGGTCGGCCGAAAAACGTGCCAAGTGCGACCGGCGACGATGATCGCTCCTATTCTGACGATCCCGCCGACCGCGTTTCGCGCCCATCCATAATCGGCAACGTCGGGTATTTTGCCTGATACGCTTCCGTGGCGTAGATACCACGAGAGCTTGTGTTGACGAAATGCTACACCGAGCGTGTTCGCCTGCGACATGCCGGACGCCTCCCTCGCTTACGTCAAAACTCCGCCGATGGTCGCTACAGGATCGGACGCTCGATCGGTCGACGAAATCGCCGACGACGCCTCCCCCACATCCGCCGAAGCCGTGCTCTTCGTTCTCCGCCCGAATGGCACGGAAGACCGTATCGCAGCGGTGGCGCTCGCCGCCGGTCGGTATGTCGTCGGCTCCGCGGCGGCGTGCGACATCCGGATTGAAGCACCGGGCGTCGAACCGAAACATTGCCTCATCGTGACGGGGCCGAACCGATCGGCCGTTCGAGCCTACGAGCCTGAGACTCGGTTGAACGGCGTCCGAGTCACCGAGGCCCCACTTGCGGTGGGCGATCTTGTCGGCATCGGGCCGATCGAAATGCGGCTGGAATTGCCTCAAGGGCGTCTCGCCGGCTCCGATGAAACGCCCGCCGCATCGCAGGCGACTGAACAGCTCTTGTGCGACGTGCAGTCGGAATTCGCAGTCTCCGAGGAACCCGACGACCGCTTGCGCCGCTGGCGCGACGACCTGCTGCGGCGAGAAAACGATCTCGCCATCTCCGTCGCCGCAGTCATCTCATCGCAAAAGCAGCGTGGCTTTCGCAAAGACGCATCCCCCGAGTGTTCGGAAGGGCAGCGTGAAGATGCCTCTGTGCGACTCGAGCAGATCAATCGGCTGCGTCGCCGGCTGACCGAGATCACCGCCGAACTCTCCGCGAGCCAAGCCGACCTGCTGGCCCGCGAGCGCACGCTGCGCGAACGCTCGGATCATGTCGAGTCATGGCTGGCATCCGCCGCCGCCGCGGAAGCGAAATGCCGCAGCGAAGAGCAGCACATCGCCGAAGAGCGCGAGCGATTTCACGCCGAACGACATGAAATCGAACGGCGCGCCGCCGAATTGGCGCGGAAAACGTCCGAACTCGACGAGCGTCACGAAGAACTCGATCGCCTCTCGGCAGAGGTTGCCGCGCGTGAGCAGGCTGTTCTCGATGATACGAACTCGTGCAACGCGGCTCGTGCGCATCTGGCGGTCGATCGGGCTGCGATTTCCGCCCAGCAGGACGCATTGCGTGCCGATCGCGATCGGCTGGCGAAGGATCGGCTTGAACTCGCCGAAGAACGAGAACTCCTGCAAGCCGAGATCGCCGATCTCACGCGACGTCGCGAGGAAGCCCACGCGCAGATCGAACTCGCCCTCGAAGAGGTGCAGGCCGTCGAGGAGCTGCGCGCCAGCCAGGGGCCGCCCTCCGCCGCCGAGAGTGAGGCCCTGGCCGCCACCGTTGCCACGCGGCACGCAGCCGAAGTGGAGCTTGCCTGGAGAGAACGCGAACTCGAGCTTCGCGAAATCGAAATCGGCTGGCAGCGGAGCGAACTCGCCGATCTCGCCGCCCAGCATTCGCCGGAACAGGCCGCTGCCGCGCGCGATCGCGACGCCTTCGAGCAATGGCGGCTGTCGGCGCTCGCGGAACGTGAAATCGAACTCGATGAACAGGAACGATCGCTCGAAACGCTCGAAGAGAAACTGACGGCCGAAAAATGCGCGTTCCACGATCGCGCCTTCGCGACTCTCGGCGAACCAGGACGGGACCTCGCCGAGTGGCATGACCGCATCTCTGAAGAGAACCAGCGGCTTTCAACGCTCGCCGAGGCTCTTGCCGCAGAACGTGCCGCGCTTCGGGCCGAGGAGGCGCGTTTCAACGCCGCACGTCGCGAGTTCGGCGAAGAACAGGAACGATTCTCTGAGTCAGTCCGCCTTGAACTGGCACGTCGAGATGCCGCGGCTGCCGTGCAGGTCGCGGCGGCGAGCACGGAGACGCTGGCCATCGCGGTGCAAGAACCCGAGCGAGACGACTCGGAGTGCGTGGTCGATGTCGCGGCCGGCGGGCGAGTGAACGATGTGGCCGAGAGCCTGCGCGAGTTCGAGGATGCCCTCGCCACGCTCTTCGACGCGGGTGACGCGACGCTGAACACCGACATTATCGCCGCGGATTCGAATACTGGTTTCTGGACACCCCTCGAGAAGGTCGAGACGCCGATCCGCGTGGGCGGTTATGAACTCGACGACGCGGACAATCCGGATTCCATCGCGCGGTACATGCAGGAACTGCTGCAGCGCATCCGGGAAGACAATCCGCTCGTTCCGCCTGCTCACGGCGATAGTCATGGAGCTCCTTCAGCCGACGTCCCACCACCGGCGGTGCCTTCGCCGGTCTTCTGCGAACCGTTCGAGCTGCCGGCGGCGCGCCAGCCGATCGATAAAGACGAACTTCGAGCGCAGACGGAATCGCTTCGCGGCGTGGCCAATATTTCGGCCCGGTCCGCGATCCGGCAGCATTCGCTGCGGTTGAAAAAAGCCGAACTGTTCGCGAAAGGCGTGCTGACGGCGATCGCGATCGTGATCGGAGGATTCTTGTTGGCCATGTATGCCCGGTCGGGCGGCGACTATCTGTGGCACGTCGTCGCAGGGTTCGCAACCGTCATGTTCGTCACCTACGATTTCCTGGCCTCGTTTCAGAAGGTGGCGGAGCAGTCGAAGGTTGAGAGTTGAGGGACGAGGGACTTTTGGTCTCTACTACGTACCACCTACTCATTCGCGTCGCCCGTGACCCGCCCCTAGAATGTCGCCCTTTCCCTCACAGGTCATTGGGCGGGCAGGATGGACGCGACGCAGATCGAACAGGCCTTCGAAGCGGCAGCCGCTGAGATCGGCAAGGCCGTCGTCGGCCAGCAGGAACTCGTCGAAGGCGTGCTGATCGCCCTGTTCGCCGAGGGCAACGTGCTCATTGAAGGCGTGCCCGGCCTCGGCAAGACGCTGCTGGTGAATGCTCTCGCCCGCGTGCTGTCGTGTGACTTCCGCCGCGTGCAGTTCACGCCTGACCTGATGCCCAGCGACGTCACCGGGCATAGCATCTTCAACATGCAGTCGCGCGAGTTCGCCTTCAATCGAGGGCCGATCTTCACGAATCTGCTGCTGGGCGACGAGATCAACCGCGCCCCGGCGAAGACGCAGTCGGCGCTGCTCGAAGCGATGCAAGAGCGGCAAGTCACCGTCGACGGCGTGACCTATCCGCTCGACCGCCCCTTCATCACGATCGCCACGCAGAACCCCATCGAGCAGGAAGGCACGTACCCCCTTCCCGAAGCGCAGCTCGATCGCTTCATGTTCAAGCTGCTCGTGACTTACCCCACGAAAGAGCAGGAAGAGGGCATCCTGCGGCTCTACGCGGAAGGGCGGGACAATCGCGATCTTGGCACCTTCGCCCTCAATCCGGTGCTCAGCGGACCGCAGTTGCTCGGCATGCAGCAGGCGATTCGCGGCGTGATCGTCGAACCGAGCGTGATCGGCTACATCACGTCGATCGTGCAGAAGACACGAAGCTGGCACGCCGTCGAAGTCGGAGCCAGCCCCCGCGCGAGCGTGAACCTGCTCGTCGCCAGCCGCGCCGTCGCCGCCTCCCGCGGCCGCGACTTCGTCATTCCCGACGACGTGAAAGAACTCGCCCCCTGGGTGCTGCGGCATCGCTTGCGACTTCAACCGGATGCTGAGATCGAGGGCGTGACGGCGGATGATGTGATTCGCGAAGTGTTGGATTCGGTGGAAGCACCCAAGAAGTGAAATACGAAACACTAAGCTCGAAATACGAAACAAACTCGAAGCACGAAGGAACGAAACGAGGTTCGTGCCGCTGTGTTGCAAGGCCGTGATTAGCTATGACGATCCCCGATTTTCAGAGCATTATGCTCCCGTTGCTCCAGCATCTCGCGGATGGGCAGGAGCAATCGAACGTCGAAACGCTGGGAGTTCTCAGCGATCACTTTCAACTGTCGGATGAGGAGCGATCCCAGTTGCTTCCATGTGGCGTCAGTACGGTCTTTTCTAATCGCGTTGCCTGGGCCAAGGCTCACTTCAAGAAGGCCGGCCTGATCGACTCGCCGCGACGTGCCGTCTATCGGATCACCGATCTCGGCCGCGATATCCTGCGAGAACAGCCGGACAGGATCGATCTCAAATTTCTCAACCGTTTTCCTGCACATCGCGAGTTCAAGAACGCGACTCGAAAAGCGGCTGGCATCACTCAACCTGCCATCGAAGCCTCGCCTTCCGATAGCGGCCTAACCCCGGAAGAGCACATTGAGCTGGGTTATGAACAGATTCGCGAGCAACTAAGTGATGAACTGCTTCAGAAAGTGAGAGAAGCTGCACCCGATTTCTTTGAGCGGCTTGTCATCGACCTGTTGTTGGCAATGGGCTATCAGCCTGTTGAAGTAATCGACGGCACCGGCCGACGAACCAGCCAAATGTCGAGAAATGCAGGGAATTCGGCTCATGACTCAGACGCGTCGCGAGGCATTTTGAATACTTCAACGGGCTGCTA
>JACCRE010000367.1 GCA_013813775.1 Planctomycetaceae bacterium
GACTGGGCCGCCTGACCCGCAAGACGCTCTCGTTCTCGAAGTGTCCGCGAAACCACCTCGGCTGCCTCCGCGTCTTCATCAACGACTACAACCAGCACCTCGCCATTACATAGTGAGGACTACCCGAGAAACTTATCCGATATACCTTCCCGGCGCGTCTTGCCAATCGAAACAGGGTGAGCAAAATATGACTGGACCTGACCTTCGAGCAACGACCAGTTAGACGAATCGCCGCCAAATTCAGGGACCTGAGTGTCGATAAAGAGGTTATTGTTATTGTCTACGCGGCGACTGATGTGGTTCTCGGCAAGGAGTACGTCGAGGAGCGGCGAAAGGGACGGAGGGCGACTAATCTCAATTTCATCGCAAACCACGAGCTCGCGTGGTTTACCGAGTACACGACCTTGCACATCGCGAAGCAATTGTGTTTTGCCAGCAGAGTTCGGACCTATCACCAAAACGAGTCCGTTTGGCACCACTCGGCCGATGTTTGGAATCGCGATTGATTTGAGCGGATTGAAGTCAATTAGTGAAGGCATGGGGTTTGGACGAAAACGAAGTAATATGGATTAATATGGATTGGCGTGTTGCCTTCAAGCGAACAATTGCGAGTCATATTTTAATGGATATTACGTCATCTTATCACTTCCGCCGAAACGGATAAAACCAGATCCCGTACGGCAGGAACCGCACCGGCAGCGGTTCCGCAAACCGGTTCGATCGCTCGAAGCGCCAGGCGAATCGGTTCACAAGAAGATGAGGGCTGATGCAAGCCGCGGTTGCATCAGCCGGTCGAGCAGGGCGGCTTTCGGTGAGTTCCGCTTCGCCGACGATTATGCCGGTCGGCAGGTCGGCGACATCGATCCCGAATCGTTTCGCGGCGAAGGCCGCGTCCGGCAGATCGGAAAGCTTGCGTGACGCGTAGATGTAGATCGGGCCGCGGACTCGGGCGCTCGTCGAACGGATCTCCAGCGTCTTCACGCCGCGCACGATGAGTTCGGTCCACGGGTGTTGGACGGCGAGAGCGATCTGAGCGGGGTTCGGGTGCATGGAAGAACGGCTGAGTACAAAACTTCCTCGCCTCGATCAGTCCGACGCAAGCGGCGATCAACGTCAACCTTGGCCCCTCACCCCCGGCCCCTCTCCCGAGGGAGAGGGGAGATTCGTGATGGCGTGTTTGAATTGATCATCGCGTTGAACGAACGCATGCGTCTCCTTCACTCCTTCGTTCTTCCGTCCTTCACTCCTCATACCTCAAACGCTTCCCCCCACTGCGGGATCACCGGGGGTTCGTCGCAGTCGTTTTCGATGAGCTGCGCGAACTTGGTCGCGACGTGGGGTTCGCCGTGGACGAGGAAGCATTGGCCGACGCCGCCGGTTTTGGCCATCTCGCCGATCCACCATTGCAGATCCTGCACGTCGCCGTGAGCCGACAGGCCGTCGAGCTTTTCGACGCGGCATTGCAGCGGCAAAATGCGATCGAAAATCTTAACGGTCTCGCGTCGTTCCTGCAGGCGTCGGCCGAGAGTGTGCTCGGCCTGATAGCCGATCAGCAGGACCGTGTTGCGTTTGTCGGCCACGGCGTGCTTGAGGTGATGCCGCACGCGACCGTTCTCGCACATGCCGCCGGCGGCGATGACCACGAACGGCCCTTTGCGAAAGTTCAGCGACTGGCTTTCCCGCCGATCCCGCACGTAGTGCAGCCCTTCGAACGCGAACAGGTCGTCGTCGGTCTTGAGCGTGTGGCGAGCCGTGCCGTCGAACTGGTCGCTGTGCTCGCGATGCAGGTCGGTGATCCGCATCGCCAAAGGCGAATCGACGAAGACCGGCAGCCGCGGGAGCTTGCCTTCCTGATACAGATGATTGAGCAGATAGACGATCTGCTGCGTCCGGCCCAGACTGAACGCGGGGATGACGACCCGGCCGCCCTGTCGCTCGGCGTCGAGCAGAATGCGCAGCAGTTCCGCCTTGAGGTCGGGCAACGGTGGATGCACGCGGTCGCCGTAGGTGCACTCGCAGATCAGGACATCGGCTCGCTCGACCGTCGAAGGGTTTCGCAGCAGCGGCATGCCGCGACGGCCGACGTCTCCCGAGAAGACGACCCGCTTCCGTTCGCCGCCGTCTTCGATGTCGAGTTCGGTGATGGCGGACCCAAGGATGTGTCCCGAATCCGAGAGTCTCACCGACAACGCCGGTGAGAGCTTGTGCCATTCGTTCTCATCGAGCGGCTCGAACAGCTTCGAGACCTGCCTGGCGTCGGCTTCGGTGTAAAGCGGAGCGGCGGGCGGCGCCTCCGGTCCCAGCCGCGTCGCGACGTACTCGGCGTCTTCTTCCTGAATGCGGGCGCTGTCGAGCAGCATCACTGAAGCGACGTCGTCCGTTGCTCGCGTGCAATAGATCGGCCCGCGGTATCCGGCCTTATAGAGTCCCGGCAGATTGCCGCAGTGATCGATGTGAGCGTGCGACAGGAAGACCGCGTCGAGCTTGGGCGGGTTGCACGCGAACTGGCGGTTCTTGGCGTAGGTTTCGGACCGTCGGCCCTGGAAGAGACCGCAGTCCAACAGCAGACGCAGTTCCGCCGTCTCCAGCAGGTGCTGACTCCCCGTGACCTCGCCCGCCGCGCCGAGGAAAGTGAGTTTCATAAGGCACTATGGACCATCTGACGGCGGTGTGGCGTCTGCCGGTGCGGCAATATGCTCTGTCTCGACGAGCCGCTTGAGCTGCTGAAGCGATTGAGAGAAATCCGCAGCGACGGAGCCTTCCAGACGCTCTCGAAAGAAGCGGCCGAGCGTGCCGTTGACTTCGCCGCCGTCGGTCCAGCGGACGCGCGTGCCGCCTTCGGCCGGCTCGAACGTGACTCGCCCGTCTTCGCTGAAGGTCTCGCCTTGCAGTTCGAGTTTGTAGCGGACTTCGGACGGTGACGACTCGATGATCGTCAGCGTTCCGCGGCCGAGCTGCTCGCCCAGCCACGAGAACGCGGCATCCTTTCCCGATTCCGGACCTTGGAAGGCAAACTCGGCGGTCGGATCACGTTCCGCGCTCCAGGAACTCCACTCGGTCCATCGTCGTGAGGTGGAAACGAAAGGCAGCACATGCTGCGTCGGTGCCGCGATCACAACCGACTCGTCGACCGACCATTCATCGGGGAGCGTCAAGCCGTAGACGTAGGCGCCGACGTTGAACAGACCGACGAGCACCGCGATTCCGAACAGCGCGAACATCCACAGCGGACGCGGGCTGGGCCGATCGTCCGCCACAGAGGAACTCGCGCGTGCCGGCATCGGATCACCGCGTCAGGTCGGTTCCGCGGAACGTCACTTCAGAACCGAGAACTTGTGCACGGTCGTCTGACGATAGGTTTCGCCGGGACGCAGAATTGAGTTCGGGAACGATGGCGTGTTCGGTGAGTTCGGAAAGACCTGCGCTTCGAGGCAGAAGCCGCCGTTCTTGGGATAGTTTCCGTTGGCGGACGAGCCGTCGAGGAAGTTGCCGGTGTAGAACTGGATGCCCGGCTCGGTCGTCGAAACTTCCATCACGCGCCCCGACTTCTCGTCGACGACCTTCGCGGCCGGGCGTAGCTGACCGGCCTTGCCGTTGACGACGTAGCAGTGATCGTACCCGACCGGATCGCCGCCGGTCTCTGCGATACGCTCGCCGATCTTGTGCGGCGACGTGAAGTCCATCGGCGTGCCTTTGACGGACTTGAGTTCGCCCGTCGGAATCAGCGTCTCATCGACCGGCAGATATTTGTCGCATTGCAACGTCACCGTGTGATCGAGGATCGTGCCGCTGCCCTCGCCTGACAGATTCCAGTAGGCGTGATTGGTGAGATTGATCGGTGTGGCCGCAGTGGTCGTGGCCTCGTACTCGATGCGGAGCTCGTTATCGTCGGTCAGGGTATACGTCACCTGAGAGGTGAGTTCGCCCGGATAGCCCTCTTCGCCGTCCTCGCTGACGTAGGTCAGCTTCAACGCGGGTGACTGGCTCGACGCGACGGGTTCAGCTTTCCAAAGGCGGTCGTTGAAGCCGACTTTTCCGCCGTGCAGGTGGTTTGCCCCGTTGTTGGTCGCCAATGAGTACGTTTTACCGTCGAGGGTGAACTGCCCCTTCGCAATCCGATTTCCGTAGCGACCGACCAACGCGCCGAAGTAGGGGTCGGGGCCGAGGTAGCCGTCGAGCTTGTCAAAGCCGAGCGTGATGTTCGCCGCTTTTCCGTCGCGGCCCGGCACATTGACTTCGGTGAGAATCCCGCCGTAGTTGATGATCGAAATCGAGATACCGTTGGCGTTCTCGAGCGTGTATTTCGTGACTTTCTGACCGTCAGGCAGACTGCCGAAGGACTCGCTTTTCACGTTCGACTCTTTCCCGGCGGCGAGAGCGTCGCCGCCATTGAGCATGCCAAGGCACAAGGCAAACACGCCAACGAAGCCACCGACGGCGGACTTCCGCATTTTGCGACTCCTGAAGCGAAATGTGATAGGCGAAAGGCGAACAGCCGTCCCGGAAGCGAATGATCTGGACGACCTGACGTGCGACGGCCATGATGAAATCACGTTCCGACCGGGTCAAGCGGCAACGGATCGCCGCTTTTTAGGGAAACGCGTGCACAGACCAGGTATTTGCCGGCATTTCCGGTGACGGCCAGATCCCCTCAAACGCACCCGCCTTCTTCGACGTAAGTCCTGATGGAGGTGGACGCGAATGGCGTTGAGCATGACGCGGAAACAGGTGCAGACGAACGATCCTGCGCCGCCGGTGGCGGGCATCAGCGACGCCCGCCTTGTCGAGCTTGCCCGGCGAGGCGATTCGGAGGCGTTCGGCGATCTCGTTCTGCGCTACGAACGCCGGCTGATCCGCGTAATTTTGAGATTCGTCCATGACCAGGAAATGGCACGGGATCTCGCTCAGGAAACCTTCCTACGAACCTACGAGCGGCTGGACCAATTTGATCCGAGCCGCCGATTTGGCCCGTGGCTGTTCCGGATCGGAGTCAATTTGACTCTCGATCATCTTCGGCGGCGAAAGAGACGGGGCCGCTGGGCCTTGTTCTCCGATGTCGGCCGCGAAGGGGCGCCTGATCCGCAAGTTCCGGATCCAAGGCGATCGATCGATCTAGGACAGGAAGTGCGGGCGGTGCTCGATGAAATGCCGGAGACGTATCGATCTGTTCTTGTGTTGAGAGATCTGGAAAACTTTTCGACTTCGGAGATCGCCGCGATTCTCGACCGTAAAGAGGCGACGATCCGTTGGCGTCTCGCGGAAGCGCGCAATCGTTTCGAGGCCTTATGGCGGCGGCGCCAGAATGGAGCGACGACATCGTTGATCGCCCCTGGAGCCGATGTCGAAACCCCGACAGGCGACGAATAGCTTTCCCGCCTTTTCCCATACGGGCATGCGGCACGGATTTCACTCGCGGATTCCGCGTTTTCGGTAGTACAGAGGATCATTGGCGATGAACGGCCTCAGTGAACTGGTCAAGAATCAGATTGCATTGCTGGCGGGTGACGACCTGGAGAATGAGCAGACCGCCGATGTACGACGCAGCATCGAGTCTTGCCCCCACTGCCGGCAGCATTGGGTGCGTCTGCGGGGATGCGTCGATGTTCTCGACCGCGTCGGCAGGTCGGAAGGGCCGGTGTCGGGCGAAAGCCTTTGGCCGGCGGTCGAATCCCGTCTTCAGCGGACGGTGAGCGTTCGTCCGGGGAAGTTCAACGGCTGGGTTCCCGCGTTGAGCATGGCCGCCGCCTGCATCGCGTTGTTGGCCGCGGGTCAATTGGACGGCGTTTCACCGCAGGAGATGTCGGCAGCCGATCAAGCGGTGCTGTTCTCGGGCAATCTGACGCATGTCCGATCGACACCGGCGACCCCGATCTGGCGTGGAGTCAAAGGCGAGACATTTCGCGGATCGGTGTTCAGCGTGGGAGGTTTTCCGTACGATCATCTTTCTCCGACGGACGGAGAGCCTGTGTCGAAACAGCCAGCAGGCAGACGCGAGTGAGCCGGGTCACGCCCACATCGCGTTTGAGTGCGATCACGACGCTTTGAGGCAGCCGCCGATGCCTTTATATGAGTTTCGCTGTCCGACTTGCTCGCGCGAGTTCGAGGCGCTCGTGCGGCCGACCGAACAGGCGATATGCCCGTCGTGCCGTTCTCCGAAGGTCGAAAGGCTGCTGAGCGTGACATCGGCTCGCGTCACGGGAACAGGGCCGGCGGCGTGCCCGCCGGTTGAGGCTGGGCCGTGTGGGCCGGGCTGCTGTCGGCTTCCGAACTGACGCCGGCCGTTTCTTTGGAGCCAGCAAAGCCCAGTGTTCTCTCACAGCTTGATCTTCGGGTGCCACTGGCTCCGCCAGTGCCGATTTCGGACGACGTTCCCAAGAAGCACTGGCAAAGCCAGTGGCACCCAGCCCGAATTTCTTGGCTGTGACACAGCACCAGGAAGTCCATGCGCATCGGCTTCCCTAGGGACGAATCGGAACGCTTCGCCGCCCTGCGTTGCTTGTTCGCCGATGACCCGCAGCCCGCCGAACGCGCGAGAGAAGCGCTTCGGCTCTTTGCGTCGGCCGAGATCGATCTCAGGGGACTGGTAGGAGCGTGGGACGACGAAACCGCGGTCGCCGCGGGGCTTTTCTGCAAACTTCCCGACGATTCCGCGTTTGTGTGGCCACCCGTCGCTGGTGAGGATGCCAACGACATCGTCGCCGTTGCCGCCGCGATTCTTCGGACGGTCACCGTTCTGGCGGCGGAGCAGGGTTGCACTTATGCGCAAGCGGCGGTGGATCCGTCGCGCGCTGACCAATGCCACGCTTTGGAAGCGTCGGGATTTCGGTCTCTGGCGCTCCTGCGTTATCTCCAGCGCCCGCTCGATCGGCCGTTGCCCGGAGTGAGAGCCGATTCTGGAAAGTTCCTGACTTTCGATCACAGGCACGAGCGGCGATTTGAAGCGGTGATCGAACGGACGTACCACGGAAGTCTGGATTGTCCGGGGTTTACAGGCCTGCGTTCCGCAGCCGACGCGATTCGCTCGTATCAACATTCCGGCGAGTTCACTCCGCAGCGATGGCGGCTGGTCGAAAACGAGGGCGACGACGTCGCCGTGATCCTGGTAAACG
This sequence comes from Planctomycetaceae bacterium, assembly GCA_013813775.1. Classification (GTDB taxonomy): domain Bacteria; phylum Planctomycetota; class Planctomycetia; order Planctomycetales; family Planctomycetaceae; genus JACCRE01. The sequence continues at coordinate 7,110 of JACCRE010000367.1, forward strand.
ACCGGCCTGATGATCGCGTTCGGGAAATCGTCTACCTCGGCGTCGTGCCCGAGGCGCGCCAGCAGGGAATCGCTCAGCAACTGATCATCGACAGCCTCGCGGAAGCGATGGCCGACGGTTGCGATGCCGTTCTCGCGGCCGTCGATGCTGCGAACGATCCCGCCGCGAAGCTCTATTCCCGCCTCGGTTTTGTGCCCAATTTCGAGCGCGCGATCTATCTTTGGGCCGAGAAATCGCAGGCCCTCGAAGACCGGTGAGGCGAGACCGCTTCCAGGCGGCCGGGGAGTGCGCACGATCTTCACGCTTCATGAACACGCCGTTCACACCTTCCGCGCACGAGACTCCGTATCGCACGATGAGGCGAACTTGTCGGCCTCGTAAGGAAATGCGTCGCGCGCGACGCCATGTGGCTGCGATGGCACCAATGTTTGTCGGAATGCGCTTTGACAGGAAACGAGCGGGGGATACCATCAGACCCACGAGCGAGTCACGGACGGGCTGACGTCCCACCTGGTGCAACGGAGTGGGGGCGTTCGGTTCGATCCGCTACAGGAACATCGCATCGCCACGCCTTTTGGTGCGGGGCGGGGACGGATCTCCTCTCCCCATCGGCGCGACCGCGCCGGTGACAAGGTGCTGACGGTGCGCGCAGCCTTCAGGGGGTGGTTGCACGATGCAGCCCGGATATGCGCCGCCGGCGTCGGGGTCGAACCCGGCGTGCGAGGTACTCGACCGGCTTCGAGCCTCACTCGATGAGAAGACCTATGCCAACTGGATCGACGGAAAGATCGCGCTGTCGGCTCGCGACGACGAGCTGACGGTCGGGGTCGGCAGCCCCTTCCTGCTCGCGTGGATGCAACGTCAGTTCGGCGTCGCGATCCGGGCGGCGGCACGCGACATCCTCGGGCCCTCCGCGCGGCTGCGGTACACCGTGGATGGCCGCCTCGGTTTGCCGACGGTCCGAGTGGCAACCGTTCTCGAAGCCGACAAAAAGACGCCCGAAGCGGGCATCGCCGCAGCGGCTGCGACTCCGTCGAACGGAGGCCCTAAAGTCGCGACCGTGCCACAGCGCGCCGCGGCGTCGCCGGACCGCCGCCGTTACGCCGATCTGGCGGAATTCGTCGTCGGCCCGAACAGCGAATTCGCCTTCGCCGCGGCGCAGCGATTTTGCGAGTGTCCCAGTGCGGCGGCGGGACCGCTGTATCTCTTCGGGGGAGTGGGGCTGGGCAAGACGCACCTGCTCGAAGGCATCGCCAAGCGGCTTCGCTCGGCCGATACGACGCGGCAGGTCGCTTATTTCACTGCGGAAGCCCTCGCGAACTACTTCACCGATGCGCTGCGGAACCGGACGTTGCCCGCCTTCCGAAATCGCTTTCGCGGCGTTGGCGTGCTGATCATCGACGATGTGGACTTTTTCGACGGCAAAAAGGGGCTTCAGGAGGAGTTTCTGCACACACTCCAGCACCTCGAAAGCCGCGGAAGAGCGATCGTGCTGGCGGCGGATCGTCATCCCAAATTGATGACGAGAACGTCGGAGGAACTGGTCACTCGGTTTCTCGCGGGGACCGTCTGTCGCCTCGAATCGCCGAGTTTCGAAACGCGATTGCGCATTCTCGAACGTAAAGTCGCGCGGCTTGCGGAGGTGCCCTCCGGGCCGGTTCTCGAATTCATCGCCCGTCGGTTTCGAGGCGGTGTGCGCGAACTGGAAGGCGCGCTGAACTGCCTGGAGGTCTTCCGAAGTCTTTCGGGCCGCCCGGTGGGGGTTGGGGCGGCGCGGCAGATCCTGGGCGACATGGAGCGAGACTGCTTGCGAGCAGTGCGCTTGCTCGACATCGAAAGAGCGGTCTGCGAGTTCTTCGGCGTCGATCCCACGGAGTTGCGATCCGCGAAACGGTCGCGGTGCGTGAGTCAGCCGCGCATGCTGGCGATGTACCTGGCCCGCAAGCATACGCAAGCCGCGTTCGGCGAGATCGGCGCTCATTTCGGGGGCCGAAATCACAGCACGGTCATCGCGGCCGACCGCAAGATGCGGCAACTCCTCGAACGTTCCTCGTCATGGAACGTCGCCGCCGAGAAGGTGCCCTTGAGCGAGCTCGTTCTCTCGATCGAAGCAAGTCTTCGCGCCAGCTAGACCATTTTCAGATTCAAGTTGTCGCCGCAGCCTTGGAACCAGTGCCGGCAGTCCTGGCCGCTAAGACAATCCGAGGGGATTCCGGCGATCCGTCAGGGGCAGCGTCACTGGTCGCTGGAGTCGGTGCGACTCGAAGACCGCTGCGATCATTTCCACCGTCCACCGCGCATCATAGACGTCGCAGCGCGGCTGTCGCTCGGCGTGGCCGATACAGTCGAGAAGGTCGTTGACGGCGAGCGCGTTCGCGTGATGAGCTCCCGCCGGCAGCGTCCCTGGCCGGCCGACGCCGTTCGACGTGATCGGAATCCAAGCCTTGCCGCTGCGGCCGGGCGACCAGGAGGGATCCTGCAACACGTGGCAGACCGCCGGATGCCCGGTCAGCACCTCGATCACTCCTTCGGTGCCGACGATTTGCAGGCCGAACCGCGAGGGATTCCCCGCCGCGGCCCGACGCGAACCGAAGTGCCCGACGACGTTGTTCGGCAGCGCATACATCGCATCGACGGCATCTCCCATAAGCGGGCCGATGCCTTCGTCGCCTTCGGTGACGTCGGCCTGCGTCGCCGGCTTTCCGTCAGTGAGGACTCGCGCATAACAGGTCTGCGGATCGCCGGCGAAGAACCGCATCAGGTCGAGAACATGGCTCCCGAGCACCCACAGATCCAGTCCCCCGCCGCGGGCGTCTTCCTTCCCGCGGGTGCGAATCTCGAGCACTCGGCCGATGATGCCGTTTGCGATTTCACGTCTGACGATCTCGACGGGCGGCGACCAGCGCGTCTGATGCGCGATCGCGAGCTTGACGCCGTGCGTTTCGCAAGCCTGTACGATCTCGTCGGCCTCGGTCAGGTCGCGGCAGAAGGGCTTCTCGAGAAAGATGTGACAGCTACGTTCCGCCGCCGCAAGGCACATGTCGCGGTGCTGGTCTAACCACCGCGGCCCGATGGCGACGACGTCCGGCCGCTCGGCGTCAAGCATCTCTCGATAGTCGGCATAGAGCGACGGCGCCCCTGTGCGTCGAGCCGCTTCGCCGCGCCCGGCTTCATCATCGTCGGCGACCGCGACGACGTTGGCACGCATCACATCGCGCCAGACCGTATCGATCCCGTGCCCGTAGTCGCCGCGACCGGTGGAACCGATGATCGCCACTTTGAAGCGATTGTTTTCGGATTGCGCCACTGCGGCGAGCGGAGACACGAAACATGCAGCTGCCGTGGCTGTGGCGGTCTTGAGGAACGCTCGTCGGTCGGGTGGTGACATCGGCTTTTACTCTGTGCGTGTGCATGAATCGTTTGTTCGTTCTTTCGGAGGCGCGACCTTCAGGGAGCGCTTCCAAGCCGTTCTCAGCGCTCCCTGCCAATCGCGGCTCCGTTTCCGAACGACGTATTGCCACCGAGAGGGTCAAACGTGTCGAGGAGTCGCCCAGTGGCCATCTCTGTACTTTCTGCCGAGGAGTTCGTCGGCCTCGGCGTCCCCCTCCACTCGTTCTGTCGCGGGATCGAAGCGGAGCACGCGACCGAGCCGAGCCGCGATGTTCGCGAGATGCACGACGGCCGCTGCGCGGTGGCCGACGGCGACATCGGCATTCAGCGGTTGACCGGTTCCGCGGACGGCGTCGAGGAAGTTCGTATGATGGGCCGCGAGGTCCGCCGGTCCCGTGCGCTCGGCGATCAGTGCATTTCGCGGCCCGTACAGCTTCCAGCCGCCCGAGTGCCCGATGACGAGCATGCCTTCGGTGCCGTAGAAAGCTGCGCCGTTCTCATAGCCTTCCTGCACGTAAGGCGACCAGATCCGCTGCTCGAAGACGAGTTGTTTCTTTCGCCCGTCGGGCTTGCCGTCCCTCGGATACTCGAAGACGGCGTACTGCGTGTCGGGAAACTGTTGGTCGTCGTCGAAGACGTACTTTCCGCCGAGGCAGGTGATCGTCGAGGGATGAGTGTCGACGCCCAGACCCCAAAGAGCCACGTCGAGATCATGGACGCCATCGTTGCCGATGTCCCCGCAGCCGAAGTCGCGCCACCAACGCCAAACGCTGTGCAGTAGGTTGGGCCGATAGGCGACCTGCGGAGCCGGGCCGAGCCACGCATCGAAGTCGAGTTGAGCCGGCGGTTTGGAAGGCTTCGATTTGCCAATGGAACCGCGTCGTTGGCTGTTCCAAGCCTTTGCGACCAATACCTCGCCGATCGCGCCGTCGAGCACGCGTCCGATCGCATCGCGAACCGTCTCGCTGCTGCGACTCTGAGTGCCGACTTGCAGCAGTTTGCCCGACCGCTCGACGGCCTCGACGAGCAGCCGGCCCTCACGGACGTTGTGACACAGCGGCTTCTCGACGTAGACGTGCTTACCGGCAGCCAATGCCAGCAGGGCCGCCGGCGCGTGCCAGTGATCGGGAGTCGCGATGAAGACGGCGGCGATTTTTGGATCGTCAAGCACTCGCCGCAGATCCGGGGTCGCCTGCGGACGCTTGCCGGTCGCCGACTCGACGTGACCGGCCGCCGCCGCAAGTCGCTCGGCATCGACGTCGCACACCGCCGCGACGCCGATATCCTTCCTCGCGGCGAGAAGCTGGAGATGATTCGTGCCCATCCCGCCGGTGCCGATGATCCCGACACTCAATCGGTCAGCGGCGTCGGCGCGAGCAGAGGCTCCCGTGGCCCACGTCGCGGAGGCGATCCCGGCGTGTTTCAGAAAGGTGCGGCGACCTGAGCCCATTGCTCCACTCCCTTTCGCGTGCGGTCTCTTTCGCGTGCGGTCTGACGAGTCGTGTCATCCTGTCAGGCCGCCGTCGCAAATGCCAGAGGTTTTAGAATCGCCGGCAACCGCTCTGGGACTCCGTCAACAGCCCTCGCGATCACGTGGGCGCGAACGATTGACATATGGAGTAAGCAGGGGCGGCGAGGGCGACGGCGGAAAATCGGCAAACCCGTCGTGCAATGACGGATTCGACGAAGAGTCACCGGCGGTGCATCCGATACCACTGTCACGACACGAGTGACCGTCCGCTTCGGCCGCATTGCGTCCGCTGCGAACGGAGGGACTGCCGAACGACTCGCCGGGGCGACGTGACACAATGCTAAAGACCGGCCGAACCCTCGCGATGACGCTCGCGGCCTGGGGCTGCGGGTTGACGACGACCTGCATGGCGCAGACTTACTCCGCCGGCGACGTCGTGACCCTGCCCGCCTCCGCGGGCGGATACGACTATTCTTCAGGCGCCTTCGGCGACAGCGGACCCGCTTACGGCGGCGTCTCGGCGGCCGGATATCAAGGCATGCCGGCGAACTGTCCGCCGCAGCCGGGCTACGGCGCCGCCTGCGAGCCGCAGCCGACCTGCTGGTGGAAGCGGCCGCTGCTGATCAGCCCAGGGCTGCTCAAGCCGCCACGCGGGGCGTTCTTCCGCACCGAATACTTGCTGTGGGAGATCGAAGAACTTGGCAACGTGCCTCTCGGCGCGGACAACTTCTTCGCGAACCCCGCCGGTGTGACGCGACCATTCATCGCACCCGACGGCACACTCGATTTCGCCTATGTGCCGCGTCTTGACGAGATCCAGTTTCGCGACAACAGCGGCCTCCGCTTGACGTACGGCATCCCCCTAAAGAATTACGGGGCTTTGGAGTTCAGCGGCTGGTTGCTGGAACAAGCCAGCGATCATTATGAGTTCGGGACGATTCGAGGCGAGATCCCCGCCACGTTCTTCTTGCCGACCGATCCGACGGCGTCGTCGCTGCCTCCGCTGCTCGTAGACAGCACGCCTGGAACCTCTTTCTTGCTCGACGGGCAGGATTTCATCAGGAACCACGAAGAGGGGCTGAACCTCACGTACAAAAGCGACATGTGGGGAGCGGACGCGAAGTACGTCGTCGATTCGTTGTCGCCTCCCGGCGAAGGGCTCAAGCTCAAACCGCTCTTCGGCTTGAAGTACGTCGGCTTTCAAGAGGGGATGTACCAGACCGGCACTTCCCAAGGAATCGGCGAGCCGGCGATCATCTCGAGCATCACCTCGAACACCTCGAACACGATTCTCGGCGGGACCGTGGGCCTTCGCGCCGAACTCGTCCACAGATGGTTCATCGCCGGTATTCAACCGGCGGTGACCTTCGCCGGAAACATCGCCGAGTCCCGCGTCGCCAGCGAGCGGTTCCTCGACAACAACGACCCTCGCAGCGGCGACGATTCAAGCGATTTCGAGTTCTCGCCGGTGCTCGACCTGAACACTTACGTTCGCGTGTGCCTCTCGGAGAACCTCCGGCTGAGCGTCGGCTACGATGCCTTTTGGCTGTCTCGCGTGTATCGCGCCGCTAAAATCATCGACTACGAAGCGGTCACGGAAAACGGGGTGACCCGATCCGACATCCGCACGAAAAAACAAGTCGATCACGTCGCCGTGGAAGGATTATCGGTCGGACTGGAATACATCTTCTGATCGCCGTCGCGTAAGGATGAAAACGCGGAGAGGCGGACGCGATCACGTCCGCCTCTCCGCATTTCGCGAAGTTGATCCGCTCAATCAGCGAATCGTGCCGGGAGCTGTTCGAGGTGTCTTGGTGGAGACGGCTTCCGTCTCGTCGCCGCTCTGCTCGCGAGCGGCGGCGATCTCGCGGCCCTTCTCGGCGGCGATCGCGACAAGGCTCACTGCCGCGTTGACCTTGCCCGGCGTGAAGTACGGTCCTCGCGGCAGGCTGTCGAGACGCTCTTCCCGCATGTTCGCGAGCTGCGCCCAGCTCATGCCGTCGCTGAGGTGCCACGCCGCGGCCTGAGCCGTTTCCGTGTCGATGTTGCCCGTGCCGACGAGGCCGATC
>JACCRE010000018.1 GCA_013813775.1 Planctomycetaceae bacterium
GTTTTACTACGCACGATGCGAGGAAACGGCCACAAACGAACAAGATGATTGCGAGATGCATAACAATCCGGATGCAGTTAAGTGGGCGCAGTACCGTTACGATCGTACTCAGCCAGCAGCGAACTGTGACGAAACCGAAAGCACCATGACACTCCCCGAGGAAGGAGATTGTCAAGCCCCCGGATTCAGCACAACTATTGGAAAATGTTTTATTGGCGATTGCGGAGAGGAAGATGGTGCCTTGCTTCACTTTGACATCAGACAAAAAGGACGGCTAGTCTGCGGCCCCCCTCCCTAAGAAGCTCTGACGACACCCTTAAGAACCCCTATTGGCTCCGTCGGATAATGTCTGAAAACAGGCCCAGCAGAGGCTTGTGTCGATCGAAATTACAGGTTTTGTTAGAGCTTCTTATGCAGCCGCGATCTAGACCGGAATCGAGGAGCATTCTCAATGTCGAAAACAGTACTTTACGTCATAACTATCGTCACTGCGGGCGTGAGCGCCGTTTCTTTTCCTTCCGCGGTGATGGGCGAAACCCGCGTGGACGCAGACATGTTGCAGAAGAAATTCAAGGCTTTAGAGCGGGTTTATGAGGCAGGATTCAGATGTGGCGGGACACAGACTGTTACTGGCGCGGGTTTTGCTCCAGATAGCACATACGTGGCTCGCTGGAAGTATAGCTGGTCTGACGGAAGACATGCGCTCGAACAGTCGTTTGATCCGCCTAACTTTGATCCGTCCCGTGCGGATCCTGGGAAACCTAAAACCATGACGGTCATTGCCAAATCTAAGGCATTGACTCTGGAAGGCCGCGATGTCACTGGTCTGTTTAGCTCACACGCCGAACTGACGATTAATTCCGAAGATAAGGTGACCAAAACGTCGCCAGTTCACAATCTAATTCTACTCAACAATCCCGGAGACGCGACATATGTAATGTGGTACTATCCGATTCTCTGGACAGCGGGACGAGGGTTCAGTAGGCATATCGATGTTTTTACCGAGGTCGAGCCGCCGGAGCCATCCGGCCTGATTCCCGTAAAAGGGACAGGTTGGCTATGGCAGAAGAAGCAAGAGGGGCACTGGGAACTCTTGCTAGACCCTGAAGCCGGCTATTTGGTGCGCCGCGCGGCTTTTTTTTCGCAAGATAAGGACAAGCCGAAGGTTGTTGTTGAGAACGATAATATACAGCGAGATGGCGAATGTTACTATCCAACAGCTGGTGTCCTAGAGTATAAGGATATTACCTATAAGGTACAATTTGAAGCGGCCTCACTCGATACGGATGCGCAACTTTTTCAAGAGGCAAGGAATCATCTTACTGAACCGTTTCCCCCAGGTTCTCAGATCATAGATAAGCGCACAGAGCCAGAAGATAGCTACGTAGTACTCTCCGGCGGGTCTATCCGGGGCCGACAAGACGGAAAAGTTGCTTTAAACACACTCAATTCAGCGGGCAGTCCACGGCCAAGCCCACGATGGGGACTTCTTATTCTCGCAAACACTACGGTGTTTTGTCTCCTTGCACTGTTCCTGTTGTTTCGAAGATTTCGAAAACAACGAAGTTAGGCTGGCGTGGTTCTACGCATTCCAGACCTAGGATGAAATCAGGCGTGGTATTGGATTGTAAGAATCCGACGGATTATATGCCACGCTCTTGCTTTCGTCTCAGTGTGGCGACTCTACTTTTCGGGAAGAATTGTGATCATGTTGATTCAAAGATCATTTTGGCTGTGGACAGGGCTTTTGGCGGCTTCTGCGGGGCTCGTTGGATTAGCCCTTCTGTCTCAATTCCCATCGACGCTTTTTCCGTCGTGGGTAGCTGAAACAATGATCGCTGATACCAATGGGTTACATGCGGGTGTGCAATGTGGACCGGAAAGCCTGTGGGTTGCTGCATGTCGGCTTGGCGTTCCCATCGAACGCAAAGATTTGGATTTTATCCGACTGAGCCGTACAAGCGGATGCTCCTTGGCCGATCTACGGGATGCGTCGCGCAAGTTGGGTTTGGATGCCCAGTTTGAACGCCTAGGCTGGAAAGAACTTACAGAGCTGAATACATGCGCTATTCTTTGGATTGGTGGAAAGCACTTTATTACCGTCGATCTCCGGGAATCGTCGAACAATTTTGGATCCGAACACATTCGCGCCTACGATCCAATCGAGAATTCGATAGCGCGATGGTGGTCGCGTGAGAAATTGGAACAAAGCTGGGGCGGAGAGGCATTAGTGATTAGAGTGCGACCACCGTCCGTTACTCCGCCGGATGCTCGAATCGCTTGGGAAACGTGCTGGCAAGACAATGGGAGAATCCCAGATTCCGCTTCGGCAATTTTTGAGATCGACTATTCTAACCTCGGATCGAAACCACTGACGATCGCAGTTGTCGGAAAGAGCTGTAGCTGTACTGCAGCCGATGTTTCTGCTTTGGAGTTGCTTCCTGGCGAATCGGGAACGATCACGGCAAGTGTGGATCTCACAGGTAAGCGAGGTCGTTTTGTAGAAAGTATTAGCGTGGGATCCAATGACCCCACCCGCTCTGAAAGCCGGATCATATTGAGTGGAGTGGCGGTCAGTCGTCGCAATTTGCTGTCCACCAGCGAAATGCATCTTGGTATAGCGATTCCCGGACAGACAATCGAAAAATCCCTCTTCATCCATGATCCGGGTGACGGACAGCTGAATGTCGGCGACGTTTCCTTAGTAGATTCTAATACCGACGTTCCCATTAAGGATCCCCCACGGTGCCAAGTATCGGTTGAACAGGTAGACTCTGGATCCCCATTAGTGGGCGAAATCGGAAGATTTCCCGTCCTGCCAGGAGATTATATCGTTCATTTGCGATTTATTGTGCCGGCGAATTGCGGTCCGTGTGATTGGACTGGCAAGTTGAAAGTCAGTACGAATGTGGAAATCGCACCACTTCTGACTACAGATCTCGCATGTCGAATTCTTCCCGATATCGAAGCTCGCCCCGCAGTTATACTGCTATCTGATCACCGGCGGTTCGCAGACGTAAGGATTGTGAGTCATACAGGGACCGAGTTGACGCTGGACAGGTTTTCGATTGTCGGGGATCTGCCAATAGATGTGATTACCCCGAAAGTGCAAAATATCGACCAGATTTACTTGAAAGCCGAACTGCGCTCCAGTTCTGAAATCGAATTTCGTGAAGGGTCTATTTTGGTCGCGCTTCGCGAAGGTGGCAGCGTTAATATTCCAGTTGTGGTCCTTTCTGATCGATAATGTGGCTTTACGCCATTCCTGTGGACTTCCGATCGACTTTACAGCGGTTTCAAGAATGCCTGCCGGCTTGGAAGATCGAAATCGCCTCAAATGCAAGCAGTTGAGTGCCGAGATGCCCGCCAGACATTCCGAAAACCGCTGTAGGCGGGGGCTGGCGTGGTGAACTCTACCCGATGATTCTGAGATTGTCCGCGTTCACGACGGAACATGCTGTGTCCCGAACGCCAGTCGATGGCCTGCCGAACAGAGGCAAAATCGGTTGTGATCCGACCTCGCTTCACTCACAATGATCCTCAGGAATGGCGTTGAATCGCTAATATTTCCCATAGTCGCGGAGTTGAAAGTTAAAGAGGTTGATCTGGTTCGTCGGGCCGTCGGCAGGTCGACCTCCACCGCCTCGTGCAATACTGACCTGGCACCACCCAAAACCGTCTCTCCCGGTAAATCGGAAGATTGGACTCGGCGCTGGAGCTAACGGTCGAGGCAGGATCGGGCGATGGCATCGCAATGGCACTACCTCCTGACAGACGGGGAACACGGCCCGGTCCAGTTC
>JACCRE010000028.1 GCA_013813775.1 Planctomycetaceae bacterium
CCTTCGACGTTCGCACCAGCTCGCACATCCGCTCGTACAGCGGCTCGGCGAGATCGGCGGCTGACGCGATCCAGTCGCAGAGGGTGCTGCGGCGGAGCAGGATCCCGTGCCGCGAGAAGATGTCCTCCTGCCGGTACAGCGGCGTGTGATCGCCGTACTTCGAGAGCACGACCTGCGCCAGCAGTCCCGGTCCGGGCAGGCCCTTCTCGATCGCCTGCGGCGGCTTGGCCGCGAGATGCACATGCTCTTGGCAATGGCGGCAGGCGTACTTGACCCGCACGTGCTCGATGACCTTGAAGGCGTGGAACCAGTTATGAAACGACTCGCCGGCAAGGGTCCGCTCATCGCCATCGCCGTCATGGCCGCCGTGACGGCCTTCGCGGTCGTCGCGCTGCTGATGAACATCGCCGAGAGAAAGCAGGAGGCGCGTCAGCCCTCGCTGCGGGTCGTCGATCTCGAACGAGCGTCATCACACACCTCCGCCGGATTGATGAAATGGGGACCGCGACCCGTTATTGTGGTCTTCCGCTCTATAGAGCTCCACGGCTGTGTGCGCTTGCGAGTAAGATGGACGGCCTCAAGCACATCTCTCAAACCTGAACCGTAAGGAAGTGCCCTGATGAGGCGACCTCTCAAGACGTTCGGCGAATTCTGGCCATACTACCTCAACGAACATCGCCGCCGCGGCTGCCGAATGCTGCACTATGTGGGAACGGCTTCGGGCCTGACGACCGCAGGCGTCGCCACGGCCACCGAGCCGTGGCTGTTCCTGGCGACGCCGTTCGCCGCCTACGGGCCGTCGTGGATCGGGCATTTCTTCGTCGAACGCAATCGGCCGGCGTCGTTTCAATACCCGATCTGGTCGGCCTTCGCCGACCTGCGCATGTTCGCCCTCGCCGTCACCGGTCAGCTTCCCCGTCACCTGCGGCATGCCGCCGACGACCCCACGGCGAATCTCGCCGGTCGCACTCAGGCCGCGCCCGGCGGTCAGATGTGAGTCCACATTGAATGATGCACGATGCCAACCGCTCGATCGACGATCTTGCGAGGCGTGCTGACGCTGCTGGCGTCGGTGCTGGCGCTCAAGGTCACGGCCGCCGTGGTGCTGGGCTACGTGAATTACTTCCCGGCGAACTTCGATTCCGATTTCCTGCGCGGGCGTGACGGTTACTTCTTCGGCCCCTACCAATGGGCCTTCTACGCGCATATCGCCGTCGGGCCTTTCACGCTCGTCGCCGGCCTCACGCTGATGAGCGAACGCTTGCGGCGGTGGCGTCCGCGGTGGTACCGAGTGCTTGGTCGGACGCAGGTGGCCTGCATCCTGCTGTTGCTCACGCCCAGCGGCTTGTGGATGGCGTTCTACGCGGCGACCGGCACGATCGCGACCGCGAGTTTCGTCACGCTCTCTCTGGCCACCGCGGCCTGCGCGGCTTTCGGATGGAAAACCGCCGTGCAAAGACGCTTCGCTGTGCATCGCGAGTGGATGTGGCGGACGTTCTTGCTGCTCTGCTCGGCCGTCGTGCTGAGAATCATGGGCGGATTCGCGACGGTCGCGGCGATCGATGCACCGTGGTACGACCCTGTGGCGAGCTGGGCCTGCTGGGTGTTGCCGCTGGCGGTCTTCGAGGCCGTCCGGTTCAAACGATCGACGACGAAGCGCCCCGTTCGATCGTCTGTTGCCGTTCTGACGTCGCGGTAAGCCTCGCCGCGTCAGAAATCGGTCGCGGTGTTGATCTCGTCGCCGTTCGCGATCGTTAACATGGCCCGTCGCGTCTCCGCCGAAAGCTCTCGCGAGAGGAATCGGACGCTGCCATCTGCAATCAGCGCGTGAGTGCCGCCGCTGTGATGCAGAGTGTCTTTGTCTTTTCCGAAGGCGACGAACTGCGGCTCCTCGGCATCGACCGGCTCCATCCAGTTCACGGCGTTCGAGGCGTCGGTCTCGAACACGAGCAACGTTTGGTCCGTACCGTCCTCGATCGCATCGAAGGATCGCGCGTCGGAACCAGGAAAGCAGGTGTCGGGGCCGACGATCGCGAGAAAAGCCGTCTGGTTCTTCGACAGGGCGGCACTCGGGCACGCGTAAGCTTGAATGTGCGTTTGGAAGACTTCGGCGTTCGCCGGGTCGTTCCACGGCTTCGACAGGTCGATCTTTTCGTAGAGCGCCTGCTGCTCGATGAACGGCAGAACCAACGTTCGCCAGCTATGCAGGCGATTGCCGTCGGCATCCACCGTGTACGCCGGCGGCAGTGAGCCATAAGTGTCGTGGTAATTATGTAACGCCAGCCCGATCTGCTTGAGATTGTTCTTGCACTGCGTGCGACGAGCCGCCGGCCTCGCAGATCGAACAGACGGGAGCATGAGTGCGATCAGAATCCCGATGATCGCGACGACCACGAGGACTTCGAGGACCGTGATGCCGCGCTTGTGGTTCGGACGGAGCCTTCGAGCGGTGGGACGGGGAGCGGCGGCCATGGGAGTCTCCGATTGGCGCTCATCGAGGACGCGCCGACAGGGAATCGCTCGTCTCGACTCATTCTACACGGCCGTCGGGGCACGCAAGACGGCGAACCGCTGCCGTCAAAGTTCAGCGGCGATCGCAAGGCGGCGGAACGAACCGGCGCTTGCGTTCCGAGTCCCGGCCGAGACTTGTGGCTTATCACACCTCGATTTGAGAGTGCCACTGGCTCCGCCAGTGCTTTTTGAGGACGCCACTCCCGCGATCCACTGCGGCCATATCAATCTCCTCCGAAGCTCATTGTCGACGTTTTAGAAGACGATTGAGAACAGAAGAAGCGATCGTTCCAACTGCATTTGCGCAGCGAACATCTGGCTTGTCCTCGCGACTGTATCTCGTAGGCCCGGCCGTAATACACTCGAGCTTCCACAGCAACGTCAGCGCCGGCGATAAGCAGGAAGCAATTTTAGCATCGTACGCCGGATGTGCTGAACATTGCCAGCATCACGAATTGCGAGGAGTAATCTCTGGTCGCTTGAAGGCTTCTTGGGTGCCAAGCCTCTTTGTTCAAGTGTCAGCACCCCCTCTCGTCGGACGATAAGTCGCCACTTCTGAATGGCCCGTAGAGCGGCAGACGCGTAATACCTGTCGTCCCGACTACGGACACCGATTCCGTCGTGGAGATAAGCGACGCCAAGCAATACCCGGAATAACGCGCGGTTGAAGTACCAATCAGAATGGTGAAGGGCGGCAAACTTCTTAAGATCACGTACCATCCTGTGAGACAGGGCCGTCCTACTTTCGAAGAAGGACGGCTGAGGCTCACCTTTGAAGAACAGGAAAGAAGGAACCCGATCGCTGTCACGCTTCTTCTGGTTATGAAAATAGCTTGCGCAGACTCCGTTCTCTAATGTGGAACATCCGCCTTTAGCGACCGGGATGATGTGATCAGCCCAGTCGACGTTAAAGTTCTGTCGCGCGCCGCTGTCTAGAATCCAAAGCTTCTGCCCTGAATACACGCACACCGCACGGTGAAGAACGTAAAGTTGAGCCTTCTGCGCTTCGGTGAAGTTGCTCGTTCGTGCCATTGCGAACTCGTCACCACCGTTGCCGCGTAAAGTCTACTATGGTTACACCAGATCCTGCTTGGCCGGCAGGCATTACTGGACACAGCCGATCCCTCACGCCCCCAGCGCCTCCAGCGCCTGTTCCCGCGTGTCGTAGATCGCCCAAATGGTGTCGAGGGCCGTCATGCTCAGGAGTTCGCGGGCGGTGGGGGTCGCGCCGCAGAGGACCATTTCGCCGCCGCGGCTTTTCACAAACTTGTGGCAGCGCAGCAGTAGCGCGAGGAACACGCTGCCGAAGTAGCCGACTTGGCTGAGGTCGAACACGACCAGCGGCACGGGCATCGACGCGAGCGGTTCCATCACGATGTCGGCGGCCTGCTCGATCAGGTCCCACCGCATCTCTTCGACGTCGTCGGCCGGAGTGATGACCACCGCATTCCCGTGAAACTCCAGGCGGAAATCATCGTTCGGCGGGTCGGACATGCGGCCTCCAGGACGGTCGGATACGCCGGTCACGAGCCGGCGGGAGCAGCCGATATTGTAGAGGAAGCCGACCTCGCTTCCCACCGCGCCGCCCATGCGGCGAGGCGATCCTCCGCCGAGGTCGCCAAGGCACCTACAGGTCGCTGGGCCGCCGGAACGAGCGTTTCGAGCGCCGTCAACAATTCCCGCCGCACCGACTCGTCGCGTTCCGTCCAGGCGAGCCGCATCAGGTCGCTTTCGAAGCGGCGGCGACCGGTGTCGCCGATCGCCCGAATGGCTTTCGTGCGTTCGGCGGGAGATTCGTATTCCGCCCAACGGAGCAGGCCCAGGCTGCCCGATTCGTCGCCAAGACGTGCGAGAGCGATGAGCGCCGCGAACCGGATCGTGCGATTGGGATCGGCCGCGGCGGCACGCAGGCCCGTCGGTGAACCGGCCGGACCCGATTCGTTGCCGATGGCGACGCTGTTCGCGCAGCGGCCCGCGGCGTCGATCGCGGCGAGTCGCACGGCGTCGTTTCCATCGGTCAGAAGCGGCAAGAGCCAGGCGGCATGCCCCGTGCGGCAGTGACGCCCCGCGTACTCGCAACCGAGCCGCCGCACGTCGGGCCAGGCATTGTTCGCGGCCATCAGGGCGATGCGTTCGGCTCCGGCGGTGCCGTCGGCAGCCACCGCTGCCATGCACTGTCGCCAGACGAGGCCGTCCTGTTCGCGCGTAAGAACATTGTTGAGCCGCCGCAACACGAACGGGCTGAGGGTCGCCGCCCGTCCAAGCTCGGCAAGTTTGCCCGCACCGTGTCGTCGGATCGCGACGTCTTCGCTCGCGAGTTCTTTGAGTGCGGCGTGCGCGGGGCTGATCGCCGGCAGCACTTCGCTCGCGAGCAGATCGGCCGTTCGGCCGGGATGCGTTTGACAGAACTCTTCGATCGCCGGAACGGCGGACGATTCCGACGTTCGTAGCGCGTCGAGCAATGCGTCTCGCGTGGTCGTGTCGACGTCGGGAGCGTCGAGGCGAGTCAAGTTTGCGAGCACGTCCTCGGAAGGTGGAACAATCACCTTTGTCGCGGCGTCGGTCGTTGCCAGCCGGAAGCCCGTGAGCCGGCCGGTCGGCCAACCGTGTGTTACGCACAACGATTGCAACGCCGCGGCACGCTCCGCAGGTTCGGCGGAGACGGGAAACGACTCTTCAAATCCCGTCCGTCGTCGCAGCTCATCGAGGCTTTCTCGACGCGTGCGGACGGAGGCGTTCTGCAACGCGGCGAGCAGCACCGGCAACGCGACGTCGTCGGACCACGTCTCGGTCGCTTTGACGGCACGCCGCTGGACGTCGAGATCGGCGTCTGCGAGCACGCCGTCGAGCAGAATCGCGGCCTGCGGGGATTCCCACCGGCCGAGCGACGTCACCGCAGTCCTGCGCACGATCGGCGACTCATCTTTGAGGTACGGCTTGATCTCGTCGACGCCCCAGGCCGCTAAAGCTTCGACGGCCGAGTTCCGCAGAGTCTCGGCAGGCTTCGCAGCGACCTTACGCAGCACGTCGCGAGCTTCGTCGGTGCGGATGAGGCCCAGCGAACGGACCGACGCGATGGCGACGGTCGGGTTGCTGTCTCGTTGCTGCACTTCGAGCCGCGCGATCGCTTCCGGATGCTGCGCGACGGCCAGCCAGCGGCCGTAAAGCCGCCGCACCGAAGCGTCGGGATCGAAGCGGGCGTTTTCGAGTGCGGCCGGCCATTCTCCCGCGTCGAAGGGTGCCTCCTCTTTCGCCGCCGCGAACAGGATGCAGCCTTCGACCGCGGCGCGGCGCAGTTCGACGTGAATCGTCGTCGGGTCGCCGGGGAGCAGTGCGTCGTAACCCACGATCCGCTCGGGAGCGATATGCCGCGCGAGTCCACGAGCGAGTTCGGCCTTCACGCCGTCCGGAAGATCAGCACGTCGCCAGAGACGCGCCGGCCGATCGAGCGCGGCGTCGATCGACTCGGCCGTCGATGCGAGCGCGTGACACCAGGCTTCCGCGGCCGCGGCGCGCTCGTTCGGAGTCACAACAGGTTCGCTCGGCGGCTTTGAGTTGAAGGTCGCGCGAAGTCGCTCGGTGACGCTGCCAACGGAGATCGCCTCGGCGGCCGTCGTTTCATTCGCAACGATGCGTTCGAGCGTTTCGAGAACCGTCGGCGGCACTTTCGCGTCACCGCGTGCCGCAAGAATCGCGGCGTTTCGACCCGCTTTGCCGCCACGCGCCGCGAGCGTGAGCAACCGCTCGGCGGACGACGTGTCCGAGCCGTTTGTGTTGCCGTCGCCGAAGCGCCAGCGGTCGCCGGTTTCGGCTCTTTCAACCGACCAGCCGGGATCAACGGTCCAAGCATCGGCTTCGAGCCGTTCGGCGAGATGCGAAAGCATTGGGTCGCCGACGGCCGACACGTCGCCGATCACGGCGCAGCCGCTGAGGCACAGGCCGAGCAAAGCGGCCGCGAAGGCGAAGCCAAGGCTGCCTTGCCGCGTCATCGGAATCGCCGAAAGGGTCACACCCGCCGGCGGAGCCGCCGGACCGGAAGGGGCGGCGACGTTAGCAGAAGCTGGCGAAAGGGGTAAGAGCAACCCAAGCTGCGAAAGCGCTCGTCTGCCTATGACCCGGCGACGGCGAGAAGTTCGGTCAGCCGCTGGATCATCTCGCCCGGAATCGGCTTGTGCTTCTTGCCCACGGGCTGGTTCAGCACATGTTTCGCCAGCGGAACGATGCGTTGCTCGGCGTTGTCGAGCGGCGCCGGCAGCGACCCCCTGCGGATCAGCGAGTTCTGCGGCAGACCGGCGGGATCTTCGCCTGCGTTCGGCTTGAACGTGAGTTGCAGGTTCAGGTAGCAGTGATACCACTGCACGTCGTCGGGACGCTTGTTGTAGGCCAGCGACATGTCGCGAGCGAGCTGCACGATGCGGTCGGCCGCGGCCTTCTCATCGAACTTGCCCGCCATGATCGGCGTGCGGCCGAGCGCCTTGGCCGCCGCCGTCCGAGCCATGCAATGCCGATTGCCGTCGGCGATGACGGTCAGCAGCGAGTCCACCACGATCGGGTTGCCCGAGCGATCGATCTCAAGTTCGATCGCCGCGGCGGCTTCGGCGAGACGCATCTGATACCACCACATGTTGTCGGGGTTCGCCAGTTCCTTCGTGAGCACGTCGGCGGCGCGGTACTTGAGCTCGGCCGTCAGGATGTCGGCGTGGTCGGCGATCCGGGCGACGCCGACCGTGGCGAGAACCTTGAGCG
>JACCRE010000046.1 GCA_013813775.1 Planctomycetaceae bacterium
GTCCCGACTCGCGCTGCCCGAGGCTCCGTCGGCGACTCTGGCGAAGGCGAACTCTCCCGACGATCCGTCGATGGATGTGGCGTCGGCGAAGATCGTGCCGGTGCGGGCGACGCTCGACCGCATCGAAGTCCTGGAGCCGGGAACAAGCGACGGCATGACTTTGCAGTCGGCTCGAAGGGCGCTGCCGCTGAGTCGACTGACGCCGGTCAATCGCCGTCGAGCCGAAAGCGTGCTGTCGAACCTCAGCATGTTTCGCGCGATGCCCGGTGTGCGCGTCGAGGTCGATCACGACGCCTATCGGTACTTCGTCGAGCATCCCGACGTGGCCGTCAGCATCTGGCGGGCGCTCGACGTGTCGAAGTGCCAACTCTGGCAAACTGGTCCTGACTCTTACGAGACCGACGTCGGTGACGGTTCGACGGGCGTGATCGACGTTCTGTACCGCAGCGAGCACGACCACGTCGTGATCGGCGAAGGACGGTTCAAAAGCCCTTTGATTCCGAAGCCCATCCGTGCGACCGGACTGCTGCATCTCCATACCGACTACGTCACCCGCAGCGATGGTCAGACCGAAGCCGTCTGCCGCGGCAACCTGTTCGTCACCTTCCCGTCGCAAACCGTCGAGACCGCGGCGAAGGTGGTGTCACCGGTGACGAACATGGTCATCGATCGGAACTTCGAAGAAATCAGCCTGTTCGCTCACATGATGACTCTCGCGATGCGAACTCAGCCGGGTTGGGTCGAGTCGATCGCGGGACAACTCGACGGAATCCTCGAACGACGGCGCACGGAGCTGCTGCAGGTCGCCGCACGGGCTTACGTGAGCCACAAAAAGCGCGAACTCGCGCTCGAAGGGGCGATCAGCTCGCCCGAGGCCATCGCACCGCCCGTCCGCCGCGTGACGCCCGCGAGTCGCTGAAGAGAAAACAGGAGTCAGGAGGAGTGGTTCCACGCGACGACCGTTCTTCTCCTACTCCTATCCCTCTAACGTGCGACCCGCTCATGGTCGCGAGTCGCTGCCTTCGCAGGTCGCTTTCGTCGCGGCGTGAATACATACCGCACGACGAGCAGTACGACGACGGCGGGGATGCCGATCTTCGGCCGGACGATCGCCAGCAGCAAAGTGCCGATCAGAAGTGCCGCCGTCGTCGGGCTGAAATCGGCCCATACCGCGGGCCGGTTCTTCGTCGGCAGGCAGGTCCATAGCGCCGCCAGCACGACGCCGGCTCTCAACAGGCCGCCCCACCACATCTGCTCCTGCGGGGCTGCGAGCGCGACAACTGCCGACGCCGCGAAACAGACACCAGCAGTGATTCCCACGAGCCATCGATTGAGCGTGACCGTCTGCGGCGTCATCGGCCCATTATTGGCCTGACGCGGCCGCGACGAAAGCCGAACGGCGTTGTGGTGCGTCGGACGACGGCCAATCTCTCGCCGAAATCACGTCGATCGTCAAAAGAGGCTCTGCGGACCTTCTTCGGCGCTTCGCTCTCCCGCCGCGGTTGAAAATCCCGCGACGCATCTTCACGCCGGCCGCTTAGAATGCCAACAGGCAAGTCTGTGCCCGAGCGCGAGCGACTTACAGCGGTCAGGAGGTTGCCCACACCCATTCGTGGCGGGCTGTGTGCCTTTTTGACACGATAGACAAATGCGGAAACGCCAACACCGACAGGCGGGCGTGAACGGCGGACCTGCCGAGTCCTCGGACATGAAGCTCTTGGAGACAGCGATGCTTCGAACACGCTTTCGGCTCGTGCCGCAGGCCTTCCAGCATCTGATCTGCTGGACGGCGTTCGCGGGCGCTACTTTGAGCAGCGTCGCGCCGCTCCAGGCGGAACAACCGGCACCCGTCGAAGCCATGCCACCCGCCGGATGGCGTATCCACCGAGCACCGGTCGAGTCGAAGAAGCCGTTGCCGCCGGTTGCGCTGCTGGTCGAGCGTCTGTCGAGTCCGAAGTTCGCCGAGCGCGTGCAGGCCTCGCGCGATCTGGTGCGCACTGGCGGACCCGCCGTCGAGGCGTTGGTGGAAGCGGCCCGCTCCGATAGGCCGGAGGCGTCGTTGCGCGCCGTCGCGGCGCTGGAGGACTTGTGGCTGAAATCGCTCGATGCCGACGATTCCGAAACGACCGCCGCCGTCTTCAACGCACTCAACGATTTGTCGGAATCGGACGATCTCGCCCTGCAATCGCGCATCGAGGCGACCCTTGCGGCTCACGAATCACGCGTCAGCAAATATTCGCTGGATGAGATCGCGAGGCTCGGCGGATCGGTGCGATACGAAAACGGCATCAACATCATCAACGACGACGGCACGATGCGTCCGCAGGTCAGCCTGGTCCTGCTCGACAAGAAATGGGACGGCGGCGAGGACGGCTTACGTCACGTACGACGTGTCCGCCCGCAGGTGCTTTACATCATCGGCAACGTGCAACTGCCGGAAGGCGCGGCCGAGCGATTTACGGCCGCGAGCAACATCAAGGTCGAACGGCGCGGGACGGCGTATCTCGGCATTCGCAACAGCAGCCTCGTGCCGTTGCAGGGCATCGGCGGAGTGCATGTCGAGGTCGTCGAGCCGGAGACGCCGGCGGCGAAAGGCGGAATCCTGCCGGGCGACGTCATCACCGAGTTCGCCGGCGGCGAGGTTCGTGCGTTCCCGGAACTCGTCGAGCAGATTCAGAAAACCGAGCCGGGCCAGACGGTGAAGGCGAAGGTCATCCGGCAGGCCGAGCGAATCGACCTCGACATCACGATGGAAGCGTGGACCAGATGACGAACGGACGCCGCAGGCGTCAGGCGAAGAGCCTCGTCGTGTTCATCGCGGAGTTGCCTCGCCGGTACACCTGATGCAGAGTTCGGCTCCACTCTTCGTACTGGCGTCTCGCTCTCCGCGACGGCTGGAGCTGTTGTCTCAGATTGTGCCGATTGACGCGATCCGCGTGCTGCCGCCAGTCTCGTCCGACGAAGCCGGCTTCGACGGCTTGCGGTCGCTCGTCGACGTCGAGACGCGTCTCACCGAGATCGC
The DNA here is from genome assembly GCA_013813775.1 of Planctomycetaceae bacterium. Lineage (GTDB taxonomy): Bacteria > Planctomycetota > Planctomycetia > Planctomycetales > Planctomycetaceae > JACCRE01. The sequence continues at coordinate 3,023 of JACCRE010000046.1, forward strand.
CGCGGCAAAGTGCGGCGACGTGCTGCGACAACTCGGCGATGAAGGAACTGGATCGGTCGTGATCGCCGCCGACACGGTCGTCGTCGCCGGTGAGCGCGAGCATCTCGCTGTCCTCGGGCAGCCCCCGGAGGCGAGTTGGCGGGAAACGACCCGGCACTGGTTCAGCACGTATTATGCGGGCCGGGCCCATTCGGTGCTGACGGGCTTGTGCGTCTCCACGCGGAGCGGGCTCAAGCAACGGATCGTCACTACGCAGGTGACGTTTCGTGAGGACGTCGCCGCGCTCCTCGATTGGTATCTCGACACGGAAGAACCTCGCGGCAAAGCCGGCGGTTACGCCATTCAAGGCGCGGGCAGTCTGTTCGTTGAACGCATCGAAGGCAGCTTGACGAACGTTATTGGCCTGCCGTTACGAGAACTGTTCGAGGTGCTCGACGAGGCGGGCGTGGCGATGGACAACCGTCCAAGAAACGGCACGAGATCCCAACCGAACCTCCAGAGACGATGAAATCATTAATCGCGACCTGGCATCACTACGGCTTCAAAGATGAACCGACGCGACTTCCTCGCCGCGGCAGCCTCGACGCCTCTGGCGTCGGTGATCGCATCGCCGAACATGGACGACTCACCCATGCCGATCGTTGACACTCACGTCCATTGCTTCGCAGGACCGAACGACGAGCGGTTTCCGTATCATCCGCTGGGGCCTTATCAGCCCGCGAAAGTCGCGACGCCCGAGAGGCTGCTCGAATTGATGGATGCCGCCGGCGTCGATTTCGCAGTGATCGTGCATCCGGAGCCGTATCAGGACGATCATCGCTCTCTTGAACACTGCCTCGACGTCGGCAACGGCCGCTTGAAGGGCGTGTGTCATTTCTTCGCCCACGCGAACGACTCGGTACAGCGAATGATCGACCTCGTTCGGCGTCGGCCGGGTCAGATCGTGGCCCTGCGCATCCATGCGTATGCTCCTGAGCGACTCCCGAAGTTCGACTCCGCGGAATTGCGCACGCTGTGCAGGGCCGCGGCCGATCTGGGCCTCGCGCTGCAACTCCACTTCGAGCCGCGATATGCGACGGCGCTTGAGCCGCTCGTTCGGGAGTTCAAGAGCACTCCAGTGCTCGTCGATCACCTCGGCCGGCCGTTTCAGGGCACGGCGGATGAATACGCCACGGTCTTACGGTGGTCGGAACGGCCGAACGTGTCCGTCAAGCTGTCGTCGCTGCCGGTGAAGGAAGAGTACCCCCATCGCGATATCACGCCGATCGTGCAACAGCTTGTCGCCGCCTTCGGTGCCGATCGCCTCATCTACGGCGGCGGCTTCAATGCCGATGCGACGGCAGTCTCTTACCGCGCCGCCCGCGAGCGCGTTGCGTCGCAGCTAGGATCGCTCTCCGAGGCAGACGTGGCGAAGGTGCTTGGCGGCAACGCCGCGAAACTCTTTGGTTTCGTCTAGCGTTCGGCGAAACGGTCGCCGCGCAGGTGCCACTGGCTCTGCCGGTGCCTTGCGTGATTCCACGTCGGACACTGGCGGAGCCAGTGGCATCTTACGCCGCATCGTGTTCAGGTATTGTCTCTCATCGTGCCACAGCGTCGGGCACGAGGCGCTTCGCCTGCGGCTGCGTGAGCAGATGCGTCTTCGATCCCCCGCCGTGATAGAGGTCGTAGCGCGGGTCCGCGTGCTTCGCGAAGAAGTCGTCGAGCCGTTGGCGAAGTGAAGCGCCCCGCTCTTCGTGCCCCGGCCGGCCGTAGAGGTTCACTCTCTCGCCGGGATCCTGTTCGAGATCGTAGAGTTCGTAGGGACCGTTCGGCCGATGGATGTACTTCCACGACGCCGTGCGAATGGCGCGGGTCGTCTCCATCTCGAAAAAAACGACATCGCGCCCCTCAACCGGTTCGCCGGTCAGCGCCCCGGAGAAGTCCCGTCCCGGCGAAGCCGCGTTTGTCGCGTCGGCGATCTGAAGTCCGAGCGCACCCATGATCGTCGGCATCAGGTCGTAACCGCTGACGAGGATGTCCGACGTTCCGGCGTTCACTTGACCCGGCTGACGCAGGATGAGCGGCACGTGCATCATGCCGTCGAACGCCGCGGTCGGTCGCGTGTGATCCGACATGCCCCATAAGCCGTTCTGGCCGCCCATCCATCCCTGATCGGCCGTGTAAACGACGAGCGTATTCTCGGCGAGGCCCAGTCGGTCGAGCGTCGCCGTGATTTCACCGACTCCGTCATCCACGCCGCTCGTCTCGGCGGCGACGCGGCGGATCGCGATCTCGTCGCCGACGAATTTTCGATTGGTTCTCAGCCACGGATGAGCTCCGTCACGTGGAAACGACGGCAGAAACTCATCGGCATAAGCTTCGGCGTGACGGTTTCTTGAAGCGTGACCGAGACTCGGGCCGAGTCCGTACGGACCGTTGTACGCGAGATAGAGAACGAAGGGCCGGTCATCTTGCGCTTCAAGAAACTCCACGGCGTGATCGGTCCAGAAGTCTGTGAGATACTCGGGCTCCGTGCGAATCGTTCCGTCCTCGATGACTTCGGCCCCATAGAAGGTCGTCGTGTGGCCGTGGGGCATGGTGACCCAACTCGTGAAGCCCTCCTGCGGCGTCTCATTGCCGCCGAGGTGCCATTTACCGACGAGTCCGCAGCGATACCCGGCTCGGGAGAGAATCTTCGGCAACGTCTGGAACTCGCGGATCGTGCAGTAGGCGTCGGGGCCGATCTGCGCCTCGTTCGCGCCGAGATAAGAATGCACGCCGTGCTGCGACGGCATCAGACCCGTCAACAGACTGGCTCGAGAGGGTGAGCAGACTCCGTTAGGGCTGAAGGCGCGCGTGAAACGCATGCCTTCAGCCGCCAGGCGGTCGATGTGCGGCGTTTTCACATCGCGGTTGCCGTAACATCCGAGAGTCCAGGCTCCCTGATTGTCGGTGACGATCAACACGAGGTTCGGGCGAGTCTCGGCCGCGTTTCCGAGCCTCGGAAGCACGCCGCTGATCACGGCCGCGACCAGCCACACCGATCGCTTGAATTGCATAGAGAGCCTTTCGGAGCCGATCCCCGCGTCGTTGCGAGGTTCGCGGGATTCGCTTAGCGTCGTCTGCCGATCGTCAGATGGCACGCATTCGATAGCCGCTCGTCAAGCGACGGGCAGAAGTTCGTCCCTTTTCGGGAGCGTCAAAGTGAGATCCCTCCTGCGGCAAGCACTTGCTCTGGCGATCTCCGGAGGCTGCGCACTCGCGGCAGCCGACGACGAACCGACGCTGATCGTGCACCACGGCAAGATCGTCACGGTCGATGCCGGTTTCTCGATCGCCGAAGCAATGGCGATCGCCGGCGATCGTATCGTCGCCGTGGGTGCGAACGACGAGATTCGAAAGCTCGCCGTCTCGGGCACGCAGCAGGTCGATCTGGAAGGTCGGACGGTCCTGCCGGGATTGACCGATTCTCACGTCCATCCGCTCGGGGCGGCGATGTACGAGTTCGATCATCCGCTGCCGGAGATGGAAACTGTCGCCGACGTCTTGCAGTACGTCGCGAATCGCGCCGACGTTCTGCCCGACGGCGAGTGGATCAAGCTTCAGCAGGTGTTCGTTACGCGATTGCGCGATCAGCGCTATCCGACGCGGGCCGAACTTGACCGGGCGGCACCGAAGAACCCGGTCGTGTTCCGCACGGGTCCGGACGCCGCTCTCAACTCGCTCGCGCTCGAACGCAGCGGCATCGACAAGGCCTTCGAGATCACCGACGGCGGCCCGGGACAGGTCGAACGCGATCCCGCCACCGGCGAACCGAACGGGATCCTCCGCGGTTGTACGCGCCTCATTCGAGATCGCCCGAGCGGCCGGGAGTCCACGGAAGACGACCGTTACCGTCGGCTCAAAGAGCTGTTCGCGGCGTATAACCGTGTCGGCATCACCAGCGTATCGGATCGCAGCGCGAACGACGAATCGCTCGGCCTCTACCAGCGACTGAAAGACCAAGGCGAGCTTACGTGTCGCGTCTATGCCTATTATCACGTCTCCGAACCGCTAGTCCCGATCGAAGAGGTTGCTGCGGCGATTGAACGGATCGCCGGGCATCCGCTGCACGGCGATGACCCGCTGCTGCGAGTCGGCGGGATCAAGCTGTTCCTCGACGGAGGGATGCTGACGGGCAGCGCGTACATGCAGCGACCGTGGGGCGTCAGCGAGATCTACTCGATTCGCGACCCCGATTACCGGGGGGTGCAGCTGATTCCGACGGATCGACTTGAACAGATCGTGCGTCTCGCGATCGAACACGAATTGCAGCCGACGGCTCACTCCGTGGGCGACGCCGCCGTGACCACTCTCATCGCCGCTTATGAGAAGGCGAGCAAAGATCTTGACGTGCGCGCGATGCGACCGTGCCTCACGCACGCCAACTTCATGACAGCCGACGCGATCGAACGGATGAAGTCACTCGGCATCGTCGCCGACCTGCAACCCGCGTGGCTTTACCTCGATGGTGCGACATTGCTGAAGCAGTTCGGTGACGAGCGACTGCGGTATTTCCAGCCGTACCGCACTCTGTTCGAGAAGGGGGTGGTCGTCGGCGGCGGGTCGGATCACATGCAGAAGATCGGTCCCCGACGCTCGGTCAATCCCTACGATCCCTTCTGGGGCATGTGGATCACGCTCGCCCGTCAGCCACGTTGGCTCGATGAGCCGCTGCACGTCGAGCAGACTCTGTCGCGCGAGCAGGCGATTCGCCTCTACACGATCAACAACGCCTATCTCACGTTCGAGGAGAACCGCAAAGGCTCGCTCGAACGCGGCAAACTCGCCGACTTCATCGTGCTCGATCGGGATATCCTTACGTGTCCGGTCGAAGAGGTGCAGAACATCGCGGTGCGGGAAACCTATCTTGGCGGAAAGAAAGTCTTCAACGCGGACGATCCAACAATACGTTGAGGCCATCGCTTTCGGACAAACAATGCTCGGGTCTCGCTTTTGAAGGCAGTCGCTGCATGATGACGCTCCTGATCATCGCCGCCGTCGCCATGCTCGCCTACGCGAACGGCGCGAACGACAACTTCAAGGGTGTCGCGACGTTGTTCGGAAGCGGCACGACCGGCTACGGCAAGGCACTCGCCTGGGCAACGGTTGCGACGTTTGCGGGCGCGGTGGTAGGGGCAGCTCTTTCCGGCGAGTTGCTCGCGCGGTTCAGCGGCAAGGGCCTCGTTCCCGAATCGCTCACCGGCGAACCGATCTACGCGGCGGCTGTCGCGCTGGGGGCCGCCGCGACGGTGCTCCTCGCGACACGACTTGGCCTGCCGGTCTCGACGACGCATGCCCTCGTCGGCGCAATCGCCGGCGCCGGACTTGCCGCGGGTCATACGATCGACGGTCTGACGCTCGCCACGCTCTTCGCAGCGCCGCTGCTGGTCAGTCCGCTGCTTTCGTTGACGGCGACGGCGGTTTCATCGACTCTCATGCGACGCGTCGGTTGCCACTTCGGTCTCACGGGTCGTGAATGCGTCTGCGTCGGAACGCCGCTGGAAGCGGAACCGTCGTCGGTTGCCGCAATGCAGCGTTCGATCTCCGTCGAGGTGGACGACGTCGAACGCTGTCGCGAGCGCTGGAGCGATCGCATCGCGGCGCTCACCCTCGCCGATACGGTGGACCGACTTCATTATCTTTCCGCCGGAGCGGTCAGCTTCGCGCGCGGCATGAACGACGCTCCGAAGATCGCCGCTCCCTTGTTGCTGGTGCCACTGGCGACGCGGGGGAACATCGCTCCCGCAGCGATCGTGCTGACGGCGATGGCGATGGCAGTGGGCGGGATCGTTTCGGGACGGCGCGTCGGCGAAACGATGTCGAAGAAAATCACTCCGATGACGCCAGGAACGGGCTTGGCCGCCAATCTCGTGACGGCTTCAATCGTGCTTGCGGCGAGTCCATTGGGGCTGCCCGTCTCGACGACGCACGTCAGTTGCGGTGCCCTGTTTGGCCTCGGCGTGTCATCAGGACAGGGTCGTCTGGCGGCCATCACGACGATTCTGGCTGCCTGGATCACGACGCTGCCGCTCGGGGCCGTGTGCGGCGGACTGGTCATGTTCGTCTTGCGGGATCGCGCGTTCTGAGGCGATCCCCAACGCCTCGCGGCGGACGAACCTCGCCCGTGTCATGCACCGCCGCCATCACGACGGTCTTGCGATGCAGATCGACGCCGACGTGCCATATGGTAGGTCTCCTAATCAGAGAGGAGAGGATGTTGATGATCTTACACCAAACGTTCCTGGGCCTACGCGGCGGTTATGGTACTCACTGCGCTGAAGCGGCTCACGAATCCAGTCCCCCTCTCCTTGGGAAGAGGGGTGAGGGGCGTCTTGCCGCTTCATCCCGTGTTTTACAAGCTTGACGGCCCTTTCGCCAACCGGCGCAAGCGACGTGGCATGTCCACCTCGCCCCTCACCCCCGGCCCCGCTCCCGAGGGAGAGGGGCGTGTTGTCAGAACCTTTTAGCCGTTCACGTTTACGACGTCGCCGAAAGCGCCGCGCGCTTCTCTTCGATGAACCTGATGTGGTGCGGCATGTGGTTCGTGATCCGCCGCAGCAGTTCTTCGAGCGTCAACGGCCCGGCTTCACTATGAATGCCGACTCTCGACCACGCGTTATCCGAGACGCCGCGGAGGATGCGGGCCATTTGCGACCGCACGGCCTCGATCACGGCGAGTTCTTCCTCAAGATCGCGCGTGTCGTACGCCAGAGCCTGCATCCAGACGTCGGGATCGCCGCCCCGGAGAGGGGGACTCTCTTCGGCGATCACTCGCTTCATGCGATCGGCGTACACAGGCTCGAAATCGGCGATATGACACACGACCTCTCGCGTCGACATCTTGCCGGCGATCGGGCGGGCATCGAGTTGCCCCGCGGTCATGCCGGCGACGGCGTCGCGAAGTTGTTGCGATCCGCTGCGATAGTCCTCGATGAGCTGTGTTTGCGACATGCGATCCTCTGAAGAGTGCTGTGAGTCGAATCCCGATCGCCTTCGGAAGAAAGCGGCTATCGCTCCATTCCGTGCGTCGAGACCGTTTCGGACGAGACACTCGGCGAAGGCGGCGAGTTCGAGGCGATGATGTAAATTCTGCGGGCGCAGGGACCGCGATCGTTCGTGCTCTTGAGGTACCGCACGCGATCGCCGACGGCGAGGTCGTTAAAGTCGGCGTTCTCGATGTCGAGATGAAAAAAGAACAGGTCGTCTTCGTTCTCGTCGTCGGGCTGGATGAACCCGTAGCCGTTCTGGATGCTCACGACCTCGCCGGGGGTCGCGACCTCGTCGGGGATCGGGATATCGTCGATGCGAGTGGCCGACGGCGTCGCCGGCCCCTTCTGCACGAACAGATCCTTGACGAGCGGATCGTACTTTCGGCCGCGGTCGTCGATGACCTGGCTCATCAGGATCGGGTAGCTCGCCTCGTTGAGCAGCGCCTGGCTGGTACGCGTCTCACGGGTTTCGTTGTCCTGTCCGGAGAAACGAAAATCCCAACCCAGCACGACGACCCGCGCACCGAGCGTGTTGAGCTTGCGCACGAGCGGCACGTAATCGCCGTCGCTGGCGACGAGCACGACGACGTCGAGCTTCTTGAGCAGCGCCGTCTCGTAGGCTTCGAGCGCGAACCAGACGTCGATCCCCTTGTCGCGTCGGGGGGCGCCCTCGCTGTCGAGTTGCAGCGGCACGTAGTGCGGCGCAACCCCCTCACGCACGAGCACGTCCTCGAACTGACGTTCCTTCATCAGGATGTCGCGCTCGGCGGCGTCCGCCGCACCAAGCCGGCCGCGAAAGTAATGCGCCTCCACGATCTGGCAATACTTCGCTTCGACCCCCTCGCGCTTCGCGACTTCCTCGCGAAGGAAGGCATGCAATCCCGTCAGGCTGATGCGACTGCGGCGCTCATGGTGGTAATAGTAATAATTGCTGACATGTGAGAAGTAATACCCGTCATAGAACACACCCAGACGGACAATTCGACGAGCAGACGAATCAGGCATACGCGCTACGTACTCCGAGCAACGAGAGAACAACAACCGACGACATGCAGAACTCTGAAAGCGAAGTGACTAACGCCTGATGACGTCGGCTACGCCCCGAACTTGTCCAGCTTGCCCGCGTGGGCCATCGCCAGCGGCATCAGGTATTTGGCTTCGAACTGGCCGAGGCCGCCGCGGAGACATTCGCTTTCGCCGAAGGACTCGCAGGCATCGAAGCGGGCCGTCTCGGCCGACAGCACGATCGGCACAGAGTGCCAGGAATGGCTCTTGAGCTTGCTCGGCGTGCTGTGGTCGCCGGTGACGATGAGCACCGTCGGATCGAGTTCCGTGATGCGAGGAATCGCGGCATCGAGTTCTTCAGTTCGCTTGACCTTGGCGTCGAAGTTGCCGTCTTCGCCGGTGCTGTCGGTGTACTTGAAGTGAATGAAGAAGAAGTCGTAGTCGTTCCACACCTGCTTGAGCTTCGCCATCTGATCGGCGAGCGTTTGCCCGGCGTCGAGCACGTCCATGCTCACGAGGCGAGCGAGGCCGCGATACATGGGATAGACGGCCAGAGCCGCGGCTTTCGTGCCGTAGATCTCCTCGAACGTAGGAATGTCGGGCTTCTTGGCGATGCCGCGCAGCGTGAGCAGATTCGCCGGGTGATCGTTCTTGAGAACCTCGCGGGCTTTCTCAATGAACGTCTTGCAGATCTCGGCCGTTCTCTTTGACGCTTCATTGCGAGGCTGCGGATCGAGCGGCGGAACGCCCGTCCGCTGCGGATCGGTATCTTCGACGTCCCCGCCGAGACCTTCGCCGCGGAACACGACGACAAACCGGTATTCCTTCACCGGCTTCACGAAGACTTCGACGCCGGGAATCGTGATCTTGTCGAGTTTCTCGACGAGCTTCTTGCCGATGTCGCTGCCGATGCGACCGGCCCGGCGATCGGTAATCTTTCCGGCGTCATCGACGCTGCAAAAGTTGCCGCGGATCGCGACATCGTTCGGACCGAGGTCGAAATCGATCCCCAGCGCTTCGAGCACGCCGCGGCCGATCTCGTATTTCAGCGGATCGTAGCCGAAGAGACCGAGGTGGCCAGGGCCGCTGCCCGGCGTGATGCCGGGCAATACGGGGAGGCTCAGACCGCTGACGCCGCGCCGCGCGACGGCGTCGAGGTTCGGCGTCTTCGCGGTTTCGAGTTCGGTCTTTCCGCCCGGCTCTTTCGGCAACCCGCCGAGTCCGTCGGACACGAGCAAAACGATCTTGCTGTCGTTCTTCACGTGCAAACGCCGCATCAAATCCTGAGCATCAGTCATAACGCGTCCCTGGTCGAAATCTGCGCCGACGAATCGGATTCACCACTCTAAGCAGCCCAGCCTGTGTTTCAAGGAAGGCGGGGCACGACATCAGGATCGCTCGTGATGCGTTCGATGGCGCGGTCGAGTTCGGCCAGGAATGCTGATGCGATCTTCTCGCTTCTCTGCGCGTACCAACGTCTGGCTTCTCGCGCTTCAATCAATGCGTCCGGATGGAACTCAACCGGCGTCGGCACTGGCGTCTTCTCGAAGTTGGCGGCGGACGTCGTCCCAAGGGATCGGTGTGACTTGTCCGCGATCCCATTCGTCGAGTCGAGAACGAATCTCGGCGTCCCACGCGTCGGAGGAGACCGCCTGCGTCTCGCGATCAAGGCTCTCGATCAGGGTCGCCGCAAGAGCGGCACGATCCGCCTCGGGCAGGCGAAGCACCTCTTCGACCATTTCGCGCAGCGACATTTTCCACCTCGGCGAAGTGACACCGTCGTATCGTGAATGCATCGGAGATCGTCGTCAAGACGTATGAAGGCGTTTCTGTGGCCAGCTTTTTCGTCGAGTGGACTGTTCGCATCGCCTCGGCGTTCTACGCCGCACGAATACTCGCCGATGCAGCCGATGTCGGCTCACACCGTCTGCGGCGCGCCTTGTGGACGATCGGCTTCGGGTTCTTCGCTCTGCACGTGGCCGCGGCGTTCCACTTCGTCCATGGCTGGAGCCACACTGCCGCCTGGAATGCCACCGCACGACAGACCGCCGAACTCACCGGCTGGAACAGCGGCGCCGGACTATTGGCGAACTATCTCTTCACACTCGTCTGGTTCGCCGATGTCGCCGCATGGTGGTGCGTCGGCAGCTTATACCCGAGGCGACTTCGCCGCACGTCGATCGTCGTCCAGATCGCATTCGCATTTCTGTGGTTCAACGCGACGGCGGTGTTCGGCCCGCCGTTCTGGCGACCGGTCGTCGCGGCGTTTGGTCTGCTGCTCTCCGCCACGTGGGTGTGGCGGGTGCGACGTGAACGCGGCGAACGTTGAGCATCCGTCCGCGGCCGAACGATCGCACCAGCCGCCACAGACCGAACCGTCGCTACCGACCGAACGGTGCGCACGCCCGGCATCGCTCGCACATCCGCCAGGGAGTCTCCCGGTTTGGAAGCGTGACGGAGCGGATTCATGGGAAACCGACTACCGGCACGCCGATGCCATACGGCGGGTCAGAAGCACACGCCTTCCTGACCACCTTGCACGCGTAGCGGCCTCGCCCCCACGACCGCTGCCACGGTCCCGACGAATGTGCCACGTCGCGCCGATCACACGACTCCCCGCGCCGATTTCGTTTTCGAGGAGCTTTGCATGCGTCGCTGGATGATCGCTGCCGCCGTCATGACGCTCGCCGTCACGTTCCACGCCGGTTCCGCGAAGGCCGGTCTGTTCTCGTCGCACGGCGGGCACGACAACGACTGCTGCCCGAGCTGCGCCACGCCGATGGACTGCTACATGCAGCCGACCTGCGCGGCACCGGTCGAGTGCGCTCCAAGCTGCTGCGCTCCGGTCGCACCGACGTGCTGTGCCCCGGTCGCGCCGAACTGCGCCACGCCCGGTGTCTGCTATGACGGCTGCGGCGAAGTCTACTGTGACGGCAGTTACAACGAATGCGAGAAGGAGTGCTGCCTGAAGCGAGTCGGCCGCAAGCTGTGGAGCCTCGAGAAACGCAAGAACGCTTGTCTCAAGCGAACCTTCCTCGGCTGGCGCGACAAAGGCGGCCACGACGGCTGCTCAAGCGGCGATTGCGCCCCGAACTATTACTATCAGCAGAGCTGTGCCGCTCCCGGGGCTTGCCACTGAATTGATCGACGGCTCGATCCGCCGAAGGATCCGTGAGAGCACGACATCAGCCGCGTCGGATCATTCCGACGCGGCTGATGTCTTTCGGTCTGCAGAGCTCGTCACGGCTTTCGACGTCAAACGCCGACGGACCAGATCGTAAGGACGATCAGCCCGTAGACGATCAGCGACAGCGTTCCATAAGCCAGCGACCCGCCGACCTTCACGCTCAGTCGGCCGCGGAGAACGGCGACGCCAGCCGCCGATCCGAATACCGCGACAGCCGCGTTCACGAGAAAGAGAAACTCTCTCGAGGCGATTGGCAGTCCCCCGGTCGTAAATGCCGATCGGAAGGAAACGGCGCACGCCGCGGCCATCAAGGGCGACCCGAAGATCAACGATCGGCCGAGGACGTTGCGGAACCGCTCGTCCGCTTTCTCCGCGTGATCCGGATACGGGGCGACGGCGAGCTCGCGCTCAAGAGGCGGCAATTTCCGGCTCCTCGCCGAACCAGCGATCGACCTGCTCCGACGCACGCGCCTTCACCGCCGGCGTGATGTAGACCGCCACCGTCGTGACGGCCGCGGCGAGAGCGCCCAGATCATCGGTGAAGCCGGCCCCAGGGATGATGTCGGGGATCATGTCGGTCGGCAGGATGAAGTAGGCCAGCGCGCCGTACATCGTCGTCTTCGCCCATAGCGGCGTCTTTTCATCCTGCGCCGCGAAATGCAGCCACAGGGCTTTCTCGATGACCTCGCGCCCCGCCCGCTTCGCGAAGCGGGCGACCTTGTCCCAGAAGCCCTCTTCGGAATAGCCCTCGGCGGGAAGTACGATCGGGGTCAGCTCGGTCATGGCGGAAGTCGTCGTCAGGGGCTTGCGGTGGCTCGGAAATCGTCGGGAGACGTTTCGTCTCACGTCATTCTATTCGCTCTTTAGGCATGAAGGTTGAGAGAAATTCGTTTTTACAGCGGACGAAATCAGCTCATCCCACCGCCGAAAAAAGGCGTCGAGGCTGAAACGATCGACCACGTCGCGAGCAGCGGCGCCCAGCGAGCGTCGAAGTTCCTCGTCTTGCATCAGTTCTTCGAGACATGCTGCGAACGCCGTCACGTCGCCGTCGGGCACCAGTAGTCCATCGACCTTGTCGCGGACGATCTGCCTGACGGATGCCGGTCCATCAAACGCGACGGCCGGCAAACCCGCGGCCATGGCTTCGAGCAACGCATTCGGGAAGCCCTCGTAGCGGCTGGGCAGGACGAACAGCGATGCTTTGGCGAAGAAATCGGAAGGATCGGAGACACGCCCGACGAGTTCCACGCGTTCAGCGAGACCTGCTTCGATGATTTGTCGCTGCAATACCGTCCGTTGCGGCCCCTCTCCGACGATCGTCAGCCGCCATTCCGGGTGACCTCCCGCGATCGACGCGAATGCCTCGATCAGTCGGTCGTACCCCTTTGCACCATCGAGTCGTCCGACGGCGGTCACGAGAGGCCTCCGGTCGTTGCCATTCGCCTCTTCGCCGACGCGAGGTGTCGCCACGCCATTCGGTATGACGACAACAGGCCGACCGTGAACGATCGGTCGAAGAGAGTCGGCGATCTCTTCCGTCAGCACGACGAGGGCCGCACAGCGGTGATACACGCGCCGACGCAGAAACTCCCACGGTCGTCCTGCAAAGTGCCGTGACGGGTCGGTCCGTTCGCTGATGACAACCGGCACGTCGAGCGTTCGAGCGGCCAGTAGCGCCAAAACGTTCGCCTGCTCGATGAAGCTCACGATGACGTCGGGGCGGGCTGCCACGAATGCCGCTCGAATCGCGGAAATGCGCCGCAGATTGCTGCGGACGGCACCCAACACGCCATGAGAATCCGCCGTCAGTGCCAGCCCTAGCCGATGCACGTTCGCCGGCAACGGAAAGTCGTCGGGCGAGACCGCCGCGAGCGTGATCAGCGTGACGTCACAATCCTGTTCCGCCCAGCGCGTCGCCAGTCGCGCCAGCGTTCGCTCGGCCCCACCCCCTGAGAGATTCGGCGCGAAGAGCGTGAGGCGGGCTGGCGACATGTCTGACCTGGGCGAAACGACAAGCCTCCGGAGCCTCCAACGCTCGTCACATCAGTCGAAGGCAGGAACCGCCAGCCAGTCCTGCAACGCTTTCACGCGCGGCGTCGGATTCCTTGAGAGAGCTTCGAGAGCAGCGACCACCGCGACGCAGCCCGGCAGCGTCGTGACGCAGGGGACGCCGTAAGAGACGGCCGCCGCGCGAATCTTGCCTTCATCGGTGCGGGCGCCTTTGCCGCTGGGTGTGTTGAAGATGAACTGCACCTCGCCGTTCGCCATCGCGTCGAGCAGGTTGGGCCGCCCCTCTTGCACCTTGCGGATCACCCGCACTTCGACGCCGTGCTGGCTGAGGATCGCCGCGGTTCCGCTCGTGGCGATCAGATTGAAGCCGAGGGATCGCAGTCGGCGGGCCGGCTCGACGATCGCTTGTTTGTGAGCTTCGGCCATGCTGATGAAGACGGTTCCTTCGGTCGGCAGCGCGTTGCCGGCGGCGATCTGGCTCTTCGCGAAGGCGATGGGAAAGGTCTCATCAATCCCCATTACTTCGCCGGTGCTGCGCATCTCGGGACCGAGGATGATGTCGACCCCGTGAAAGCGGCTAAAGGGGAACACGCTTTCCTTCACGCTGGTATGCGTCGGCGTGATCTCCTCGGTGACTCCTTGCTCCTCGAGCGAGACGCCCGCCATCACCTTCGCGGCGATCTTCGCCAGCGGTCGCCCCGTCGCCTTGCTGACGAACGGTGACGTGCGGGAGGCGCGCGGATTGACTTCGAGAACGAAGACGGTCCAGAGAGCAGAGGCCAGAGGTGAGAGTGCGGCCTCGCCGCCTGAACTCTGGCCTCTCGTCTCTGGCCTCTCGCCTCTCTTCACCGCGAACTGGATGTTCATCAGCCCGCGGACTTTCAGTTCCTTTGCGAGCGACTTCGTGGCCGCGCGGATTTCGTCGATGACGTGAGACGGCAGCGAGTGCGGGGGTAGCGCACAAGCGCTGTCGCCCGAATGGACGCCGGCCTCTTCGATGTGCTCCATGACGCCGCCGATGACGGTCGTCTGCCCGTCGGAGACGGCATCCACGTCGACTTCGATCGCGTCTTCAAGGAACTTGTCGATCAGCACGGGACGATCGGGACTCGCATCGACGGCGTCGGTCATGTACCGCACGAGTTGCGGCTCGTCATAGCAGATCTCCATCGCGCGCCCGCCGAGCACGTAACTCGGGCGGACGAGAACGGGGTACCCGATCCTCTCGGCGGCATGTCGCGCGCCTTCGGTCTCGACGGCGATGCCGTTCGGAGGCTGCCGAAGATCGAGCTTCTCGAGGATCGCCTGGAATCGCTCGCGATCCTCCGCGGCGTCGATCATGTCCGGGCTGGTGCCGATGATCCTGACGCCGGCCGCTTCGAGTCCGCGAGCGAGGTTCAGCGGGGTCTGACCGCCGAACTGCACGATCACGCCGTCCGGATCGATGCGGTCGCAGATGTTGAGCACGTCTTCGGTCGTCAGCGGCTCGAAGAACAGCAGATCGCTTGTGTCGTAGTCGGTCGAGACCGTCTCCGGGTTCGAGTTGACCATGATGCTCTCGACGCCGAGCTCGCGCAGGGCATAGCTCGCGTGACAGCAACAATAGTCGAACTCGATCCCCTGCCCGATCCGATTCGGCCCGCCGCCGAGGATCATGATGCGGGGTTTATGGTTGAGGGTTGAGGGTTGAGAGTGGCGTGGGGCACCGGGGATGTCCGCAACGCTCAACCCTGATCCCTCGTCCCTCAACCTTCGCGCCGGCGTCTCGTCTTCATCCTCATAGGTCGAATAGTAGTACGGCGTGTAGGCTTCGAATTCGGCGGCGCAGGTGTCGACCTGCTTGAAGACGGCGGCGATGCCGAGTGATTTGCGCTTCTGACGGACGTCCATCTCGCTGGCGTCCCACCAGAGCGCGAGCTGCATGTCGGAGAACCCGGCGCGCTTCGCCTTTCGCAGCAGGGCGGCGTCGGCGTCTTCCAATCGGCGGCAGCGACGGATTTCCTCTTCAATCGCCACGATCTGGCGGATGTTCTCGAGGAACCACGGGTCGATGTCCGTGAGATCGTGAATCTCGGCGACGGACATGCCGTCCTTCATCGCGTACCGAATGTAATAGACGCGGTCGGCGTTCGGGATCGTGAGCTTGCGGACGATTTCGTCGCGAGTCGGCCGCTTGGCGGTGTTCCACAGATCCTTCTTCCCTCCGCCCAGGCCGAAGTGACCCGTCTCGAGGCCGCGGAGCGCCTTCTGGAACGATTCTTTGAAGGTCCGGCCGATGGCCATCGTCTCGCCGACACTTTTCATCTGCACGGTGAGCGTCGGGTCGGCTTCAGGGAACTTCTCGAAGGTCCAGCGCGGGATCTTGGTGACGACGTAGTCGATGGTCGGCTCGAAGCAGGCGAGCGTTTCGCGCGTGATGTCGTTCGGAATCTCATCAAGGCGATAACCCACGGCGAGCTTCGCCGCGATCTTCGCGATCGGGAAGCCCGTCGCTTTCGACGCGAGCGCGGAACTGCGGCTGACGCGCGGGTTCATCTCGATCACGACCATGCGGCCGGTGTCGGGATGCACGGCGAACTGCACGTTGGCTCCGCCGGTCTCGACGCCGATCTCGCGGACGACGGCGAACGTGGCGTCGCGCATCCGCTGATATTCTTTGTCGGTGAGCGTCTGAATCGGCGCGACGGTGATGCTGTCGCCCGTGTGCACACCCATCGGATCGAAGTTTTCGATCGAGCAGATAATCACGCAGTTATCGGCCCGGTCGCGCATGACCTCCATTTCGTACTCTTTCCAGCCGAGAATGCTCTCTTCGAGCAGCACCTCTCCGACCGGACTGAGCTTGAGGCCGCGGCGCACGATGTCTTCGAATTCCTCCTTGTTATAGGCGATGCCGCCGCCGGCTCCGCCGAGCGTGAAGCTCGCGCGCACGATGATCGGCAGACCGATCTCGCGCATCGCGAGGCGGGCTTCGTCCATGGTGTGGACGGTGCTGCTGCGCGGCACGTCGAGGCCGATCTTGATCATCGCTTGCTTGAAGGCCTCACGGGCCTCGGCCTTCACGATGACCTCTTCCTTCGCCCCGATGAGCTCAACGCCGAGCTGTTGCAGGATGCCGCGCCGGGCCAGGTCCATCGCGGTGTTGAGCCCCGTCTGGCCCCCCAACGTTGGAAGAAGCGCGTCCGGCCGCTCGACTTCGAGGATCTTGGCGACGTACTGCCAGGTGATCGGTTCGATGTAGGTTCGATCAGCCGTCTCGGGATCGGTCATGATCGTGGCGGGGTTGCTGTTGACCAGCACGACCTCGTAGCCCTCTTCCTTGAGGGCTTTGCAGGCCTGAACGCCCGAATAATCGAACTCGCAGGCCTGACCGATCACGATCGGTCCGGAACCGATGATCAGAATCTTCTTCAGGTCGTCGCGACGGGGCACGGGGCAGACTTCCTACGCGGTTTCTCAGCGAAAGCGAGGCCGCTTGCGGCTTCACGCGGCAATGAAAGTGCGCGCACGGCGATCCATGCGGCGGTCGAGCAGTCGACATCAAACGGTATCAGAGCAGAAGAGACTTTCAAGGAACGCCCCGCCGATCCTCCGCTCCATTGCAAGCCGATGATGCTTGTGTTGCATGTTTTGATGAATCAAAATATAATTTGAGCCGACGAGAGATTTTTGTTGCGGTCTACAACAACGCCGGGCGGGGACATCAGATGCTCAAGAAACGCTGCGGTTTCACGCTCATCGAACTTTTGGTCGTCATCGCCATCATCGCGGTGCTGATCTCGCTGCTCTTGCCGGCGGTGCAGCAGGCTCGCGAGGCCGCCCGCAGTGCCCAATGTCGGAACAATTTGAAGCAGCTCGGGCTGGCATTCCACAACTATCACGACACGCACGGCGTGTTTCCGCCGTCGTATGTCGCCGATGTGTTCCACCCCCAGCGCGATCCGCAGACGTTCGACGGTCCCCAGGGCTGGGCCTGGGGGGCGATGCTGTTGCCGCAACTCGAGCAAGGCAATGTCACGGGCCGCTTCGACTGGAATCGGCCGGCTTGGGATCCGGTGAACGCGGAGCTGGCGAAGACATCAATTCCGACGTTCCTCTGCCCCTCCGCCGCCGGTAACGACGGCCCGATGCAGGTCAAGGACGCTGGCGGAAACGTACTCGCCGAGTTAGGTCGATCGAACTACGTCGCCAACGTCGGTCAGGCGGAGCCGTGGGGAGGCGACGCGAGCGGAAACCCCATTCTGAACTGGTCGACGGTCGCCGACGGACCGCTGTTTCGCAACGGCCGCATCGGGGCGCGCGACGTCACCGACGGACTCTCGAACACCGTCTTCCTCGGCGAGCATCACCCCATCATCAGCGCGAAGACCTGGGTCGCCGTGGTTCCGGGAGCTCAAGTGTGCGCGACCGATCCGACGCGTTTTCCGCTCACCCAATGCGATTACGCGGCCACGCTCGTGCAATGCCACAGCGGACCGGCTGCCGGCGAGCTCGACATCATTCACGCACCGAACGCGCCCACATGTCACGTCTGCCAGATGTACTCCTCACATATCGGCGGCTGTCATGTGCTGCTGGGAGACGGCAGCGCACGGTTCGTCTCGCAGTTCATCAATCAGGACACATGGGCCGCGATGAGCAGCCGCGCGAAAGGCGAGGTGTTTAGTGAATAGCCGCTCTCGCAGATTCGTGTCTTTATCGCTGGCAGCGGTTGCATTCATCTCGGGCTGCAACACCTATCCCGAGGTCGCATCACGCGAAGCCATCTCGCTGATCGCTGCTCTGCGCACCGCCTGCAATACGAAGTCGCCCCAACGACTCGATCGCGTGAACCAGTCGATCGAGCGGGCGCATGCCAACGGAACGCTCTCCCCTCACGAGCACGCGGCCTTCGCCGACATCGTCTCGCTGGCCCGGAACGGCCAATGGCAAGACGCCGAATACGCCTGCGCCGATTTTCAAGAAGCACAGATTCGGTAGGAGCGACGGAACCCTCGTCACTCGTGCCGCAGCGCCTCGATCGGGTCCATGCGCGCGGCCGCGCGGGCCGGGTAGACGCCGAAGACGACGCCGATCGTCACCGAGATCAGGAACGCCAGCGGCAGGCTCCAGACGGCGAGGGTCGGCTCCATCTCGGTGAACATCTTGCCGACGTCGCTTTGCGACTCGCTCGGCCCGTCGAGCACGAAGTTCGTCACGATGTACTGCATGCCCGAGAACGCCGGCGGCGTCGCCAGGCCGAGCAGAATCCCGATCACTCCGCCCGTGCCGGCGAGCACGACGGTCTCGGTCAGGAACTGCTGCAGGATGTCCTTCTGCTTCGCGCCGAGTGCCCGGCGGATGCCGATCTCGCGGGTCCGCTCGGTGACGGTGGCGAGCATGATGTTCATGATGCCGATGCCGCCGACGACGAGGCTGATCGCCGCGATCGAACCAAGCACGATGTTGAAGATCTGCCGGATCTGGTCGGCCTGTTTGAGCAATTCCATCGGCACGACGACGGCGTAGTCCTGCTTGGCATGCAGGCGTTCGAGCGTTTCGCGAACGGCCTCGGCGGTCGGAATCACGTTCTTCGCGTCGTCGATCTGCAACGTGATCTGGTTCAATTCGACCTGTTCGTAGGTCGAAGAACCGGCCTGCCGCTGAATGATCAGATCCCCGATGCGAGCCTGAAGCGTCTCGATCGGAATGTAGATGTCTTTGGAGTAGTCCTGGGCCGCGAGGCTGCCGCCGATCGCGCTCGTGGCTCCGCGCGGCTTCATGATGCCGACGACCGTGTAGAATTGATTGCCGATGCGGATGGCCTGGTTGAGCGGATCGTCGTAGCGGAAGAGCGCTTCGGCGACCTCGTAGGCCAGCACGCAGACGTTGTCGAGACGTTCCTGATCGCGTTCGGTGATGAAGCGGCCGCGCGCGACCGTCAGATGATTCAACGCCCGATACGGCTCGGTGCAGCCGACGACCCGGGCGATCATCGCCTGATCCTGTCGGCGCACCTGCTGGCTCACTTCTCGAATCGGAACCGCGCCCGTGACCGTCGGCAACGTGCCTTCGAGCGAAGCGAAGTCTTTGCGAGTCAAACCGTACACGAGGATGCGGGAACGACGGCCGCCGCTGCCGGTGTCGGCCTCGGCGGGGGGCTTGATCGTGACGGCGATCACGTTCGTCGCCCCCAACTGCAAGACCTGCCGCTGAGCCTGCTTGCTGGCGCCTTCGCCGATCGAGAGCATCGCGATCACGCTGAACACGCCGAACACGATGCCGAGCATCGTCAGCCCGCTGCGCAATTTGTGCAGCAGCAGGCTCTTGAGGGCGAGTTGAACGGTGCGGATCAGACGAAGCATGGAAAAAGAAGCGAGAATCGAGAAGTGAGGAGAGAGAAGGTGTGTTTCGTGGCGAGCGTCAGCCTCGTAGGTCAGGCTCCCGCCTGACGGGATTGTCGCTCGATGTTCACGTCAGGGCGGGAGCCTGACCTACGGCCGTTAAGACACTCGCACCGTGCGCTCGAGCGTTTCCGAGTAGTCCGTGGTTCTTCTTTTCGTGTCGTTCGTGTGTTTCGTGGTTCCACGCATCATCCAGGGAACATTCCCTCGCCCGCGATCACGCCGTCTTTCATGTAGATCGCGCGTTTGGCTCGTTTCGCGACACTGTTTTCGTGGGTGACCATGATGATCGTGCGGCCTTCGTCGTTGAGCTCTTCGAGAAGCTGCATGATCTCTTCTTCGGTCTTGCTGTCGAGGTTTCCGGTCGGTTCGTCGGCGAGAATGATCTGGGGGTTCGTGACCAACGCCCGGGCGATCGCGACGCGCTGCTGCTGACCGCCGGAAAGCTGAAACGGCCGGTGGTCGAGTCGGTCGCCCAATCCCACTCGTTCGGCGATGCTCTCGATGCGGTCGCGATCCTCGCTCGTGATGTCGCCGCCTTCGCGGTAGAGCAGCGGGACCTCGATGTTCTCGGTGACGGTGTATTGGGCGA
Organism: Planctomycetaceae bacterium; assembly: GCA_013813775.1. GTDB lineage: Bacteria > Planctomycetota > Planctomycetia > Planctomycetales > Planctomycetaceae > JACCRE01. The sequence continues at coordinate 23,210 of JACCRE010000046.1, forward strand.
TCAGGTTGTACGACTGAAAGATGAACCCGATCATCCGGTTGCGGATATCCGACAGTTGGTCGTCATCCATCTGCGCGACGTCATACCCGCCGAGGATGTAGCTGCCGCCCGTCGGCCGGTCGAGCGCCCCCAGCAGATTGAGCATCGTGCTCTTGCCGCTGCCCGAACTGCCCATAATCGCGACGAAGTCTCCTTCGGGAAACTCGGCGGAGACCCCGCGCAGCGCATGCACCGTCACCTCGCCGAGGAGGTAGTGCTTATGCAAGTCGATGATCTGAGCCGCGAGCCGCATGACGTCGGTGAAAGTCCTGGTGGGTGAAGTGTTCTCGTCGGACAGATCAGAGC
>JACCRE010000063.1 GCA_013813775.1 Planctomycetaceae bacterium
ACGAACTGCGAGACATCTGCCGCCTCCGGGCAACCCGCGCCCCGCCCGCCAAGCGACGGCTCGGCGGCACTGCGAAACGCAACCACGCCAGTCTCGCAGATTACCTAGCATGGCGCAATCGCCCTGCCGGGATTGGGCGTAAAGTGAAGGCAAAGCTAAGGGAGTCGCTTGGCCATCGCATAACGTCGAAGGGTAACCCCGCGCCTCTCAACGGTCTCTTCTTCCGTGGCCACGAATCCGTGCCGCTCGAAGAACGGCCGAGCGACGAGACTCGCTTCGGTGAAGAGTTCGCTGACGCCTAGCGCCGCGAGTTGGTCGGTCGCACTCTGCAGGAGCGCGGACGCGACCCCACGGCGGACGCTCTGCGGCGACACGAATAGCAGATCGATGTGACCGTTCCTTCCGAACGACAGGAATCCGACCGGCGACGCATTGATCTCTGCGACGAGAGTCACTAACGATGCGAGCCGCTGTCTCCAGTACTCAGCGTCGATTTGTCGCGGAGCCCATGCCTCGCGCTGAGCGACATCGTAGTGGCTCGCCGCACCTTCATGCACGGCCGCGATGAAGATCGCAGCCACGGCATCGACATCGGCGTCGCGATAGGGCCGGATGACCATAGAGTGACAGGAATGCACGGTCGAAGAGCTAAACTCCCGCTGAAGCGGGCCATTAGCCCGTCCGCTACTTGATATCGGTCACGGATGTCGGTTCGCTCTCATTCCCGAAGCGATCGACGGCCGTCGCACGAATCCTCATCGTGTTTGCCGGAACTTTGATTTCGCCGGCCGACGTGCGGACTCTGCGTGTCGTCAGTTTTTGACCATCGTTCAAGAGGTCTTCACCCCCTCCTTGCGATGCCGGTATGATTTTCGTCTTCCAGCTCTTGCCGTCATCCATTTGCACGACCCAGCGAGCGACTGGTTCATCGCTCGTCGCGGTGAGGCGCAATGTACGGGATTCGCCGTCCCAGTTCACTTGCGGTTTCTCGGGTGCCGTCTTATCGAGCCACGGTGACGCGGGTATCAGCACCGGCTCGGCGTAAAGCTCTTTGAGCGTCTCGACAAGGCCCGGGCGGCGTTCCATGATCGCCTTCATGCTGAAGTGAATGTTGCCGGTCGCACCTTCAACGCTGCGGGTTGAAAGGATCTGTTGCGTGATCACGTCGGCGTCCCAGTTCCGCCCCGGATCGCCGACGCGGCTTGTGAACAGCCCCGGCCAGATGTGACGGCCCTTCGCGTTCTGCTCGATCCACCAGCCTTGCAGCGTTGGATAGTCCTGAGGCGTCTGCCCGACCGGCCAGTAAAGTTGAGGCGTGAAGTAATCGCACCAGCCTTCGTGCAGCCACTTGCGGCTATCGGCATAAAGCTCGGCGTACGCGTCGAAGCCTTGAATCTGCGGCGGATGGCCCGGCCGCCAGATGCCGAACGGACTCAGCCCTACCTGCACCCACGGCTTGGCGGCTTTCGTCTCTTCATAGAGCCTGCGAATGAAGACATCGACGTTCTCGCGCCGCCAATCATCGCGAGCGAGCTGGCCGCCTGCCTGCTGATAGCGTGTGTAGGACGGCTCATCCGGGAAGTCGAGGATGTTGCCCGCTTCGTCTGGCTCCTTGTAAGGATAGAAGTAGTCGTCGAGATGCACACCATCGACGTCGTACCGATTGACGATGTCCATCACGACGGCCAGCGAATGATCCTGCACGCCCTTCTCACCGGGGTCCATCCATAGGTATTTGCCATACTTCTTGACGAGTTCCGGATGCGTCTTGCTCAGATGGCTGTCGGCGAGCTCTCCCTTCGCCGCCGGATGCAGTGCGCGATACGGGTTGAACCAGGCGTGCAGTTCCAGTCCCCGCTTGTGAGCTTCTTCGACGGCGAACTCAAGCGGGTCGTAGAACGGCTCGGGAGCCTTGCCCTGCTCGCCCGTCAGGAACGCCGACCAGGGCTCCAGCTTCGAAGCGTACATCGCATCGGCCGCCGGGCGGACCTGGAACACGACGGCATTCAGGTTCAGATCGATGCAGCGATCGAGAATCGCGATCAGCTCGGCCTGCTGCTGTTCGACAGGCAGCCCCGGCTTCGAAGGCCAATCGATGTTCGCGACCGTCGCGACCCACACGCCGCGGAACTCACGAGCGACGGGCGGTGCGTCTTGAGCGACAGCGGCAGCTAAAGCAACGCTTGTCAGGAGCGCAGCAAGAAACAGGTTTCGGATCATGGATGACTTTGGCGAAAGGTGACTTAAGATCGCGAATCGCGGTCGCATTCAACTCTTGATCGACTCTCGCGTCCACTGCTTATCGATGAACCGCCAGACGCCGGTGGGGTTCTCATCTCTCAGCAGGGCGGGCAGGCGGTGCGAGCGGACGTTATCGTAGCACGCCAGCCGCGCGAAGCGATGGATCGACGCCGGGATGCCGACGGCCGTGAAGCCCGGGTGTCCCGTCGCTGGAAATGGGCCGCCATGGTTCATCGCGGGACTGACGGCGACGCCGGTGGGCATCTTGTCGTTGATCAGCCGGCCGACCTTGGTGCGCAGCGCCGGTGCGAGGCGGTCATACGCCGCGTCGTCGCTGCCTTTCGTGTCGCTGTAAATGCAGCCCGTGAGATTTCCTTCGAGGCGCTCGACGACGGTGAGCATCTCGTCGAGACCTTCAGCGAGGACGAACACACTCCCGTTGCCGAAGACTTCGGTCTGAAAGGCGTGCGGATTCTCGACGAACTGCTTGCCGGACACGGTCAACAGGGTGTTGCGAACGCAGAAGCCCTTGCCGCCGCCGCCCTCGCCGCCGGTCACGAGCGTTCCGCCCGCCTTGCGGATGATTTCCAGTGCATCAAGGAAGCCTTTCCGCACACCCTCGGCCAACATCGTGCCGACGGGAGCAGCCTCGAAGCGTTTTTTCACCGCTGCGACGAATGCATCTCCCCTCTTGCCGGCCGGAAGCAGCACGAGGCCGGGGTTCGTGCAGAACTGGCCAGAACCCATCAGGCAACTCGATGTGAATTCGTCGGCAAGAGAGTCGCGTCGCTCTTCGAGCGCACCAGGCAGAACGACCACAGGGTTGATGCTCGACATCTCCAGATAGATGGGCTTGCCGACACGATCAGCCGCCTCCTTGAGGGCCATTCCCGCGGTGCGCGAGCCGGTGAAGCCCGTCCCGCCAATCTTGGGATGTCTCACGAGCCGCAGACCGTCTTCGCGGCTGGTGCGATAGATCACCTGCACAAACGCCGGGGGGAGACCAGCCTCAAGAACGGCTTCGAGGGCGGCTTCGGCGAGCAATGTCGTCGTCAAAGGATGCGACGGGTGCGCCTTCGCGATCACCGGATTGCCGGAAGCGACTGCCGCCGCGAAATCCCCACCAGCGACGCTATTGAAGGCGAACGGGAAGTTGTTCGGGCCAATCACGACGACGGGGCCAAGCGGCTCGTAGATGCTGCGGATCTTCGCCGCCGTATCGATAGTGGCAACGGCCCACGATCCGTCGCGAGCAGCCGCTGCGGCCTGACGAAGCTGCCCCGTCGTCCGCGGCAGCTCGACATCCCGGAGTCGCGGTGAAATCGCTAACGCAGTTTCGAGGTGAGCCGTTTCCACAAGCGCGTCGGCGCGCGCTTCGATCTGGGCCGCGTAGCTTTCGAGGAAGGTCGCGAACAGTTCGCGATTCGCGCCGCGCAACGTCACTGCGGCAGCCGAGGCTGCTTCGATCGCCGACTCAACTTCAGCCCAGGGGCTGACAGGAAACTCATCCGCCAGCGGTTCCGTCGTTGTCGGGTTGACGGCGTGAAACGTCTTCACATCTGTCGAAGGCATCCATTCGCCACGAATCAGCACCGGACGCACGCTCACAGCCACTCTCCGTCGGTGATACGAATGCTGGCCATTGTAGGTCGCCGCTGGTGGACCGCAACGAACATCCGGGGGACTCCGGTGGGGGCGATTCAACCATCGTGAACGGTCGTCGTTCGTTAAAAGTCCCTTTGCCTCGCCAGAAAAGGTGAAAGACGGCCTCGGGCGGCACTGGCATCATCTTTGCGTCGTTTAGACATGCAGTGGCGATAGATTCCGGCCAACGGTTGAGCCGGGGCTTCCGGTCAGGAGATGCCGCAGGCCTCCGCCGGCTTCAACAGGAACTTGCGAAGGAGACCATGATGATCCAGACGCGAACCAACGAATTCCTCGATAGCGACTCGGCGATCACGCCGGGACAGGAACCGAGCGATCGTCTCAAGCAGCATCGCGACGACGCAAAGCGGCAGGCCGGCGAAGTGGGGCAGAAGGCGACCGAGGCCGCGCATCAGGCCAGTGAATCTCTGAAGCGAGCCGGACGCGATGCGGCGGATCGCGTGACCGAAACCGCGCGACAGACCGGCAGTCAGGTTCGTGAGCGGGCCAGTGCCGTCGTCGCCGATCGCAAGGCTCATCTGGCCGACGAGGTCAGCGTGTTCGGCAAGGCCTTGCATAAGGCCGCCGACACGCTCGACGAGAACGACGACGCGACCTTGGGGCATTACGCGCATCAGGCCGGCGACCTCGTCGATTCCTGCGCCAATTATCTGCGCGACGCGAACGCTTCGGAACTGATCCGCGGAGCCAGCAACTTTACCCGTCGCCACCCCGAACTCGTGCTCGGCGGACTGTTCTTGGCCGGTGTTTCAATCGCTCGGTTCCTCAAGGCGTCGGATCGACACCAGGACCTGTACGACGCCGATCGCGGCTACGACTTCGATCGCACCTCTAGGGCCGATCGCGATCTCGGCTACGAGACCGACGACCTCTCCGGCTATGGCGACGTCGGCCGATATGCCGGCGAAGTGCCTTCCAACGATCCGTTTGCAACGACCCCGACCTTCGGCAGGGAAGAAGTCAGCTACACGCGGAATGAAGACATTCCGTCGGCGACCAGCCCGCAGCCGGGATCCTATCCGCCGTCAACGACGAGCGGAGACTTGGCACCGCGGTTGACCGACGAAACCGACGCGATCGGCTGGAGCGAGACTTCGAAGGGGAGCGACGCTTCGAAGGACGGCCCCAACTGCCCCAAATAACTTAGTCACCAGGAGCGACCAATGATTCGAGAATTCGAGAATACAACCGGCGACGGGGCCGTCCAACCGGCCGCGACCGCCGACTTCAGGACGGAAAGCCGCCTCGCGGGCGACCGATGTCCGCCCGAGCGGATGGACGATCATCGATCGTTCGCCGACCTGCTCAAGAACCTGCGCGATGAAACGACGACGCTCGTTCGTCAAGAAGTCGCGTTGGCGAAAACCGAGATGAGCGAGAAGGCGGCCAAGTTCGGTCGCAACGCCGGTTATATGGGTGTCGGCGGCGTGCTGGCACATGCCGGCGCGATCATCTTGCTGCTGGGGCTTTCGGCCCTGCTTTATGCCGGTCTCGTCGAGGCCGGTCTCAGTCACATGACCTCCGGGTGGCTCGCGCCGCTGATCGTGGGGGCCGTCGTCGCCATCATCGGCTACGCGCTGGCTCAGAAGGCGATCAACGCGTTCAAGCACGAGACGCTCGTTCCCGAAAAAACCGTGAAATCCCTCAAGGAGAATCAACAATGGTTGTCAAACAAGGCAACGGCCTGAACCGCGGGGTCGCCGACCCCGCCGTCTATGATTCCTCGACCGATTCCGACGATATTCGCCGCGACATCGATCAGACGCGTAGCGAGATGGACCGCACGATCGACGAGTTCGCCGAACGGCTCCAGCCTCGCAACCTGTTCGACGACATGATCTGCGCCGTGCGCGGATCACTCTTCGGGACGAACGATCGACCGGGTCGCTTCGACTCGCGACAGGTGTCCGATCAGATGTCCTCGGCGGCCAGCCAGGCCGGTCGCGGTCTCATTGAAGCCGTCCGCGAGAATCCTGTTCCCGCGGCGCTGATGGGTGCGGGGCTGGCGTGGCTCTTGTTCGAAGACAAGGTCGAGCGGTCTTATCGTCGGATGCGTCACGACTCCAACCAGAAGGGCTATCGCGACGATCGCTGGAGCGACCCTGGAACCCACAGCGGCTCCTTCGTCGATGCCCGCACCGGCAAGCCGTACAGCGATGAATACGGAGCCGGCTATCGCGACTACGACTTCGACGGCGAGCCGGATGAAACGCCGGCGGGCCTGAAGGACAAGGTTGCGGGCGCTGCGTCGTCGGTGAAGCACGCAGCTTCGTCGGTCACCGAGTCCCTCGGGAACGTCGCCGGCAAGGTCGGCGATGTCGCCGGCAAAACGGCTCGCACGGCTCGTAGCGCGGCGGACCGCACGCGCAGCGCCGCTTCCGCGGCTGGTCGCTCAGCTCAATCGGCGAGACACGCTGCCGGTGAGTACGGTCACGCCGCCGGATCGTCGATGCGGCGTGCCCGAACAGCGATCGGCGACTACAGCCATACCGCCGCCGATTCAATGCGGCAGTACGGTCACACCGTTTCGGAAGGCGTGGTGCATGGAGTCGACGTCAGCCGGGAGCGGTTTGACAACGCCCTCGAAGAGAAACCGCTGGCCGTCGGGCTTGCGGCGCTCGCCGCGGGTCTGCTGGCCGGGTTCGCATTGCCGCATACGCGGACCGAAGACCGCATGTACGGACGAACGTCGGATCGCTTGAAGGACGAGGCACGCCGCCGCGGCGAGGAAGCGATCGAAGAAGGCAAGGAAGTCGCCATGCACGTCGCCGACACCGCCTTAGGTGACGCCGAGGGGCAGGGCCTCACGCCCGGCAGCCTGGGCGAGAAGGTCGCGAAAGTGGCGAAAGACGCCGTGCAGGCGGCCAAAGAATCGGCCGAGCGTGAAGGCATCGATCCGCACAGCCTTGGCGAAAAGGCCAAGCATGTCGGCGAGGCCGTGAAGGAGAAGGGAAAAGAGGAGCTCAAACAGAAGAAGTCAAAGGCGGAGAACGAAACCAACCGCTTCGAGGACAGTTCGAGCATCCTCATCGCTGAAAGCGAAGGTGCCGCCTGCGGCGTCGGAATGTCGTCGAACAAGACCACGCAAACGATCGGCGGTCTCTCCGACGACGCCTCCGATATGTCCAGCGTCAAGAAGGACGCGAAGACCAAGCACGAAGTCGCCGAAGGCATGTCGGCCTCTTCGGAAAAGCCGAAGAAGTCAAGCTCAGGCGGCGGGCGCTGATCGCGCGCCGAAAGTGAGTTCGCATGGGCCTTGGTCGCCGGATTCCATCCGGTGGCCAAGGTCTTTTTTCATGCAGATGGAACGTCTTGTCAGGACTTCACCGAGACGCCGGACGCACAATCGCGCGCGGCGTAATTTCGCGCATAATTTACGCCGTCACCGCGACCGACGGGAGTTTCTTCGTGGGCGATGGATCGCGATGAATCGCGTTCGGAAAGACGCACTTCGCATCCGATCTCATTTGCGGGCCGGTCACCCCCACGACGCCCTGCGAAGCCGGCGATGACGCCGAGCGCGATCAAACCCCATCACGAGAGAAGACGAGACTATGCGACGCTGGACGTTTGCCGCTGCCCTGACCTTGTCTGCCGCGTTCACAGCTGGACCGGCCGCCGCCGGCTTGTGCTCGCACGGCTCCGACTGCCACCCGCCAAGCTGTGCGGCGCCCTGCGAATGCACGCCCGCCGCCCCGAGTTGCGCCGCGCCCTGCGACTGCGTGAATGCGGCTCCGACGTGCTGTGCGCCCGCCGCAACCGTGGCGTGCGACGTGACCCCGACTTGCTGCGCTCCGTCGGCACCGAGTTGCTGCGCCCCCGCCGCTCCGTGCGGCTGCGCACCGGCCGCACCAAGTTGCTGCGCCCCGGTCGCTCCGGAATGCTGCAATGCCGCCCCGAGCTGTGCCGTTCCGACGGAATGCGGCACCTGCGACACCGGTTGCACGCCGACTCACACCTGCTGTGCTCCGAAGAAGAAAAGCTGCCTGGCCCGGATGTGGGATCTCGAAAAGCGTAAGAACCGTTGCCTGAAGAGAACGTTTCTGGGCTGGATGGATTGATGTTGACAGTTGAGAGGCCGGAGGCGACAGATTTGAAGCCGTTCCCATGGTCCTCTATGGGAACGGTGTTTTTGTCGCTGCCCTATCCCGCGCTTTCGCCGAGCAGGGCGAGGAATTGGGCCTCGTCGAGGATTTTGACGCCTAGCTCGGTCGCTTTGTCGAGCTTGCTGCCGGCTTTCTCGCCAGCGAGAACGAAGTCGGTTTTTCGCGAGACGCTGCCGGAGGGCTTGCCTCCGTGCCTGCGAATCAGCTCATCGGCGTCCTGTCGTTTGAGGGTTGGAAGCGTGCCCGTCACCACGACGGTCTTGCCGACGAGCGGTCCGTCGCCTTCCTTCACCGCCGCTCGCTGGATGGGGGTGCCGAAGTTGAGGCCGGCGGCGCGGAACTCTTCCACCAGTTGTCGGCTCGCCGGCGTGTCGAAGAACGTCCTCACGCTGTGAGCGATCACCGGACCGATCTCTTCCGTCGCCGCGAGATCGTCTTCGCTGGCCGTCATGATCGCGTCGAGCGTGCCGAACTCAGCTTCGAGCACCTGCGCGTTCCGCGTGCCGACATGGCGAATGTTGAGCCCCGTCAGCAGCCGCCAGAGCGGCCGCGCCTTTGAGACCTCGATTCCTGTCAACAGCTTTTCGACGCTCTTCTCGCCGGTCCGTTCGAGGGCGAGCAGTTCTTCACGTCGATTGGAGAGCCGGTAAATGTCGGCGAGCCCCGCCACGAGCCCGGCGTCGAGCAGTTGCTCGACCCGCTTAACGCCCAGGCCGTCAATATCCATCGCTCCCCGCGACGCGAAGAATCGCAACGTCTCACGCAGCCTGGCCGGACAGTTCGGGTTGGGGCAGCGGAAATCCACCTCTTCCGGTTCTCGAATCAATTCGGTGCCGCAGACGGGGCACCCGTTCGGAAATTGGAAACCCGTCTCTTTGCCGGTGCGGGCTTCGATCTCAACCCGTAGCACGTGCGGAATGATCTTGCCGGCCTTCTCGACGATCACGCGATCGCCGATCATCACGCCTAATCGTTCGATCTCGTCGCGGTTGTGCAAACTCGCCCGCGAGACGGTCGTGCCGGCGATCTCGACAGGCGCGAGATGGGCAACGGGCGTCACTTTGCCCGTGCGGCCGACCTGGATCGCAATGTCTTCGATCGTCGTCGCCGCTTCGTACTTCTCCCATTTGTAGGCGATCAGCCAACGAGGGCTTTTGCTGGTCGAGCCGAGCTTGGCGCGCTGGTCGAAGCGGTTGACCTTCAGCACGATCCCATCGACCTCGCAGTCGAGCTCGTGCAGCGCCTCGGTCATCTCGCCGATGCGCTCGAACGCCTCATCGAGATCAGCGGCGACTCGCACCCCTGGCGTGACCGCCATCCCCAGTTCCCGCAGCAGGTCGAGGTATTCCGAATGCGATACCGCCAATAGTCCTTCCGCATAACCGAGGCCGTGGGCGAAGAACCGCACCCGCCGCCGCCGGGATTGCTTCGGATCGAGCAACTTGAGGGCCCCGGCGGTCAGATTCCTTGAGTTCGCGTAGGCCTCTTCGCCGCGTTCGAGTTGCTCGGCGCGGATCTGCGCGAAATCGGTGTTGCTGATGTAAGCCTCGCCGCGCACTTCGAGCACGGCGGGCAGTGACTTCTTGTGAGTGAGGCCCAGCGGCAGCCCTCGTATCGTGCGGGCGTTGTGCGTCACGTCGTCGCCGCGCCGCCCGTCACCGCGAGTGACGGCCCTCCTAAGCAAACCCGCTTCGTAAATGAGAGCGAGAGCGACGCCGTCGATCTTGTACTCGAGGGCGTACTCGAACGGCTCGCTGAGCGCCTTGCGAACCCGTTTATCGAACTCACGGAGGCCGTCCTCGTTGTAGACGTTGTCGATCGAGAGCATCGGCGTGCGATGCTCGACGGTGACGAAGCCTTCAATCGGCTCACCGCCGACGTGGTGTGTCGGGCTGTCGGGGCGGTCATACTCCGGATGCGCGTCTTCGAGATCTTTCAGCCTTGCGAGCAGCCTGTCGAACTCACGATCGCTGATCGCGGGCTTGGCTTCGAGATAGTAAAGCCGATTATGTTCGTCGATTTCGCGACGAAGCATGTCGATCTCTTGGCGGATGGACGCAGACATCAATCGGAGTTCGCGACGTGAAGGAGCGGCGAGGTTCAGTTCGTGGCCAGGCCCGTTCGGCAGATTATCTTTGCTGTCGGAAGTGTGAAATTGATGCCGCAATAAAAAACGGCCCGCCCCTTTCGGGGCAGGCCGCATGATTTTTCAAACGGCGAAGACCGTCAGAAATTTCAGGTGGCAGGAGGAGCGTCGTCTTCGCCTTCCGGAGGAGCCGGGGCATTTTCACCTTCCGGTGGGGCCGGCGCGGTGCTGCCACCCATCGGCATCGGGGCGACGTTGTATCCGGTCGTCGAGGGCGTGCCGTAAGTCACGCCGCAGACGCCGCCGGGGCAGCCGCCGCTCGAAAAGCCGCCGCTGGCGTAGCCACCGCTCACGCCGCACGAGCTGCAACCGCCGTAGCTGCTGCTGCTGGCGTAGCCGCCGCAACCGCTGTTGCACGATCCACAGCTGCTCGGGGCGCCACAGTAGCTCGTCGGAGCGCTGCAGCAGGTCGAGGTGCTGCACGAGCCGCAGCTCGGAGCGGCATACGAGACTGGCGCCGCGTAGACCGGGCTGCAAGCCGAGTAGCAACTCGAAGGAGCGGCGTAGCCGCAGCCGTTGTAGCCGGCATGGTGGTGGCCATGATGCCCGCCGTGACCGCACGAAGCCCAGCCGGCTGCGTCGTCGTCATCGTACTCGTAGTCGCCGCCGCCGCCATGGCCGCATGACGCCCAACCGCCGCAGGATCCGCCCCCACGATGGCCGAAGAGGCCTGCGTTGGCGTCCTGCGAGACACCGCTGAGGCCTGCCGCAAGCGCGACGCCGGCCACTGCCATCAATCCGAAGAATTTCCGACTCATTCCGTTCTCTCCCCCTCACGACGTTGCGAAGCGACAGTGTGCCCGAGAATCGGCGCAGCCGTCCCGGTGCTGCCGGGGACACCCCGGCGACGGCTTGCAGCCCACGTCGACGCGACGTGCGGGCAGGCCGGATACGCGAGATAGCCTAGTTGTGTGGCCCGGGATGTCAAACTAGAACCGATAAATACGGTGATAGGGGAAACCCGGATGATCTGGGGAGATTGCATTTCCCGCAGAAGTTTGCATGAGTTTTCCGTCCGACCCAAAGCTGCACAATGGTGGATTCCCTGAATCGCGCCGCCGTGATTCCGCAATCCGCCACGGCGTAAACTGCATCTTCACGTGACGAAACCGACTCGAGAGTTCGACGTGCGGCGCGAGATCCACTGGAAGTTCCAGCGCACCGAGTGGCGTCCGCAGCGTCTTCCGCGGCTGATGGGCATCCTCAACGTCACGCCCGACAGCTTCTCCGACGGAGGCGCGCACGCCACTCTCGAAGCCTCTGTCGCCCATGCGATAAAACTCATCGCTGACGGTGCCGACCTGCTCGATATTGGCGGCGAATCGACGCGCCCGGGTGCCGAGCCGGTTTCTGCAGAGGACGAACTGCGACGCGTGATCCCGGTGATTCGGGAACTTGCAGGCTCGGTCGCCGTGCCGCTCTCGATCGACACGACGAAAGCTCGTGTCGCCGCTGCGGCACTCGAAGCGGGCGCGACGATCGTCAATGACGTTTCAGGATTGACGCTCGACGCCGACATGCCGTCCGTCTGCCGGGATCATGAAGCCGGTGTGATCTGCATGCACGCTCAAGGCACGCCGCAAATGATGCAGATCGATCCGCATTACGATGATGTCGTCGGCGAGATCGAAACCTACTTTCGTGAAAGGCTCGCTGCGTTGTCTGGGGCTGGCATACCTCCCGAACGCATCGTGCTCGACCCCGGCATCGGTTTCGGCAAGACAGCCCGGCACAACCTCGACCTGCTCGCGGCGAGCGATCGTCTCCGCGCGCTCGGCCGACCACTGCTCATCGGCCATAGCCGCAAGCGGTTCCTGAAGGCCGTGCTCGGCCGCCCCGTCGAAGAACGGACCGCCGGCACGATCGGGGTCTCGATCGCACTCGCGTCTCTCGGTGTCGATTATCTACGAGTGCATGACGTGTCGGCGGTGCGTGATGCGCTGGTTGCTTGGCAGTCGGTGATTGAGGGAGCAGGGGACGGGGCGAGCGGGGGAGTGGGAGACAAGTCACCGTAGGGCGGGCCTCAGGCCTGTCCCGCCGCACCTAGTGAAGAACACGGCGAGAAAGAAGCCCGAATCAGCCAACGGCGTCCGTTTCGAGAACCGCCCCTCGCCTTTCCAGGCTTCTCTCTCCACCGCGAGTCCGTTCGTTCGTCGCAACAAAAAAGATCGGAGCTCC
>JACCRE010000082.1 GCA_013813775.1 Planctomycetaceae bacterium
CCACCGGCCGGCGGTTCGTTGAGCCGAATGTGATCCTCCCGGGTCGGGCGACATGCTTGGCTATGCGACTTCGCCCAGCACGTCTTCCGATACGTAGATCGGCAGGTGCGGGTCGTAATGCACGCTCAGGGCGATCGCGTCGCTCGGGCGGCTGTCGATCTCGATCAGTTCGCCATCGCGGCGGACGCGAATGCGGGCGTAGTAGGTGTGTTCCTGCAAACTGCTGACGACGACGTCCTGCGTTTCGCCACCCATCTCGTCGATGACGTTCTTGAGCAGGTCGTGCGTCAGCGGACGCAGCGGCACTTCGCCCCGCACGCGCCGATCGATGCTCGTCGCCTCGAACAGTCCGATGAGGATCGGAAAGGTGCGTTCGCCGTCGACCTCGCGGAGGTAAATGACCTGCTGGTCATTGATCTCGCTGATGATGATCCGCGAGAGTTCCATCCGCACGAGCACGAGAGCACCTTTCGATTCGAAACGCGACGCGGGATTATACGCGAAGGAAGCGGAGGGGTTGCAACCTCTCCGCTTCGCAAAGCGATCGTGCTATTCCCCAAGCTCGTGCAAGATCTGCTCGACGCTCGCGAGCTGCTTCCTCAGCGAATCGAGCTGCTCGCGAACGCCGGCGACGACCTCGGGCGGAGCCTTCGCCACGAAGGACTCGTTCGACAGCTTCTTTTCATTGCCTGTGATCTGGTTTCGCAGACGGTCGGCCTCTTTCGCCTGGCGGGTGCGCTCGGCGTCGACATCGATCACGTCACCCAGAGGCACGAAGCCTTCCAGCCCGTCGAGCGCGAAGCTCGCAGAACCGGTCGGTCGTTCGACCGTCGCCCCCACCGACGCCAGCATCGTTTTCGCGAGGTTGTCGAACTGGCCGGCGACTTCCTGCATCGGTCCGACGAGATCCTCGGTGCAGCGCAACGCCAGCTTGAGCGGCGTCGTGGGACCGATGTTGTAGACCGCCCGCACATTGCGAACGGCGATGATCGTTTCCTGCAAGCGATTGAATCGCGACTCCAGGTCGGCGTCCCGCCACTCCGCAGGCAATTCCGGCCAAGGGGCGACGATGCAGGCTTCCGCCGCTTGCTGCGGCGAGAGCAGTCCTCGCTGCGGCGCGAATTCGTTGAGCCGCTGATACAGCTCTTCGGTGATGAACGGCGCGAACGGATGCAGCAGGCGCACGATGTTGTCGAGCACGCCGACGAGCACGCGTTGTGCAGCGGGACGCAAGGTTTCGTCTCGCAGCCGCGGCTTGATCATCTCCAGATACCAGTCGCAGAACTCATTCCAGGTGAAGTCGCGAATGGCACGCGTCGCCTGATCGAACTGGTAGCGATTGAGGAACGTCGTGACCTCGTCGCAGACCGTGGAGAGACGGCTCAGGATCCAGCGGTCTTCGAGCGTCAATTCGGAGGCTTTGACCTCGCCCGGCGTGTAGCCTTCGAGGTTCAGCATCGCGAACCGCGCGGCGTTCCACAGCTTGTTGCAGAAGTTGCGGCCGTACTCGAACCGCTCGCTGACCATGCGCGCCACGGGTTCACCCGCGTCCGGCTCATAGTTCGGCGTGCTGTATTGCAGCGATTTTTTCGACTTGGGGAAGGTGATCCGCGGCTTGATTCCGTCTTTCGGTTTGGCCGTGGTGTGACGTTCCTCTTGCGGCACGACCTCGCCGGTCTCGGGGTTCTCGTAGCCGACGGGCAAGCGCACGTCCTGTGTTTCGCCGGCGAAGCTGGCGATCGTGAACCGCACGGCGTCGGTCCCGTACTTGTCGATCAGGTCCATCGGATCGACGCCGTTCCCCTTCGACTTCGACATCGTCTTGCCGAAGCCGTCGAGAATCTTCGGATGGATGCACACGTGCGAAAACGGCACGTCACCCATGTTGTACAGCCCCGTCAACACCATCCGCGCGACCCACAACGTGATGATGTCGCGACTCGTGACGAGCACACTGCCGGGGTAGAAGTAGGAGAGAACTTCGTTCTCAGTGGAGGGTTGAGGGTTGAGGGTTGAGGGCGAAGGCTCACTTGCGGTTTCGCCGGCCAGGGGCGGCGGCCCGTTCGGCCAACCGAGCGTTTCATGCGGCCAGAGGGCGCTGCTGAACCAGGTGTCGAGGACGTCTTCGTCTTGCCGGAAGCCCTCGGCGCCAAGACGCCGTTCGAAATCTTCGTTGCCGGCATCGACGCAAACGAGCATCGTTACGCCGTTGTCTTCCTCGTCGCCATCGCCGGGAAGAAAGATCGCAACCGCGGTCCCTGCGGACTCGTTCAAAGAAACGGGGACTGGCTCGGAAGTCTCCGTGGAGGCGTAGTAGTAGACCTCGTATCGACGAAAGTCTTCGGCCGTCAGGTTCTTTGACCACACCGGTATCCGGTGCCCCCACCACAATTGCCGGCTGATGCACCAGTCGCGTTTTTCGCCGAGCCATTCGGTGTAGGTGCGGGCGTAGCGAGAGGGGTAGAAGCGCACGCGGCCGTCTTCGACGGCGTCGATCGCCTTTTGGGCGAGGTCGTCCATCTTCACGAACCACTGGTCGCTCAAATACGGTTCGACGGGCGTCTTGCTGCGATCGCTGTGCTTCAGCGGGATCTTGCGATCCTCGACGGCGACGAAGTAGCCGAGTGACTCCATCGCTTCGACGATCTGCGGTCGCGCGTCGAGCCGATCGATCCCCTTCCAGCGTCCGCCTTCTTCGTTGAGCGAGCCGTCGGGGTTCAGAATGTTGATCTGCGGCAGGTTGTTCCGCAGACCGCAGGCATAGTCGTTCGGATCGTGCGCGGGAGTGACCTTCACCGCTCCCGTGCCGAGTTCCGGATTCGCGAGCAGGGCGTCGGCGATGATCGGAATCTCGCGACCATTGACCGGAATGCGGACCCTCCGACCGATGAGAGCTTTATAGCGTTCATCCGAGGGATGCACGCAGACCGCGACGTCGCCGAGCATCGTTTCAGGTCGCGTCGTCGAGAAGGCGATTGACTCGTTCGTCACGTTGCCGTCGTCGCCGACGACGGGATAGCGGAACGTCCAGAACTTGCCGTCGGTCTCTTCCTCGAACACCTCGTCGTCGGCGACGGCGGTTTGCAGGTAGGTATCCCAGTTGACGAGCCGTTTGCCGCGGTAGACGAGGCCGTCGCTGAACATCTTGAAGAAGGTCCGCCGGACCGCCTTCGAGCAGACTTCGTCGAGCGTGAATCGCGTGCGTCTCCAATCGCAGCTCGCGCCAAGTCGTTTGAGTTGGCCGAGAATGCGTTTCTCGTAGGTGTCTTTCCAGCGCCAGATGCGATTGACGAGGGCCTCGCGACCGATGTCGTGCCGCGTCAGGCCTTCCTCTTCGAGCATGCGTCGCTCGACGACGGCCTGCGTGGCGATCCCGGCGTGATCGGTGCCGGGCATCCACAGGGCTTCGTAGCCCTGCATCCGCCGCCAGCGCGTGAGCAGATCCTGCAACGTGCCGTTGAGCGCATGCCCCATATGCAGGGCACCCGTCACGTTCGGCAGCGGGATCATGATCGTATGCGGCCCCTTTTTCCCTGAAGAAGAGGGCGCCGGATCGGGATCGGCGTTGAAGAAACCATGCTCTTCCCAATAGGCGTACCAACGATCGAACGCGACGTGGGGGTCGTACTGCTTGGGGATGTCCATATCGCGGCAAATCCGACGAAAGAACGTGAACGGCAAAAGGAGGCCGGTCAGCCGAGTTCAGGGAAAGATTTCGGCAAGCGGGACGTGAATCGTGCCGCCGCCCGGCAGCGGAAGGGAAAGCGCGGCTTTCCAATCGAAGACAGTTCGGACGCCGTAGCGCGATTCGGCGGGAATCGGATCCGAATACACTTCGATCCGTTCGTTCACGAGGTCGACGATCCAGTAGATGGGAATACCCGCTGCCGCGTAACGCTCCAGTTTCGTGCTGCGGTCGGTCCGGAGTGAACTCCATGAGACCTCGATCGCGGCGACCGTGTCCGCCGGCCCCGGAAGACGTTCCGCATAGTCGGTATCGGGGCCGCGGACGACGAAAACGTCGGGTTCCGGCGCGTGATAGGGAGGGATCGCCATCGGTTGCTGAAAACGGGCGTGACATCCGACTTGCTCGGCTTGGGTGTCCAGATATTTGAACAACCTGCGACCGATCAATCCGTGCCGCGGCCCCTCAGTCATGATGTCGCCTTCCGCGTCTCGGCGGTCCTTGAGAACGAGCAAGCCATCGAGCAACTCGACCCGCGGCGTCGTCGGCAGGATGCCGACCTCCGCCATCTGTACATATTGCTCAACCGTCAGCGGGACGAACGGCGGCGCCTCGCCCGTCGCGATCTTCTCAATTAAGGTTGTCACGTCGTCCCTCTCAAAGTGCGGCCACGCGTTCCGGCACTGACGGGCGATTCACTTCCGCAGCCCGGCCCTCATCCTTATACAGCTTATACTCGACGCTATCGACGAGCGCGATCCAGCTCGCCTCGATGACGTTCTCGCTCACGCCGACGGTCGTCCATTCCTCGTCGTCGTCGCTGCTTTCGATGACCACCCGCACTCTCGCGGCGGTGCCTTCACTGCTGTTGATGACCCGCACCTTGTAATCGACGAGCCGCATCTTCGACAGCGACGGGAACGAGGGAATCAGAGCCTTGCGCAAGGCGGTGTCGAGCGCGTTGACGGGGCCGTCCCCCTCGGCGACGACGTGCTCGAGGTCTCCGCCGATTCGCAGCTTGAGGCTCGCCTCGGTCACCGGTTCGCGGCCTTCGTGCGTGACGACATCGACACGGTAATGCAGCCGTTCAAAACGGGGCACGTAAGTGCCGGCGCACTTCCGCACGAGCAGATCGAAACTCGCCTCGGCGGCCTCGAACTGGTAGCCCTCGTTCTCAAGATCGACGACGCGGTCGAGAATTCGCTTGAGCAAGGCATCGTCCTGCTCCAGCCGCATGCGAGTCGTCGCGGCGACGATGTTGCTGCGACCCGAGAGCTCGCTCACGAGGACTCGGCGATGGTTGCCGACCGTCGCGGGATCGATGTGCTCGTAGCTCGACGCCAGCCGATTGACGGCATGCACGTGCATGCCCCCCTTGTGAGCGAACGCGCTGGAACCGACGAACGGCTGCCCCGGCCGGAAGTTCATGTTCGCCAGTTCGTAGACGTAGCGGGAAAGCTCCGTCAGTCGGCCGACGCCGTCGGGAACCAGGCAGGCGTGGCCCTTCTTCAGCACGAGATTCGCCACGACCGCCAGCAGATCGACGTTGCCGCAGCGCTCGCCAATGCCGTTGATCGTTCCCTGCACGTGCAGCGCGCCATGATCGACGGCCGCAAGCGAGTTCGCTGTGGCGAGGTCGGAGTCGTTATGACAATGAATGCCGATCGGGCAGGGCAGGGCGTCGCGCGCCGCTTCGACATAGCGGGCGACGTCGCCGGGAAGCGTTCCGCCGTTCGTGTCGCAGAGGACTACGATCTCGGCACCGGCTTCGGCGGCGGCGCGGATCGTCTTCAGGGCGTAGTCGCGGTTCGCCTTGAAGCCGTCGAAGAAGTGCTCGGCGTCATAGACGACCCGCCGGCCTTCGGAGCGCAGATAGGCGATCGAATCGCGAATCATCGCGAGGTTCTCGTCGAGATCGACGCGCAGCACCTCGGTGACATGCAGATCCGAGGTCTTGCCGACGACCGTGCAGACCGGCGCCTGTGACGCGACCAGTGCCCGCATGCCGACGTCCTGATCGGCCGTCACGCCGCGACGCCGCGTCATACCGAACGCGCAGACCTTCGCGTGCCGCAGGTCCAACTCACGGACACGTTCGAAATACTCGGCGTCTTTGGGATTCGAGAGCGGGTATCCGCCTTCGATGAAGTCGAAGCCGAGTTCGTCGAGCTTCTGCGTAATCAGCAGCTTGTCCTGCAGCGAAAAGTTCACGCCTTCGCCCTGACTGCCGTCGCGCAGGGTCGTGTCGTAGATCTGAACGCGGGACATGACGGGTTGAGGGTTGAAAGTGGAGGGTTGAGAGTTGAAGCCCGCCGGCTGCGACCGGCGGATCTATTTCGCCAATAAAAAACCCTCAGGTCGGAGGACCTGAGGGGACAAACACGCACTGGAACGATCCAGCCCTCACGGTCGTGGGCGGCCCCCGCCTGCGATAATGACCGGAATGCTGATCGCTGCGACAGACACGGTGAAACCTTTCGAGACTTTATGTGAGACGATCTTACGTTCTGTCAGGTTCGCGGTCAAACTTCGGCCAATCTCAGGTAAGTCGCGTCGGATGCCAGAAATGTCACGCTTCGACGAGGCTTTCGCCTCTCACCGCAGCCCATTGCTCCGCCGTATACAGCACCTCGCGGGCCTGGGAGCCGTTGTAATCGCCGACGATGCCGTCTTCGGCCATGTAGTCGATGAGGCGCGCGGCCCGGCCGTAGCCGATACCGAGGGCGCGCTGCAGCAGGCTCGTGCTGCCGCGGCCTTCGTTGACCACGACCTCGACCGCGCGATCGTACATGTCGTCGCGCTCGCGGTTGCCCCCGGCGACGCCGGCTTTTGCACCGGCGATATTGAGCCGGGCTAATTCTTCGCTGTACTGCGGCTCGCAATCGCTGAAGAAATCGATCGCGCGATCGACTTCTTCGCCGCTGACGTAGGTGCCTTGAGCGCGAATCAGGTTGCTCGTGCCCGGTGCCAGGTACAGCATGTCGCCATTGCCGAGCAGCCGTTCGGCCCCGTTCTCATCCAGCACGACGCGGCTGTCGGTGCGACTGGAGACCTGGAAGCTGATTCGCGCCGGCAGGTTCGACTTGATGAGGCCCGTGATGACGTCGACGGTCGGCTTCTGCGTCGCGAGGACGAGGTGGATGCCCACCGCACGCGACTTCTGGGCGAGCCGGATGATGTGCCCCTCCACGTCCTTGCCGCTGGTCATCATCATGTCGGCCATTTCGTCGGCGATGATCACGATGTAAGGCATGCGTTCGGGCAGGGCTTTGGCCTCTTCCTCGAGATCGCTCAGCCCCATCCGCTCGAGGCGTTCTTCGCGCGACAACTTGTTGTAGCTGTCGAGGTGCCGCACGCCGCAACGGGCGAGCAGATCGTAACGCTCCTCCATCTTGTCGACGGCCCAGCCGAGCACGGCCTCGGCCTTCTTCATGTCGGTGATGACGGGGTGCATCAGGTGCGGAATGCGCTTGTACGGGCTGAGCTCGACCATCTTCGGATCGATCATCAGCATTCGCACGTCTTCCGGCGAGCGCGTCATCAGGATCGACATGATGAGCGTGTTGAGGCACACGCTCTTGCCCGTGCCCGTGCGCCCCGCGATCAGCAAGTGCGGCATCTTCGAGAGATCGACGGCGAGCGGCCGGCCGGAAACGTCCTTGCCGAGAAACAGCGGAATGCGATGCTTCGCGGCGTCCTCCGGCGATGACTCGATCAACTCGCGCAATCGAACCATCACCTGCTTTTCGTTCGGTACCTCGACGCCCACCGTGTTCTTACCGGGGATCGGTGAGACGACCCGCACGGCGGGCACGCGCAGGGCGATCGCCAAGTCGTCGGCGAGGGCCGAGACCTTCGAGACCCGCAGACCCTTTTCGAGATTGAGTTCGAACTGCGTCACCACCGGCCCGGTATCGACCTCAGACACCGTCACCTTCAGGCCGAACTCGCGAAAGGTCTGTTCGAGCGTCTCCGCGGCGATGCGGGCCTTCTCGGCGAGCAGTTCGTAGGGGAACTCTTCGGCATCGTCGAGCAGGCTGAGCTCAGGCAGATCGTGCGGATTGCCGGCATCGGTCGTGCGAGGAGCCGCCACAGAATGCGGTGGACGAATCGACGTCGCCGGCGGATTGACTCGCAACGGCCGTATCGGCACCGTCACCGGTTCGCTGTCCTCGGCATTGCTCGCCACTGGATCTTCGGGCTCCGTCGCCGCCTTCGCAGCAGTGTCATCATTGGAGCCACGGCTGAAGAGGCGCAGGATCGGCCGGCGTTCCTCGATGGGCGGTTCCTCCGGAGCGGCCGCCTCCACCGTCTCCTTGGCTGTGGGAAGCGAGATGACGACGGATGCATCTTCCAACGCCTTGTCGTCTTCCTCGCTCTTCGACGGACGACGGCGAGCGAGCCACGCGATGACGACGAACGGCAGCGTGAACACTCGAAAGATCAGTCGCAAAATGGCTGCGGCCAGCTTAAATGGCCCTTGGACGACGCTGGCGATCGCCGCAAAGACAGCGGAATCGCCTGAGAGGATGACGCCCGCCGTCAGGCCCGCGGCGATGAGAATCAAGCCGCCGAACAATGAAAACTGGTCGCTGAGCAAAGCGGCGAGCGCGGCCCCGAACTGACCACCGCTGCCGGCGACGGTGGTCCTTCCGACCGCGGGAATGATGAGAGACAAGCCGCCGCAGACCGCGGCGAGCGTGATGCCCCAGCCGACGGTCCTGCAGAGTTTGTCCGACTCGCCGGATCGCGCGAAGAGTCGCAGGTCGACGACCGTCGCCGCGAACAGCAGGTAGTACGCCCCGAACCCGATCGCCGACAAGGCGCCGTGAGCGAGGCGAGCGCCGGCCGGCCCGCAGAGATTGGCGACGTGCTCTTGCGGCGGGAACACCGCATCGCCCGGAGGATCGGCGGGTTCGTAGCTCGCGAGGCTCAGGCCCGCGAACACGACCAGCGCGAACAGCCCCAGGGCCGCCAGGTCCAGCCCCATCCGTCGGAAATCGATCATCATCCTGCGTCCGGTCGGGGTGATGTCCGACGGCGAAGCCCGTCCCGCCGTCGGCGGACGCTTCACGTTGCCTTGCCCGATCCGTCGCCACTTTCCGCGCGAAACGGCAGGCGCAATGAGGCGTCCGCGGCAAACGTAGCACACGAACGACAATCACGTTGCCGCGCGGAAACATGGTGCGCCGACTTTTCGCAACGTCGAATGACGTTTGCGACGGTTGGACGGATTCGCAAAGCCTGTCGGAATGTAGGGTCCGCTATGCGGACCGTCGTAGGCAGAGGTTGGTCCGCATGTCTGTCTCGTGATGAACGATCTCGGTACACGAGACTGTTCGGACCGCCGCCAGCAGAGGCTGGTCCGCACAGCAGACCTTACGCTTGCTTGGAAGACCGTCAGACCTTCGCGTAGCGTTCGTGCAGCCAACCGAGGAGCTTGTCGGCGACGTTTCGCTTCGTTCCCGACCACGTCTGAAGCGACTCGCCCGTCGCACCCAGCAATTCGACTTCATTGGCGACGGAGCCGATCGCCGCTGGCCCGTTCAGCACGATCCAGTCGCAGTTTTTCGCCCGCAGCTTCTGCAAGGCCCGCTCGCGTGGGTTTTCCGCTTCGAGAGCGAAGCCCACCACCCACCGCCCGTCTTTCGTCGCGCCGAGTTCGGCGAGAACGTCGTCGGTTTCGATCATGTCGATCGTGATGGGTCCGCCGGTCTTCGCGATCTTTCCGGTGACGCGGCGAACGGGCCGATAGTCGCACACGGCGGCCGCCGCGATGACTCCGTCGCATTCCATGAAGGCCGTGACGCAGGCGTCGCGCATCTGACCCGTCGTTTCGACGGCATGGACCTCGCAACCGGCCGGAGGCGGCAACTCGACCGGGCCTGTGACCAGCACCACGTCGTGCCCGAGCTTCAACGCCGCCTCAACGAGCGCGTAACCCATGCGGCCGCTGCTCGCGTTCGACAGGTAGCGCACGTCGTCGAGGTACTCGCGCGTCGGTCCCGCGGTGATGAGGATGCGCATCGACCGACTCATCGTTTCGAGTCGGCAAGCCGCTGGACGAACGCGGCATGCTCAGGGGTCGCGAGGCCCGCTTCAAGAGCGGCGGTGAGCCGCGCGAGGTCGTCGTCTCGGATGGCGTTGCTGTCGAGCCAAAGCCCGGGGAACGCGATGGAGCGGACAATGCCGTCCGACGACAGAGGCCGCTCGACGTTCTGCGCGAGATCAAACCAGGCGAGGGAGTCGTCCTTCGCCATCCAAACGACGTACTCCTTAACACCGCAGCGAGCGTAATCATCTCGCTTGGCGTGCAGATCGACCGAACGGCTACTGTAAGCAACCTCGATGACGAGTTCCGGTGCGCCGACAACGTAACTGCCGTCAGGCGTCGTACTCGACTGGCCACCGTGTTCCGGAAGAATTCGCAGCGACAGGTCTGGTTGCGGCTCGCTGTCGTCGTCGAGAAAGATCGTGGAGTTGTTCAATCCTTCGACACCAGGCGTGCGTGCGCTGTACGCGACCATCGCGTAGTTCAGCAGGAAATGCGGACGGCCGTGGTGGCGTGAGACGGGTGAAGCCACGTAGACGATCCCCCCGATCAGTTCCGCCTTGAAGTGTTCCGGCGTCTGCAGATAAACACGATGAAACTCTTCGCGCGTCATCCGATCGCCGCTGCGCAGTTCCTCCGGCGGTCCGCCTTGAAGCGATGACGAGGCGTTGCCCGATCGTTTCGGCAGGGTGGTCGACATGCTTTTGGTCCCGGCCCATCACGGCGTGCCGACGAGTCCGCCTCGCCGGTCTCGTTCATGATAACAGCCGTTCGATGTCCGCGAGGATTTCTGCCGGCTCGGCCATGCGTCCCGGTCCGACTTGGCCGCAGCTCAGCCAGCCCGATCCCGGATCGACGATCTGCACGCCGTCGTCGCGCACGCGGGAGACGTTACGCTGCACGGAAGGCTTCGCCCACATGTCGGCGTTCATCGCCGGTGCGAACAGGGCGGGACAGGTGACCGTGAGCGCGAGCGTCGAGAGCAGATCGTTCGCGAATCCGTTCGCAACTTTCGCAAGATAGTCGGCGGTCGCCGGTGCGACGACGAACAGCTCCGCCCGTCGCGCGAGACCGATGTGCTCGCCCTGAAAGTGCTCGCGGGGCCGAAAGCCGTCGGTATGCACGGGTCGGCCCGTCAGCGCCTCGAAGGTCGTGGCGCCGATGAAGTGCGTCGCCGCTTCGGTGAGCACCACCGAAACGTGCGCGCCGCTTTGAACGAGCCGGCTCGTCAGTTCCGCCGCCTTATAGGCCGCGACACCGCCCGCGATGCCCAGCAGGATCTCACGGCCGTCGAGCGCACTCATCGATACGGCTTTCGTCGATCGAAAACGGAATCCCACCGGCCGACGCCGGTGGCTTCCGATCGTCGATCGTGTTCGATCCTTTAGAGGTCTTCGAGCGACGGGCCGGCGTCTTCGGGCGACGGACCGCCGTCGAACACCGACGCGACCGCGCGCTCGCGAAGCGTTCCCGAAGCGTCGAGATAGATCTTGTCTTGAAGGATCTCGGCGACGACGACTTCCATCAGGTTTTTCGTCTGCAATTCGACCAGCGGACGGGCTCCCCGGTTCAGGGCGACCATCCGCTTCTGGATCAACGCCGAGAGCTTAAACCGCCCGCCGACCTTGTTGACGATTCTCTCTTCTTTGAACGCGTCAAGCATTTCGCTCCGCCTCTCGTTGTCGAAGGATGCCGCCGATCTCGGCGACCGCTCGCTCGACATCGTCGTTGATGACCTGAAACTCGTACCGGTCCGCATACCGCAACTCTTCCCGCATGCGATCGAGGCGGCTGCGGATCGCCTCGTCGGTTTCGGTCGCGCGCTGCCGCAACCGTCGCTCATAGTCTTCCGCCGACGCGGCCCGCAGGAAGATCATCACCGTGTCTTCGAACTGCCGCTTGACCTTCAACGCTCCTCGAACATCGATCTCCAACAGCGACCAGGCTTGCAGGCGCTGCGCCCGCTCGACCTCGGAACGGGGCGTTCCGTACCAGGTTCCCGTTCCGAAGACCTCCGCCGTTTCGAGGAACCGCCCTTCTGTCTGCGATCGAAAGAAATCATCGGGCGACAGGAAATGATAGTCTCGCCCGTCGGCTTCTCCAGGCCTGGGGGCACGGGTCGTCGCCGTCACGGCCTTCACGATGGCGACGGGAGCCGTTTCGATCAGCCGGCGAACGACCGTCGTCTTTCCCGTGCCGCTGGGGCCGGAAATCACCACGATGCGCGGCTCGGCCGAGCCCACGGTTTGCCCGCCCGTCATCCCTCGCCCCTTCGGGAATGCCGCACTCTACTCGATGTTTTGTAGAATTTCCCGAATTTTTTCAACCGCCGCCTTCATTTCGACCCCCCGGTGGGCGATCGCCACGTTATTCGCCTTCGAACCGATCGTGTTGACTTCGCGAAACAGCTCCTGCGTCAGGAAGTCGAGTTTGCGTCCCTGCGAGACGTGATCTTCGAGAAACGCCTTGAACTGAACGATGTGCGATCGCAGCCGCGCGATCTCTTCGTTGATGTCGGTCCGTTCCGCGAAAATGCTGACCTCGCGGATCAGGTCGGCGTCGTTCACCTTCGCTTCACTGCCCGACAGCAGCTCCGCGACCCGCTCCTTCAGCCGGTCGCGAAACTCGCTCACGACGCCCGGAGCCTGCACGACGACGCCTTCGAGCTCGGTCTCGATAATTGCCAGATTGGCTCGCAGATCGTCGGCCATCGCCGCGCCTTCCGCCCGGCGAAATGTGTCGAGCTTCTTCAGAGCGTCGCCGACGGCCGATTCCAGCAAGTGCCAATCGCCCGAAGCGTCTTCGATCGTTCCCGATCGCTCGCTCACCACGCCCGGCAGTTGCAGCAGAGCGTCGAGCCCGCTGCTCGCCAATCCAAGCTTGTCGGAGACGCCGTCGATCTGGGCGGCATAGGCGGCCAAAACATCGGTATCGATGCGGTAGCGGTTCGCTTCCGAGGCGCGTTCGATGCGAATCGTAACGTTGACGGTGCCGCGCGAGATCGACGATCGCACCAGCTTTTCGATGTCCGATTCGAACGCCGAATACGCATCCGGCAGTCGAATCGAGCACTTCAGGAAGCGATTATTGACCGTCCGAACCTCAGCGGTGATCGTACGGGAGCCGTCTTGTCGTCGCGCATCGCCGAACCCGGTCATACTCAGAAGCATGGACACGGCCCTCGCTTTCCTGCCGCAGCCATGAATCAGGGAGACTCGGTATCGGGAATCGTCGGACCGTTGTCGCCACCGGCTGGAGGAACAGCATCCGCCTTGCCCGCTGGCGAAGCCTCAGCATCAAGTTCGGCCTCGTCCGCGTCCTCGCCGCCGGACGCAAGCGTGCCGCTTTGAGACTCTCCTTCGTCGAGACGAATGCGATTTTCGGATTCGGAGCGCAAGGCGTAGATCGACAGGCAGGCCAGCAGCACCCAGAAGATCGCCAGGCCGACCGTGATCTTTGTGAAGACGTCGCCGGCTTTCGTTCCGAGGGCGCTTTGTCCGCCCGCGCCGCCGAAGGCGCCGGCCAGACCGCCGCCACGACCGCGTTGCAGCAGAATGATGAAGATCAGCAGAAAGCAGGTGAGCGTGAGCGCCGCTACCGCGAGATACGACCAGAGATAGCTCATGAGACGATCCGTGTGCTCCGGAGCCGGACGGCCACGCCGTCTCGAATACGGAATAGATTAGCGACGAGCCGCGCCGACCTGTTGGGCGGCTTGCACGATCGCGAGAAACGAGTCGGCCTTCAGGCTCGCCCCGCCGACCAAAGCACCGTCCACGTCGGGCTGGCCGAGCAGTTGCGCCGCGTTGTCCGGCTTGACGCTACCACCATACTGAATTCGGGTCGCCGCTCCCACCGTCGGACCGAATCGGTTCGACAACCAGCTCCGAATGAAGGCGTGCGCCGCTTGGGCCTGCTCCGGCGTGGCGTTGCGGCCCGTCCCGATCGCCCAGACCGGCTCGTAAGCGATCACGAGGTCAGAAACCGCGTCGGCGGCGAGGCTTTTCAGGCCCGCCGAAAGCTGCGTTTCGAGCACTTTTTCGGTCGTGCCGCCGTCTCGCTCGTCGAGCGTTTCGCCGACGCAAAGGATCACGCCCAGGCCCGCCGCGACAGCCGCCGCGACCTTCTTATTGATCGTCTCGTCGGTTTCCCTGAGAACCTGCCGCCGCTCGCTGTGGCCGAGAATGACATAACGACACCCGACGTCCTTGAGCATCCCGATGCTGGTTTCGCCGGTGAACGCACCGGGCGGCTCGAAGTAGGCGTTCTGCGCGCCGAGCGCGACGCCGCTGCCAGCGATGGCCTCGCCGATCGGCAGCAGATAAGGAAGGGGGGGAGCGACCAGCACATCGACCGCAGCGTCCGCGGGCACGGCCTTCGCGATCGCCCGCGCCAGCTCGGTTCCGCCGGCACGGTCGGTGTTCATCTTCCAGTTGCCCGCCACAAACATTCGCCGCATGAGACTCCCTTTGGGAGGTGGTCTGGTGTCTGGTCGTCTGGTACGGGGAGCGTGAAGGATGAGCAGGTGACGGTGAAGAGCGAGGGCCGCCAATGTCTACCCGACACCAGACGAGCAGGTACCCGCTACTTGAACACCTTTCCCTTCGGATACGATCCGAGCAGCTCCATCCGCACCGCTCGCTTTTCCAGTTCAGCCAACGCCTTCTGAACGGCGGGCTGAGACGCGTGCCCCTCGAAATCCAGAAAGAACTGGTAGCCGCTCTCGGGACCGTGCAAGGGAAACGATTCGATCCAGGTGAGGTTGATGCCGTTCTTCTTGAACGCGTTCAGAGCTTCGTGCAGCGCCCCCGGCTCGTGCGGAATCTGCAACAACACCGCCGTCCGATCGTTGCCGGTCTTCTTCGGCTCTTCGTCGCCGATCACGGCGAATCGCGTCACGTTGTAAGGGTTGTCCTCGATCTTTTCGGCGATGATTTGCAGGTGATTGGCAACGGCCGCTTGAGCGCTCGCCACCGCAGCCGCACCCGGCTTGGTTCGAGCCAACTGCGCGGCGGTGGATGTGCTCGTCACCTCGATCAGCCGAGCCTTCGGCATGTTCCGGGCCAGCCATTCACGGCATTGCGAGAGTGCCTGCGGCTTGCTGTAGATCTCGTTGACTTCGCCGCGCGGGCCGTTCGCCAACAGGTGCAGGTGGATTTCAAGCTGGATTTCGCCGCAGATCCGCACCGGCAATTTCGTGAACATTGAGAGCGTATCGACGACGCGACCGTCGGTGCTGTTCTCGATCGGGGCGATGCCGTAGGTCGCGTGCCCTCGATTCACTTCCTCGAAAACCGCCGCGATTGTGCTGACGGGGGCGAGGTCCGCTGCCTGCCCGAATCTCTCGATCGCCGCTAAGTGCGAGAAGCTGAATTCAGGACCGAGATACGCGACCCGCAAGACGCGCACCTGAGCGCGGGCGGCGCTCAACAACTCCTGATAGATCCGGCGAGCGGTGACCGCCGGGAGCGGCCCGGGGTTAGAGGCCTCGATTGCCCTATAGAGCTCATCGTCGGCGGCCGGATTATAGAGCTTCGCCGCGACGTTGGGACTCGACTCGAGCGACTTCCGCTCAACTTCCAAGCGGCGATTCAGGAGCGCCAGAATCTCACGATCCAACCTCTGCGTCTGACCCGAAGAGGCTTCGCCACGCTGAGGGCGCTTCGCCTTCTTGGACGCCGCTGGTTTCCGGGCAGCCGAGCGATCGGCCGCTTGCGTTGGTCGGCGGGTGGACGTTTTCTTCGCCATGCCCTACGTCCCCGGGGTGAAGTCGCACCAAGAGCCGACGAGAGGAAGGTGTCAGCACCTAATAAAGGCCAATTCTTCGGCGGCGTTGTACTGGCGTATCGACACAGAGTCAAGCAACCGCTACGCCCTATCCATAGCCGGGAACGGACCTTCTGGCATCGTCGCCGGCGCGGTCCACCTGATTTGCCAAGTGTCAAATCGGCAGCCTCTCATTCGGCCGAACCGCATGGCAAACACGCCGTTTTGGCACCGACGCTTCGCCCTGTTCACGGCCATCTACGTAAGTCTGTGAAATAACAACAGGTTATATCACAGAGCCAACACCGCATCGAAGTGGCATCGATCTTGCGTAGTCCGGGACCGCACTTCCTCGCAATTCCCAGCGAACACGCGCTGATTGACACGACAAGGAGCCAGACATGGCTGTTCAAGGCGAAAAGATCATCGGCATCGACCTCGGCACCACGAACTCGGTCGTCTCGGTGATGGAAGGCGGCGAGGTGAAGGTGATCGCCAACCAGGAAGGCAACCGCATCACCCCCAGCGTCGTCTCGTTCACCGATAAAGGCGAGATCCTCGTCGGCGAGCCGGCCAAACGCCAATCCGTCATCAATCCCAAGAACACGGTCTATTCGATCAAGCGGTTCATGGGCCGGCGGCACAGCGAGGTCGAGTCCGAAGAGAAAATGGTGCCTTACGAGGTCATCGGCGGCGGCGACGAGTATGTGAAGGTGCGAGCGGGCGGCAAGGAGTACACGCCGTCCGAAATCTCGGCGATGACGCTTCGCAAGCTCAAAGAGGCCGCCGAGTCTTACCTCGGACACAAGGTCAACAAGGCCGTCATCACGGTCCCGGCCTACTTCAACGACGCCCAGCGGCAAGCGACGAAAGACGCCGGCCAGATCGCGGGGCTTGAAGTCTCGCGCATCATCAACGAGCCGACCGCGGCCGCGCTCGCCTACGGACTCGAAAAGAAGAAGGACGAAAAGATCGTCGTCTTCGATCTCGGCGGCGGCACGTTCGACGTGTCGGTGCTCGAGGTCGGCGACGAGCTCGTCGAAGTGCTCAGCACGAACGGCGACACGCATCTTGGCGGCGACGATTTCGACGAAGTGCTCATCAACCACATCGCCGACAAGTTCCAGAAAGAGCAGGGGGTCGATCTCCGCAAAGACGCGATGGCCCTCCAGCGGCTCCGGGAAGCCGCGGAAAAGGCGAAGAAGGAACTGTCGAGCGCTCAGCAGACCGACATCAATCTGCCCTTCATCATCGCCGACGCGACAGGCGCCAAGCACTTGCAGATGGCGATCAGCCGGTCGGAGTTCGAGCGGCTCGTCGATAAATTCATCGAGCGGCTCAAAGGGCCGGTGCAGAACGCGCTGAAAGACGCAGGGCTCAAGCCGGGCGAAATCGACGAGGTCGTGCTGGTCGGCGGCTCGACGCGAGTCCCTCGCGTGCAGGAAATGGTGAAGTCGCTCTTCAACAAAGAGCCGCACAAGGGTGTGAATCCCGACGAGGTCGTTTCGATCGGTGCCGCGATCCAGGGCGGCATCCTCGCGGGCGACGTGAAAAACGTCGTGCTGCTCGACGTCACTCCGTTGTCGCTCGGCATCGAGACCGAGGGCGGCATCATGACCGTGCTCGTCGAGCGGAACACCACGATCCCCGTCACGAAGACCGAAACCTTCTCGACCGCCGCCGACAATCAGACCGCGGTGACAGTTCGCGTCTTCCAGGGCGAGCGGAAGATGGCGAACGACAATCGCCTGCTCAGCCAGTTCAACCTCGAAGGTCTGCCGCCCGCCCCGCGCGGCATTCCGCAGATCGAAGTTACGTTCGACATCGACGTCAACGGCATTCTGCACGTCTCGGCGAAGGACAAGGCGACCGGCAAAGAGCAGAAGGTCCGCATCGAGCAATCGGGCGGCCTTTCCGACGCCGAAATCGAAAAAATGCGCAAGGACGCCGAAAAGAACGCCGGCGAGGACGAGAAGAAACGCAAGCTCGCCGAAGCGAAGAACAACGGCAGCCGCCTCGTCTACGAGACGGAAAAACTGCTGAACGAGCACGCTTCGAAACTCGACGCAGGCTCGAAGTCGGCGATCGAATCCTCGGTCGAGAAGGTCCGCAAAGCCATCGAAGGCGACGACGTCGACGCGATTAACAGTGCCGTCAACGACCTGCAACAGGCCAGCGCCGCCTTCGCCAAGGCTTACGAGCAAAGCGCAGCGGGTGCCGATGCGTCCCCGACCGGCGACGGCCAGCCCGCCGCCGCGGATGAAGACGTGATCGATGCCGAGTATGAGAAGAAGGGGTGAGGCTTGTCGCAGTGTTCCAGGAAGGCCTGCACGGAGCTTTTCTGTCCGGGCCTTTTTGGGATGGCGTGGTCGGGGCCGGAGGACGCAGGTCCGAAGCCCCGGACGCGCGGATGTGCGGGGCGACATGCCAGGTCGTGACACGTTTACCGGCCACGTTTTCAAGCTCAGTCCGCAGTTCGCCGGCTGGGGGCATCCGCCTTCGCTTCCGCCCCAAACCCTGTATGTGCCGGATCCCCCCCAAAAAACCACCTTCGCCGCGTCGTCGATTCCGTGGACGAACGGCTGACAAATTTTGAACCGGCAGCATCTTGATTTTTCGTGAACGCATCGTCATAACTATATCTACCCATCAATGTCTTTCGTCGCAGTCTCGCGATGCTCGGCTTTCTCTGTGAGTAGGCGTGGCTTCCGTCAGCGTTTTCTCCGCCTCATTCTGCGGTTCCGTTCCGTTCTCTTCCCTTCGAAGGTCTCGTCACATGATCGTCAAAAGACGCGGATTCACTCTGATCGAGCTGCTGGTGGTCATCGCGATCATCGCGGTCTTGATCGCCTTGCTTCTTCCGGCGGTCCAGCAGGCCCGCGAGGCCGCACGCAGGACGCAGTGCAAGAACAATCTCAAGCAGTTGGGTCTGGCGCTTCACAATTACCACGACACGTACAACCTCTTTCCGCCTCGCCAGGGCGGCAGCGGCGATCGTGACACGTCGAACAACGGCACCCAGCGCGGCCGGCTCAGCGCCTTCGTGCTGATCGCACCGTTCTACGAGCAGAACAACATCTACAACGCGATCATGAGCAAGTCTCCGCAGGGGCCGCCGTGGAACAGTGCGACCTCGGCGCC
Source organism: Planctomycetaceae bacterium (assembly GCA_013813775.1). Taxonomy (GTDB): domain Bacteria; phylum Planctomycetota; class Planctomycetia; order Planctomycetales; family Planctomycetaceae; genus JACCRE01. The sequence goes on from JACCRE010000082.1 coordinate 18,645, forward strand.
GAATCCGCCCGGTTATGCGGAGTACGAACAGGTGCTGCCCATGCTCTCTTGTCCCAGTAACGGCAACGCGGCGCCCCCCGCCGGTGCTCAGCGAGGACGCACGAATTACGCGTTCTCCGGCGGCGACGATCTGCTCGACAGCAATAACAATGTGAGTCGCACGGCGTTCAGTCTCGCACCGAAGCCCTCGCGGGGCCTGTTCGGCGTCTATCAGTGCTACGGCTTCGGCAAGATCACCGACGGGTCGAGCAACACGATCGCCATGTCGGAAAAGGCGCGGCCCTTCAATCGCGAGGATCTGGGAATGGTTTCCGCCGCGATCGCCACGACTCCCATCGAATGTCAGGCCCGCCTTGTGGGCGGAACGTACCCGGTCGGCTCTACGTACACCGGCGATACGTCGCCGGGCTTCCGCTGGGCCGACGGTGCCGCCTACTTCGCCGGCTTCAACACGATTCTGCCGCCAAACTCGGCGAGTTGCTTTGCAGTCACGTCTAATGGCATTTCGGAAGCAAATCACTGGGGGCCCGGATACTACACCGCCAGCAGTCAGCACACCGGCGGGGCGCAAGTGCTGATGGGCGACGGGGCGGTCCGCTTCGTCAGCCAGAACATCAACTCCGGCAACCTCGGGGCGACTCCACCGCTGGCGACCGCCGGCGGTCCCAGCCCGTACGGCGTGTGGGGAGCGCTCGGCACGCGCAGCGGCGGCGAGGTCACGTCGGATTTCTGATCCGATCGCTCGTCGCGACGGCATTCACGCGTCCGCCGACCCTCGTCGGCGGACGTCATTTCAACGACCCTTCGCGCAGGACGGACGGCATTGAGACAGGCATTGTTGCTGATCCTCGGATTCGCCTTCGTCGCCGGTTGCGGCGGCGGCTCCGACGAATGGACCGAAAAGCGCCCGGCGACCGCACCCGCGGAAGGCAAGCTGACCTACAAAGGCGAAGGCGTCGAGGGCGCGACCGTTCTGCTGGTTCCCGATGCCGCCGGCGGCGAGGTGTACGGCGCCTCCGCCGTCACCAGATCGGGAGGCGCCTTCGCGCTGGCGGCCTGGCCGCCGCAAACGGGCGTCGTGCCGGGCAAGTACAAGGTCGCGGTCTCGAAGAAAGTCATGCCTGAAATGTCGGAGGTTCCGGCGGATTCGCACGACAGCGACAACACCGCTCCGCCGGCGAAGAACATGCTGCCCGAGCAGTACGGTGATCCCAACAAATCCGGACTTACGCTGGAGGTTCCCGCAACCGGCAAGACCGACATTCTCCTCGAACTGAAATAACTGCCCGCGCGGCGGAGCGTGCTCCGCCGACATCACGTCTCGCACATTCACGTGCGATTTCAGAGATCGCAGGTACGGCCTGCATGGTTGGCCCACCGTTCACTTCCTTGTTTCTTTCCTTTCTCTCTGCTTCAGGAGTCTTGCGCATGCGTCGTCTTCCTGCATCCGAGCCGTCGCGACGGCTCGGTTTCACCCTCATCGAGTTGCTCGTGGTCATCGCGATCATCGCCGTGCTGATCGCCCTACTGCTGCCCGCCGTGCAACAGGCCCGCGAGGCCGCCCGCCGCACGCAGTGCAAGAACAACCTCAAGCAGTTGGCTCTCGCCGCCCACAACTTCCACGACGTGTATCTCAACTTCCCGGCCGGCATGACGGACGACGACACGAACAACTACGGCTGGGGCTTCTATCTGCTGCCCTACATCGAGCAGCCGGCGATCTACAACGCGATCGCGGGCAACGGCATTCCGACCATCACGCCTCCAGTCCCTACGGTCCTCACGTTCAAGGCGGGGCGGCATGACTACAAGCTTGCGGATGGGACGCCGACGCGGAACATTGATCAAGCGAACGGACCTCCGAATCAACGTGCCGAAACAGTAACGGCGAATAACACGGACGGCTACGATGGTGGCAACATGACCAGCGGTCCTATCCAGTCGGCCATTGCCGCCTTTGTTTGCCCGTCTGATACGCTGAACCGCATCAACAGCCGCGGGATCGGCAAGTCGAACTATTGCGGCAGCATCGGGTCATATTACGACGACACGCAAACCGGATGCGCGAATAGCGGGATGCGCGGCAATCGCCAGAACGGCATCTTGCGGTTCGACAACGAGAACAACAACAGCTACCACCAGACGTTCGGCGACATCATTGACGGATCCAGCAACACCTTTTTCGTGGGTGAGGTCACCGAAACGCAGTACGTCAACAATTCGAACCTCGGCCACCGCAATTGGCCTGTCTGGTCCGGCGGTAACGGTTCCGGCAACTGCAATCTGCGTCCCGTCGGTTCCGCGCTCCGCTTCGCAAATGCTCTATTCTTCTTGAATAGAAAGACGAGTACGGCTGACGCCGATACGGCAGGCCGTGAAGCGGAGTTGAGCTTCGGCAGTCAGCACACCGGCGGCGCCCAGTTCGCCTTCGGCGACGGTGCGGTGCGGTTCATCAGCGAGAACGTCAACACCACCGTGTATGCTGGTCTCGCTTCGGCCAACGGTAAAGAGACCGTTTCGCCGGAGTAGTTGACGCCGCGTTCTTTTTCGATTGACTGAGCGACCGGCCGAGTGCGTTTTCCGCGAACGCTCGGTCGGTCGTCTTCCTTTTTCAATTCACCATGTTTTTCTTGTGAGGATCAACCATGTCTTGCTGCCTGCGGCGTTGCTCGTGGTTTGCGGTCCCGGGCATCGCGCTGTTCGTCGCGTCGGGCTGCGGCTCCGGCAATCCCGACACCGCCGCCGTTCACGGCAAGGTGACGTATGACGGCAAGCCGGTTCCCGGCGGCGGCTTGACGTTCATTCCCGTCGCCGATGCGGGCGCGTCGGAGAGCCCCGGCAAGCCGGCCTCGGCCGTCATTCAAAGCGACGGCACCTACACGCTGGCGACCTACGGCGACGACGACGGCGCGGTGATCGGCAAGCACAAGGTCGCGTTCCAGCCGCCGCCGCCGCCCGGAGCCGTCGCCGCTCCCGAGGAAGACGACCCGGACGCCGACCACGCTGCGCCGCCGAAGCCTTCCGAGTTCGCCGGTATGACGCCGAAAGAGGCCGAGGTCGAAGTCAAAGCGGGCGACAACGAAATCAACATCGAGCTCAAAAAGTGATCGCCTTCCGACCGCGACGGACGGCGCCCCTGGCGCGTGGGTGGCATGCCTTCGCGAATGCGTAGGCACGGTGCCGCGTGCACATGCTTACGGCCGTTCGGCCGAGCCGCCCACCGCGCGGGACCGTGTCCTGGCGGGTGCGTCCGTCGCTTCTTTATCTTTTGCCGTGAACGTGGATCGCTCATGGTCGCGCGCCCCGACGTCGTTTCCGAAGCGAGCGCGACGCGTGCGAAGCGGCTTCGCGAGCGGGCGGTCGCGATCACAGGGCGATGGTTCGATCCGATCGATGTCGCGTCTCTCGCCGCGTTCCGGATCGCCTTCGGCGGTTTGCTGCTGTGGGAAGTCTGGCGGTATTTCCGAAACGGGTGGGTGAGCACGCTCTACGACGTTTCGGCCTTTCACTTCACCTTCGCCGGTTTCGGATGGGTGAAACCGCTGCCCGGCGACGGCATGTCGCTGCATTTCTTCGCGCTGGGCCTGGTCGCGGCCCTCGCGGCGGTCGGGCTGTGGTTTCGAGCGGCGTGCCTTCTATTGTCGTTCGGCTGGACTTACGTGCTGCTGATCGAAAAGACGGAGTACCTCAATCACCAGTATCTCATCTGTCTGCTGACGTTTCTGATGGCCTTCAGCGGAGCGGACCGGGCGTTTTCGCTCCGCGCTCGTCGCCGCGTCACTCCGTCGATGGTTCCGGCCTGGTGCCTGTGGCTGATGCGTTTTCAGATCACGTTGCCCTACGTGTTCGGCGGCATCGCCAAGCTCAACGGCGACTGGCTTCACGGGCAGCCGATGCAGGTCTGGATGTCGCGGATGACGCATCTGACCGACGCGTTGCCGTTTTTCGCCGAGCGATCGACCGCACTCGTTTTCAGTTACGGCGGACTTCTGCTCGATCTGCTGATCGTGCCGTGCCTGCTGTGGAAGCCGACGCGGTTCTGGGCGTTCATCGCGGCGATCGGATTCCACTTGTTGAATGCGGCGATGTTCCGGATCGGCGTCTTTCCGTGGCTGATGATTTGCGCGACGACTTTGTTCCTGCCGCCCGATTGGCCGCGACGGCTCCTGCGACTCGCGTCTCCGACGCAACCGATCGGGCGGATTGACGCGGGTGCATCTCGTCGCCGCCCGTTGGCGCTCACGTTTCTCACCGCGTGGATGACGGTGCAGCTGCTCGTGCCGCTGCGGCATTTCCTGTATGCCGGCGACGTCGCCTGGACCGAGGAGGGCGCCCGCTTCTCCTGGCGGATGATGCTGACCGACAAGGCGGCCGCTTTGCGGATCACCGCGCACGACCCGATCAGCGGCCGCACGTTCCTGATCGACCCTCGCAACTCTTTGTCGTCACCGAAGCAGATCGAGCGGATGACGCAATACCCCGACATGCTGCACGAGTTCAGCCGTTTCATCTCTCGCGAGCTCGCGGACGCCGGCTACCCGCAGGCGACCGTCAATGTGCTCGATCTGGTCTCTCTCAACGGTCGCAAGCCTCAGCCGCTCGTCGATCCGACGATCGATCTGGGCCGGCAGCCGGTGCGTTTCTTCAGCCGCCATCCCTGGATCATGCCGCTGACCGAACCGCGCCCACGGGAGCCTTGGCTGCCTCCGCCGACATGGGGCGGCGGGAGAGGGGCAGCCGAATGACGAGCCGGCGCCCAACGCTCCCTCGTGTGCCGAGGGCACGAACGGCAACGCCGACTCGTCGATCCGCTCTTGGCACAGCGCAAAAAAAGCCCGTCAATCTCGACGGGCTTTTTGCAATTCAGATTTTCAACAGCCATCACGTCGCCGCGGCCGGTTCCATTTTGATGAACGGGCTGATCTTGCGGGCTTTCTCGAAGATCAACTGCTTGTCGGCGTCGGTCTTCGCGGCGGCGTATTTGGTGCGCAGCTTCTTGAGCTTGTCCTTGCGGGCACGCCGGCGGGCAAGTTCGCGGCCGCGTTCAGTGCGGGGCATCGCGTCAGACTCCCTCTCGCTCGTTCAAATCGGAAAATTCTGGCTGAATCCAACGCACCTAGATACCAAGGGAACACCCAAACGTCAACGAACAGGGTGGGAAGCCATTGATGACCTCCCGCGAATCACGCGAATGGACGCGAATGCAAGAAGTCGAAAGACGAGAGGCGAGAGTCGAGAGATCTCGCTGACGACGCCGCTGATTCTCTAGTGCGCTCCACCCTTACGTGTAGCGGTAGCCGCGGTGTCGAAGATGGCTGCGGCATTCGTGCTCGGGGAACAGGTCGAGCACGCGGCCGCAGAGTTCCCACAGCGTCTCGGTCGTGCGGGCGGC
>JACCRE010000083.1 GCA_013813775.1 Planctomycetaceae bacterium
AGCAGCCTGTTGAAGTAATCGACGGCACCGGCCGACGAACCAGCCAAATGTCGAGAAATGCAGGGAATTCGGCTCATGACTCAGACGCGTCGCGAGGCATTTTGAATACTTCAACGGGCTGCTAGAGACAGGGGTGGTACGCATTAACGCTTCGAAGCCCATCGCTTTTACTTGCGACAGCGCATAGACATCACGAGCCATCACTTTGCGGTGAAACTCAACCAGGATTGCGGTAGGGCGATCCCCTAAAGTGTTATTCGGACGATTTGGAATCTTTCACGACCGCTCTCAGGGGTAGTATGCTTTACTGGCGTTTATCCGCACCTACACACTGCCTCAGCAGGCCCGCCCTTGCGTTTCTCAGCTTGCTTGTCGGCGCGTTCCAACGCTCGCCGCCGCTCCTCTTGGAACGTGAGAGAGAACGTCGCGGCTGAAGTGCTCGAACAGCGACTGTTGCTGACGTACGCCTCCGATTTCGGCGCGAATTACATCGCCGACGCCGAGTACGATTCGCAGGTGATCGGGCGGGCGAGTGACGGAAACTGGTGGACGAGCGAATTCGATCTCGCCGGGGATCATGGTCCCGATGTCACGACGACGTTCGCCAGTTGGTCGACGGCGGTGAACTGGAAGTTCGTCGGGCACGGAGACTTTGACGGCGACGGCCTCAGCGATCTCGCCGGCTGGGATCCGACCGGTGGCGGTTGGTGGGTCTCGCTGTCCGACGGCATTGGTTCCACCACGATGCTGGGAGTGACCTGGGCCACGAATACCACCTGGTCCGACGTGAAGATCGCCGACGTCAATAACGACCGTGTCGACGACCTCGTTGGCCGGGCCGCGAACGGCACTTGGTACGCCGCCCTCGCCAACGGCGACGGTACGTTTCGCAACGAGGCCCTGGTCACCTGGGACGCCAACGGCGGCTGGCGCGACGTGTTCGTCGCCGACATCGACGGGAACGGCTACACCGATCTCGTGGGCAGGTCTTCCACCGGCGTGTGGCAGGCGACTTATACGATTCAGGGGCAATACGGGTTCGGCGTGACCAGGTTCACCGTGACGCTGGACCAATGGGACGAGACGCAAGGCTGGCACGACGCTCGATTGACGGTCATGCAGTTTCGAGACGGCGGCGTTACCACCCCGAAGCATACGATCGTCGCGCGCAGCCTGACGGGGCGCTGGCAGGCGCTTGCCGTGAGTCGCGACGCGAGCGCCCGCACCGTCATGCTGGGCGGTTGGAACGAGGCCGCGAACTGGCGCGACGTCGTGGTCGGCGACATCGACCGCGACGGCACGGCGGATCTCATCGGTCGCACCGACTACGGTCAGTGGTGGGCTTCGACCTGGAACGGCACGTCGTTCGTCACGCGAGCGATCGGCGCCTGGAGCGAAGTCGCCGGTTGGCACGACGTATACGTCGCTGCGAAACCGGGTTTCTTCACGGCGCTCGTCGGCCGAACCAACGATGGCGGCTGGTGGGCCTCGACATTCGATTCGACCTCGCAGATGCTCACTCATGAATCGGTGGGCTATTGGAACCCGGCGGCGAATTGGGTCGACGTGAATGACGGCACGTTCTCCCGTTCGCCGCTCAACACTCGCTCTTTCATCACCTACGAGCAGCAACCGGTGAGCGGAAACTTTTTACAGGTCAATCACATTGCGTTCGTCTTCTACGCCCATCGGAGCGGAGCGACGGTGAGAATCCAGGCCTCGACGGACGAACTTGGACGCTCGGGGTACCTGGCCACCTATCAAGTTCCCGCGACGGGCTACTCGACGTCACGTTTCTACACAACCTATGGAGATCCGATCGGCCGTTTTGACCAAGCCATGAACTTCTACGGCCGCAACGGCAACGACAGCTTCACAAACGCGACCGGCATCTCCTCACAGGCGTGGAGCCTAGGTGGTGCCGACATGCTCGAAGGCCGCAACGGCGTGTACGATGAGTTCTACGGCGGCCCGGGCGTCGATCTGCTCTTTGGTGATCCCGTCGACAAGCTCGTGCAGGACTGAAACGGTTTGACCTTGTCTCGCAGGGTGGGCCGAGGCTCACCCGACACAGCTCGGCCGCTAGACCGCTCTGAACTCAGTTCCGTCCGGCAGCATTTCACAAACCTCAAGAATAGGATTCGGAACGTCGTGCGGGCGTTCAACTTCCAGTCAACCGTGTTCGAGGCCCGCAACGACCTGCCATTCGAGGATTCCACGCTGCGTCATCCTCTCGTAGGCATGCAAGCCGACGAGATAACGATCTTCCGCGACGGCCGCCTTGACGTTCGCAAAGAGAAACTCCCATGTCGCGAACGATCTCCCGACCACCTACTTCCCCGACCACGTGCGTTCGACGAAAGTCGTGTCAACGCGACCGTCGGCGAAGTCGGGGTGGGCGAGGATCTTTCGCAGCAGCGGGATCGTCGTCCTGATGCCCTCGACGTCGAACTCGGCCAACGCACGGCGCATCGTCTTGATCGACTCGTTTCGGCTGTCGCGATGGACGATCAGCTTGCCGATCAGCGAATCGTAATTCGGACCGACGATGTAGCCTTCATGAACGTGGCTGTCCCAGCGGACGCCCGGTCCGCCCGGCACGCGCAGCTTTGTGATGCGACCCGGTGAGGGCCGGTAGTCGTTGTCGGGATCCTCGGCGTTGATGCGGACCTCGATCGCCGAGCCGATCTGCGGCACCGCCTTCTGCCTGATGTCGAGCGACTCGCCGGCCGCCACGCGAATCTGTTGCTTGATCAGGTCGAGGTTCGTGACGAGTTCGGTGACCGGGTGCTCGACCTGAATGCGGGCATTGACCTCGATGAAGTAGAAGTTGTTGTCCTGATCGACGAGGAATTCGCAGGTGCCCGCACTGTAATAGCCGGCCGTCTTGCACAGACGCACGGCGGCATCGCAGATGTTCCGCCGGACGTTCGTCGGCAGGTTCGGGGCCGGGCTTTCCTCGACGAGCTTCTGGTGGCGCCGCTGCATCGAGCAGTCCCGCTCCCACAGATGCAGCAGGTTGCCCTGCTGGTCGCCGAGAACCTGCACTTCCACATGCCGCGGCCGCTCGATGTACTTTTCGAGATACACGCCCGCGTTCTTGAACGCCTTGTCGGCCTCTTGAGCGGCGGCTTTGAGGCCGGCCTTCAGCGCGATGTCGTTGCGGACGACGCGCATGCCTTTGCCGCCGCCGCCGGCCGTGGCCTTGATCAGCACCGGGTAGCCGATCTTGTTGGCGAGCGCGACCGCGGCGTTCTCTTCGGTGACGAGCCCGTCGCTGCCCGGCACCACCGGCACCTTGGCCTTCATCGCGAGTTCGCGGGCCGACACCTTGTCGCCGACCTTCGCCATCGCCTCGTGCGGTGGCCCGATGAACTCGATATTGCTGCTGCGACAGACTTCGGCGAAATGTGAGTTCTCGCTCAGGAAGCCGTAGCCGGGATGGATCGCCTGGACGTTGCCGATCTCCGCCGCCGAGATGATCCGGTCGATCTTGAGGTAACTCTCGGAGGCCGGTGCCGGACCGATGCAGATCGCTTCGTCGGCAAGTGACAGGTAATGCGCACCGCGGTCGGCTTCGCTGAAGACGGCCACCGTTTCGATGCCCATCTCGCGGGCGGCGCGAATCACCCGCAGGGCGATCTCCCCGCGATTCGCGATCAGGATGCGTTGGAACATGGAAGAGTCGAGAGGCTAGAGTCGAGAGTCCAGAGTCCAGAGTCCAGAGAGGTCGTTCTTCGATGCGAGGCGAGACATCGGAGCCTTTTTCGCTCTGACTCTCATCCCTCGTCTCTCGACTAGTGCGTCCAACCCTTACGTGTAGCGGTAGCCGCAGTGCCGGAGGTAGCTGCGGCATTCGTGTTCGGGGAACAGGTCGAGCACGCGGCCGCAGAGTTCCCACAGCGTCTCGGTCGTGCGGGCGGC
>JACCRE010000084.1 GCA_013813775.1 Planctomycetaceae bacterium
GCCGCCCGCACGACCGAGACGCTGTGGGAACTCTGCGGCCGCGTGCTCGACCTGTTCCCCGAACACGAATGCCGCAGCCATCTTCGACACCGCGGCTACCGCTACACGTAAGGGTGGGACGCACTAAAGTCGCCGATCTCGCTCACACGTGGATCTACGAGCAGTCCGGGCGAGAGTGAGACGACGTAACGCCTTAGTTCGACCGCACGGTGCGGGCGGGGCAGGTTCCTCATCAGGAGCAGGCACCATCGGTCCGCTCCCCTTTCACCAGCCTTCACCATTTCGGGAATGAGCGCGGCGCGATCCGTATATGCACGATCCATATATTTAGTCTCGGCCGCGCGATCCGCCGCGCCTGCAAGAGGGCTACCTCTCCCAACCGTGGGTACCGAATCGACCCAGGCATACCTTCGCCACAGTTGTGCGCTCACGGTTCGACTTGGAGTCGGCGCAGGTCGTCCTCGGACAAGCGAACGCGAGAATCACCGAGGTCTACGCTGAGCGTGACTTCGCCAGGGCTGTCGAGGTCGCGGCGAGAATAGGGTTATTAGCAGCCGCTTTTTGCCACCCGGTTGCAGCGTTATATCCCTCCGACCGCGTTCTCAGTCATCGCTGCGATTCCATGCCGTGCAGTTATCTGATCTTTTCCTCGGTTTCGGAGAGTCGCCCTACCGGCCGAACAAGGGAAAGACGCCCAACCCGATCAACCCGGCGGCGAAGATGAGTACCGGTTCGGGGAGTTTCTTGAAGCGGACGAGCAATCCGATGGTCGCGATCAGCAGCACGACCTTGACCGGGTCGGGCCCGAGGCCGTCCGCGAAGACGGTGCGCCGGCCGAGCACAACAATCGCGCCGATGGCCGCGGCCGTCACTCCGTCCACAAACGCGATCAGTCCCGGTCGCTGTCCGTACTTTTTGAAGTAGGGAGCGGGCAGGACTGTCAGCACGTAGCACGGCAGGAAGATCGCCACTGCCGCTACGGTGGCCCCGGCATGAGTTGCGAGAGCGCCAGTCCTTGTAGTCCGCGTCCGTCACCCAACGGCGTTCCTCGACGAGGTCGCGGTGCATGTAGCCGACGAGGGCGACCGGTCCACCGAAGCCCAGCGTCCCGAGCCGCAGGAAGTAGCCGCTGAGTTGCGAAAGCGTGTACGCAGGGTCGGACGCCGCGACCGGCGTGCTGTCCAGTGGGACGGCCGGTGACGACACGGCGAGTGGCTCGTCGGTGTTCATGGGCGGGAGTGTATCAGCCGCCAAACCCACCGCAATGGGTGTCGCAATGCGGTTATTTACCGTGCCCGAGTTCCTTTTCGGCCGCAGCCTGCGCCGCGAGCGCGGCTTTCAAACCGGCCGCAAGGTTCTGGGCCGATCCCTTTCCCCAGAAGTGGGTGAAGTAAAACGCCGGCTCCTCACCGATCATGTGGTTATGCAGAGCGACGACGTGGATTCCACCCTCCCGCAGCGCTCGCAACACGGGCTGCACTTCGTTCGCCGTCATGATGAAGTCGCCGTCCACTGCGGCGAGGTCGTCTTTCCCGGAGAATGCGGCCCACGTCGTCAGGCCCATCGATCCGCCCATCTCCATTCCGTGCATCCGGCCTTTGCGGCCGATCGACACCTTGACGATGCCGTCCTTCGATTCAACCTTTCCACCGAGAGCCGCCATGATCGGCCCTTCGGTGATCGCGTTCTCACCCGAAGGGCTCGCGCCGCCGAAGGTCGTCGCCGGCTCCGGCCGTTTCTGTCGCACCGCCTTGATCGCGTCCCAAACGGCTTTGATACCCGCGGCAAGCTCCGCCGGGTCGCCGCTTCCGCCGACGTGCATGAAGTAAACCCTCGGCTCATCGAAGAAGAAATGGTTGTGCAGCGCGGAGACCTCTAAACCGTTCGCGAAGGCGGCATCCATCGCCGGGGAGACCTCGTCCTGGAAAACGACGGTATCGCCCATGACCATCGCCCCGTGCTCCGTCGGAAGAAACGCGGCCCAGGAGCCGAGTCCGGCGAAGGGCTGCAATGACATCCCATCGACCTTCACCTTCACATCGTCCCGCGGCCAACCGATGCGTACTACGCCGCCATCCGCCGTCGTCGCTTTCACGCCAGCCGCTTCGCCGATCACAGCGGCGTCGAGCGCGGGCACGGCGCTGTTCTGCATCGCCCACGAAACTGATGTGACAGCGGCGGTGACGCCTACTAAGGCGACGGTGGCAAACGTTCGCATTTCAGTTCCTTTCGAGTCGGCTCTTCGATAATCTTCGTCCGCCCTCTTGCAATTGACAAGGAAAGCGCAAGAACTCGTCACGCTGGAAACTCACTGGCGGTCTTACCGGTTAGAAAAGCCACGCAGGGCCTGCCATGTGGAACCGGCGGCACGAATAGAGGTTGGCTGAAACGAATCGACCGCTTGCATGGCCCGTGTCGATCCTGACGAGGAGCCGCGGGAAGGGAGTCCCATGCGTCGCGTCGTATTTGCTGTGTTGCTTCTCACCGGCGGGGCCTCTTGCGCCTCAACCCGGACGGTCGCCAAGTCCGCGCCCGAAGTTGCAAACGATTCCCACTTTCGTGTTTCGCGCAATGCCGACCCCGTTCGGCAGGAACCTGTTCACGAAGAAACCGTAACGTCGGAAAGTCCCCTCGCGTCAGACCGCGGTGAGGCTCGCATCGTGCAGGCATCCGCACAGATCGAGGCTCCTCCCGCCCCGGCTCCGCTGCCGAGCGGATCAACTCAGTCCCCAGACGCAGCACCGGTTGACTCGCCTGCGTCAGACTTCAACAGCGGCATGACGCTCGAACAAGCGCTCGGAATGGCGATGGCGAACAACCCGACCATCGCTCAGGCCCAAGCCTCCGTGCATCGTTCGCAAGGCGAATGGTCCCAATCGGGTTTTTATCCGAACCCGACGCTCTACTACGTTGGTTCCGAGCTGGGTCAACAAGATCAAGTCGGCCAGCAGGGCGTTTACGTGACGCAGAACATCGTCACCGCCGATAAGCTGCGGCTGAATCGTGCGGTGGCTGCCGGTGACATCGCGGCCTCACGAGCGCAGGTCGATGCCCAGAGACTTCGCGTGCATACCGATACGACGGTCCGCTTCTACCGGGCTCTCGGAGCGCAGCAGCAAGTCACGATTACTCGTCAGATCGAGCGGAACGCGGAAGAGGGTTTGGCAGGGACTCGCGAACTGTTGCGGGCTGGGCAGATCACGGAAGCCGACGAGTTGCAGGCCGGTATTCTCCTGCAACAGTCCGCCATCACCCGGCAGCAGGCAGAAGTCGCGGCCGAGGCGGCTTGGCGGGAACTTGCCGTCATGCTGGGGCTTCCCCAGCTTGCGCCCGCTTTACTCGTCGGCGAATGGGACCGGGCGTCGGACGCCGTTGCAGACTTTGAAACCGCTTGGTTTCGGTTGAAAGAATCCAGTCCTGAACTCCGCGCGGCGTCGGCTCGCGTCGCACGGACGCGGGCGAAGGTCGGACGCGAAGAGGCCCAAGCCGTTCCGAATATCGATGCTCAGTTCTCTGTTCAGCAGGACGTGATTACCAACTACACGATCGGTTACGCGCAGGTCGGCATCGCCGTACCGATCCATCATCAGAATCAAGGCTCCATCGCCGCCGCTCAGGCCGGGCATGTGCGAGCCTGCCGCGACTATGAACGTCTCGAACTGCAATTGCGAGATCGACTCACAGCGGCTTATCGCCAAGCGGAATCCGCAAGAGTCGCGGTAACGCGCTACCGCGATTCGGTATTGCCTTCGGCATCGAGAAACCTCGAACTCACGCGAGTTGGGTACACCCGCGGGGAGTTCGATCTTTTGCGATTGCTCACCGCACAGCGGACATTCGCCGAGACGAACGTCGCCTATGTCGCGGCCCAGGTCGAGCTTCAATCGGCCGCCGCGCGGATCGACGGCTTGCTGCTTTCGGGAGGTCTCGACGAGCCGCCGCCGCCTCAATCCGTAGGCACTTCCGCAGGACTCGCCGACGTTCCGCGAGCCGACTGATTATGCTGTCGCCCTTGTTGCTATGAACTCGGACCGAGCCAGAACCAGAGTCCGATCGTGGCCGAGGCAAGTGCCACACCTATCGCGAACGCCGACCAGAACGACAGGCCGAGTCGGTCGGCGAACGCGAGCGGCACGAAGAACGGCAGTCCCAACGGGACGAGAATCAGTGTCTCGCGGGCGAGTCGCGAAACCGCAGGCAGGTCGGCGTCTTTCGTCCAAGCCATCACAAACGCGATGATGCTGACCACGGGCAAAGTCAGCAGGAGGGCTCCGAGGCGTGGGAGCCGATTTGATACCTCCGCGACCGCAACCACCACGGCCGCGGCTATGAAGGCGCGGAGGATCAGCCACCCCATCGGAAATCCCTCCTGCTGAGCACGGTCGAGTCGATTCGCAAACGCGTTACTTCACATCGACGGGCACGTCGATCGTCTTCTCGCCGCCCTCGGGCAGCACCACGCGGAACCGCAAGACGACCTGCTTGGCTCCTTGCGGAACCATGAGTCCGCCTTGGGCGTAATGGGCCGGTTCCTCAGCCGTCTTAGGCTCGTAGACGGTCGGCTTTTCCGCAGCGACGACCTTTTGGCCGTCGGCGGCAAGCAAAGCGTTGAAGACTTTCGCGTTGGGCACGTCTTCGCCGTCCTTGGTGACCATCACCGCCGGCTCGACAGTTTCGCCCGCGTGCAACTCGGTGCCGTGATGTCCGACGGCGATCGTGTACGCGCCTTCCTTCACGCCTTCTTTTCGCCAGACGAGTGCGTCGTCGCCGCTGTGGCTGTGCCCGTGGCCACCGTGATCGTGACTATGAGCATCGATCGTGGCGTTGTAGGACCGTCCACCGATCTTGGCGACGAGGCGAGCGTCGGCTCCGGCATGCAGGTCTTCACCGAGCGCCGGGTCTTCGGCCGTGTAGCGCGACGACTTGCCGCCCGACTCGCCCGCGTCCGGATTCGCCTTCAACTGGTACTGCTTCGCCTGCCCGTCTTTGCGGACGTTGACGGTCAACTCTCCCTCGACGGGCGAGGCCGTCGTCGCACCGGGATCGAGGATGTAGACCGACACTGTTCCCGCCTGCTCGTCATGCACGAGTTCGGCGTGATAGTCGGCGCTGCCGAACTCCAGGATTTGCCCTCCGTGAGGGCCGACCGAGGGATGTTCATGACCCCCGCCTTCGCCGTCGTGGGCTTCGTGCCCTGGGCCGTGCTCGTGACCGCCGGCCTCGTGATCGTCTTGGCCATCGGTCGAGGCGGTTTCGGTGCCGCCGGTCTGATCGCCCGAGTTGCATCCGGCCAGAAAGGGGGAAGAAACTCCAAGTGCCGCCGGCACAAGAAGGCCAGCCGTCAGTGTTCGCATGCGTCGCAGCATCACTTGCTCCTTCAACAGGGGGTGAACAACACAGATTCCCGCGGCGTTTGCCGCGGCAACTTCAAGATGTCGATGTCGAATCGGAGAGTGCCCCCACCGTCGCCGGCGGGTGCGGCGTTGCTGCCGATTCCTCGACAAGCGGAACCTCGGTTTGATCTTCGCCGACCACTCCGGCCGCCGACCGCATGCCGAACAGCCAGAACATCGCCGGATGCACGAAAAAATCGAGCAGCGTGCTACTGATGAGCCCGCCGAGAATCACGGTCGCGATCGGATACAGGATTTCTTTGCCCGGTTCGCCGGCCGAGAGCGCGAGGGGCACAAGTCCGATCGCCGCCGTGAGCGCGGTCATCAGCACCGGAGCGAGCCGTTCCAAGCCGGCGCGGAGAATCATCTCCTTCGTCCAGCCTTCTCCTTCATGCCGCACGAGGTGGGTGTAGTGATTGAGCAACAGGATGCCGTTGCGGCTGGCGATGCCGCCGAGACTGATGAAACCGACCATGTTGGCGATGGTCAGCGTTTGCCGCGTGATGACGATCGCCGCCACGCTGCCGATGAAGGCCATCGGCAGCGCCGCCATCACCTGAAGCGACAAGTTGACGCTCCGAAACATCGTGTAGAGCACCAGGAAGATGCCGACGAGCGAAGCGACGAACAGCACGCCCAGAATCCGGCTCGCGGATTCTTCGCTTTCAAACTGTCCGCCGTATTCGAGGAAGTACCCCGTCGGCAGCGGAACCTGCGAAAGCCGGGCCTTGATCTCATTCACGGTGTCAACGAGTCCCCGGCCCGTGACGTTGCATTGCAGCACGATTCGCCGCCGGACCTGCTCGCGGCTCACGCCGTTCGGCCCGCCCGACTCGTAGACCTTCGCAAGGGAGGAAAGCGGCACGCTGCCGCCGTTCGGCAGAGTAACGGCGAGACGCTCCAACTCCGTCCGGTCTTCGCGGAACGGCTCATCGAGTTTGACGACGAGATCAAAGGTTCGCTGACCGAGCAGAACTTCGGACACGACATCACCGTTCATCGCCGTTCGCACGAAATCCGTGACATCGCCCGGTCGCAATCCGTAACGGGCCAGTGCGGCACGATCGACTTCGATTCTGAGTTGGGGGATCGACGTTTGCGGTTCGACCATCAGGTCGGTCACGCCCGGCACGTCGGCGATGGCGGCCTTGAGTTCATCCGCTTTATTGCGAAGCACGTCGAGGTCGTCGCCGTAGAGCTTGATCCCCACCTGCGCACGAACTCCGCTGAGCATGTGGCTGATCAAGTGGGCGATCGGCTGCTCGGCACTGGCCGTCACGCCGGGGATATCTTTGGTAACGCCGCGGACATCGTTGAGAATCTCCTCGCGCGAGCGTGGGCTTTCCGGATCGAGAATGAGAATCAATTCGCTGTTTCCGACGGGATTCGTATGCTCGTCCATTTCCGCCCGACCGGTTCGGCGACCGATCACGACGATGTCGGGGATCGCTTTCAGACGCTCCTCGACCTGTCGGTTGATGACGTTCGAGGTCGCCAGGGACGTGCCGGGCTGCAAGATCGTGTTGAGTTGAACCGTGCCTTCGTTGAACGGCGGCAGAAAGTCCCGCTCGCGTTGCGTGACCGCGAACCCGGCGACCGCGACCATGCCGACGGTCACAACCAGCACCGGCACGGGAAAGGCGAGGCTGAAGCGGATGACCCCGCCGAAGACCCACTTGAGCACTCGCAGCAGCGGCCCGTCCTTCTCGTGTCCCACGCTCTTCGTTTTCGCGAGGAACAAGTAGGACAGAACCGGCGTCACCGTCAGGGAAACAAGCAGCGAGGCCAGAATGGACACGATGTAGGCGACGCCAAGAGGTGCAAATAAACGTCCTTCGACTCCCGAGAGCGCGAACAACGGCAAAAAGGCCAGCACGACGATAATCGTGCCGTAGACGATCGAGTTTCTGATCTCCGCGCTCGCTCGGAAGACGACGAGAAGAGGTGGCAGCGGCGTGGCGAGACTGCGATTCTCTCTAAGCCGACGGAAGATGTTCTCAACGTCAACGACCGCATCATCGACCAGTTCCCCGATGGCCACGGCCAAGCCGCCGAGCGTCATCGTATTCACGCCGAGTCCGAACGCGGCGAAGACCATCGCCGTGACGGCCAATGACAACGGGATCGCGGTCAGCGTGATGAACGTCGTCCGCAGGTTCATCAGGAACAGGAACAAGACCACGACGACCAGCAGACCGCCGTCCCGCAGGGCCTCGGTGACATTCTCGATGGCCCGGTCGATGAAGTCCTTTTGCGAGTAGAGATCGGCGTAGACTCGAACGTCTTCGGGAAGCGACGAATCCAAATCCGCCAGAGCCTCATAAATCTGTTCCGTGAGGCGGCGGGTATCGGCCTGCGGCTGCTTGCCGATCATCATTACGACGGCGGGACCGCCGTCCCATTTCCCATCCGCACCGCGCACGAAAGCCGAGGCGTCGCCGCGTTTGACCTGCGGACCTTCAATCACCCGCGCAACTTGCGAAAGCAACACCGACCGTTCGTCGCGCGCCTTGACGACGATTTGCTCAAGGTCGGCCTTCGTTTCCGCTCGCCCGAGGCCGCGGACCATGAGTTCGTAAGGCCCTTGCTGGTTCAGAAAGCCGCCCGTCGCATTGCGGTTGCCTGCCGCGACCGCCTCCTTGACCTCTGCGAGAGAGACTCCGTATTCCCGTAACGAGTCAGGATTGACGAGCACTTGAAACTGCTTGCGCTCGCCCCCCATGACAAACACTTCGGCGACGCCCGGGATCGTACGCAGCCGCTGGCGCACCACCCAGTCGGCGATCGTGCCCAGTTCCATCGGCGACGTTTCCCCGGTCTCGCTCCACATGCCGATCATCATGATCTGACCCATGATGGAACTGATCGGCGCCAGCGTCGGGTTGACGCCTTCAGGCATGCGGTCGGCGACGATCTGGAGCCGCTCGTTGACGACCTGACGATCGATGTAGATGTCGGTGCCCCAATCGAACTCGACATAGATCACGCTGATGCCCGGTCCCGAACTGCTGCGCACGGCCTGAACGCCGTTCGCTCCGTTCAAGACGAGTTCAAGCGGCAACGTGACGAGCGTTTCGACCTCTTCCGGGGCCATGCCCGGCGCTTCGGTCATGATCACGACCCGCGGCCGATTGAGGTCGGGGAACACGTCGATCGGCAGCCGGGTCGCCTGCCACGTGCCGTAGGCCAGTAGAAACGTCGCGGCGGCAAGCACGAGCAGCCGGTGGCGCAATGAAAATCGAATGACGGCGTCGAGCATGGTGTCGGCTCCTGCGATCAGTGCATGTGGCCGTGGGCGGCAACCGACGGATCGACCGTCTGGTTCTTGAGCGCCATCAGCAGTTGATGGGCTCCGTTCAGCGCGACGACATCGCCGGGAAATAACGAACCGTCGTTCGCGATCACGGCTCGCTCTCCATCGGCAAACTCGACGTGAACCGGATGGCGGTCGAAGCGCGGGCCGTTCTCGACGAAGACATAACGGTCGGGCCCCTCTTGCGCGATCGCTTCGGCCGGCAGCACGACCTTGTCCTCCCAGCGTTCGACCGGAAGTCTGACTCGCATGCGTTGGCCCGGCTTGAACCGCCAAGTCGGGAACCGCCGGCCGTCGTCGCTGCTCGTCTCGTGCGCGATCGTGTTCGGCAAATAGGCGTGGAACACGAGCGTCCGCGTCTCGGCATCGACGCGGTTTTCGACGTGCGCGATTTCTAAGTTGCCGATGATCTCACCGCCTTCTTCGGGCAAAGCAGAGACCGGCCATCCCTTCGTAGCCGCTTGCGTCAAAGCGTCGGCATCCCGCTCGAACGCTCGGCCTTCGAGATAGAGCATGCTCAGGTCTGCGAGCGTGCAAAGCGTCGTTCCCGCGGCGATCGCATCGCCACGTTGGACGGAAAGTTCGTCGAGAATCAGCCGCGGCGACGAAAGACTCTCGGATGAGTCGTGCGTGTGGCCAGTGAGGCCGTTGCCAACATGATCGTCCGCTGCCTCGTCATGCGGCATCGGCGCGACGATGCGAAACTCCTGGAGCAACTGACGGCTCTCGACGATAGCGTCAACCTGTTCTTGCGACAGGCCCAACAACAGCAGCGCCTGCTGCTCGGCGCGTCGGCGAGCCTCCAATTTCTGCCGCTCGAACTTGCGCTCCAAAACGACCTTCTGTGCAATCACACCCGCTTGGATCGATTCCAGCCGCGCGATCTCCTTGTTCTCGACATCGATGGCTTCAAGCGTCTGGAGGTAAGCAATCTGCGCCTGAACGATCTCTTCGCGATTCAGACGAAGAATGAACAGCAAGTCTCCCGGCTTCACTGTTTGTCCCGGTTCGGCGAAGACATCGGTGACGACGCCCGTCAGAGGAGCCGCGACGCGGATCGTCGTTCGCCCCGGCCGCTCAGCGACGATCCCCGGAACGTTGACCGTCCGCGTGAACGCGCCGACCGAGACTTCGCCCGTCTTGAGGCCGATGTTCTTTCGGGCTTGGTCGCTCAACTGAATCCAATCGACGACGGCACCGCCCGGTTTTTTGCTGCCGGTTCCATGTTCATCAGCCTGCGCTGTAGCGCCGTCCGGCGCACCGGTGATCGCTGACCAGCCCTTCCGCGCGAACGGTCGCCAGAAGTCGAACGTCAACCAGCCCAGACCGACGATCAGAACTAAAGCGGTGAACGTCAGGACGCGTCGTGACGGCACCCATTTGGGAAGCCGCATCGGGGTATCTCCTCGCGAGTTTCCGTTCGATCGGCGCAATGAAACGCGCAGAACGGTGAAGTCGGGACGGTCCTCCGGGCATGCGGGGACCGGTCACGCCGGCGAACCGGCGGCGGGAGAAAGCGCGGCTAGATCAGCCAAGCGCCAAGCAGTGACAGTCTTTGCCCAGAGGGCCAGTCAGCACGCCCGAAAGCGCCACCCCTTTCGCGCGAGCCGATCGGCCGAGCCGAGACACTGACACAAACGGCGGCATCGAGTGAAGTGTGGCCGACCCATGCGACATCGATCGCTGGAGGCGCGACGGATCGGGACGCCACGTAAGAGTACGTGTCGTCGCTCGACTCGTCGTGCTGGTGTTCCTCGTCGTTCTCGCCACCGAAGTGAACGTGTGCCGCCGGTGGACTGTGATCACCGTGGTGATGGCGATCACCGTGGTGATGGCCGTGACCATGCTTGTGATGATGGTCATGGGCGGCCGCGGCGACGACTTTCTCGCCTGCGGGGGCGGCAAGTTCGTGCGTGTGACGCGCAAGACAGCCGAAAGCGGCCTGAATCAGCACCGCCAGCAGCAGCATCGGCGTGAGCACAACACGGGCAATCAAGACAAGCCTTCCCGACGAGGACGAAAGATTATGTGCCACATGCTTGCCGCAGTCAACTTATCGCGACAGCGACGTTTCGCAATCGCAATGTGGTTCAAACGCATACTCGTCTGATTTAGCTGTCGCCGATTAGTGCGTACCACCCCGGTCTCTAGCGCGATCTAGGCGAGATGGGTAACCTTCCGTTGTTCATCAAAAACGGAGGGGGAAGGGATGCAGGCGTATTCCTCGGAGATGCGGCGGGACGTGCTGGCG
>JACCRE010000137.1 GCA_013813775.1 Planctomycetaceae bacterium
CGCCCGCACGACCGAGACGCTGTGGGAACTCTGCGGCCGCGTGCTCGACCTGTTCCCCGAACACGAATGCCGCAGCTACCTCCGGCACTGCGGCTACCGCTACACGTAAGGGTGGGACGCACTAGAAGTTGCATGATCGTGTCGCCCCCAGGCGAATCACGTTCGATCTGCATGCGACTGGGGGCGGGCCGGCTGGGTCGATACGCTACCAGCGCGCAATGCTGCCCGTCCCCAGCCACCCGCCGGTAACACATCATGCAAAATGCTCCCTGCTCGCGTCGGTCCTTCGTCGTCTCGCTGATGGTCTCGTCAGCCGCCTGCGGTCTCACGCAAGAGGTCTTGGCGGAGCAATCTCAACCGGCACACTCGAATTCCAATGGTGTTCCGGAAAACGCTCAACTGATCGAAGAACTCGGCACCGACGGCCTGAAGGTTTACGGCCGCGATGACACGCTCTGGCTGCACCTCGAAAGCGCCGCGAAGGAACGTAAGACCATCACGATCCCGCGACTCTGTGCGCCGATGCGATCCTTCGGCTGGAAGGAGCATCCCGATGCCGAATTGAAGTTTGTCCCGGAGCCTCGCGAGTGGACCTTTTCGTGGAAGACCCTTCCCGAAGACTCCGATGTCATTGAGGTCGTCTTCGACTCGGCACCGCTGCTCCCCGACAAGCTGCCGCCCGCTCGCTCCGCAGGCGACGGCTCGGTCATGCTCCACGCGTTCCAGGCGAGCGCGCATGGCGAGAAGCTGCGCTTCGAACCGCAGCCGTTCAAGAATACGGTGGGTTACTGGATCGTTCCGACGGACTACGTCACCTGGCAAGTGACGATCGACCAGCCGGGAACGTTTTCGGTCGCGGTGCTGCAAGGCTGCGGCCAAGGGCAAGGCGGCAGCGAGGGCGCGATCACACTTCGACAGCACGAAGATGTGAAGGCCGATCTCGCGTTCCAAACCCTCGACACCGGCCACTTCCAGAACTTCCGCTGGAACGATCTTGGAATGATCACCCTCGCTGCTGAGGGAGATTATCAGCTACGCATCCAACCCCAGCGGATCGCCAAGGCCGCGCTGTTCGACGTGCGTGCCGTCCATCTGGTGCGACAGGCGACGTAACCTCTGGGCATGATCTCAGTCACTTCGGCGGCTCGATTCCCAGATCCGTGATCGTGAACAACGGCGAGAAGGGCAGGGCGAGCTTTCCGAAGGCTTCGGCGCCGCCTTGCAGGCGGTCGATGATGGCGACGACGTGGACGACTTCGCCGCCGAACTCCTGCACGCGTTCGATCGCCTGAAGGCTGCTGCCGCCGGTGGTCACGACGTCGTCGATGATCACGACCTTCGCGCCGGGTTCGATCGGGCCTTCGATGAACTTTTTGGTGCCGTGTCCCTTGGCTTCCTTGCGGACCATGAAGCCGGCGAGATCGCGGCCTTGCTCGCCCGCGACGGCGAGCACTCCGCCGACGATCGGATCGGCACCGATGCTCATGCCGCCAATGGCGTCGAAGTGGACTTCGTTCAACAGATCGAGTAGGCCCAGCGAGATCAATCGCAGGCCGACCGAATGCAGCGTGATCTGCTTGCCGTCGAGGTAGTACGACGACTTTTGCCCCGAGGCGAGCGTGAAGTCGCCGAACTTGAGGGCGCGATGACGGACGAGATCGATGAGCTGCTGGCGGTCGTACATGTCGGGGGTCGGGGGTCAGGTGCTGGGGTTCAGGGATCGAGGTACTGTCGATCCGCCTGGGGACGCTGTCAACTTGCGTCCGCGAGAATCCACCCTGACCGCGAATTCCCGGCTCTGCTCCCCGGTCCCTGACCTCTACCTCTGAATGATGACTTCCGAGCCGACGCCGAGCAGGTCGTAGACCTCGGCGACGTCTTCGTTGCGGAGACGCACGCAGCCGCGGCTTTCGGCTTTGCCGATCGAGCCGGGGTCGATCGTGCCGTGGATGCCGTAGCTCGTCGGTTGACCGCTGCCGTCGTCGAGGCCGATCCAGCGCTCGCCGAGCGGGTTCGCCGGGTCTTCGCGTTCCATGACGACGCCGTCGGAGCCGTAGTACTTCGGGTCGAACTCCTTCAGCACGACGTGAAAGGCACCGATGGGCGTGCTGCCGTCCTTCCCGACGCCGACCGGATAGCGTCGCACGTAGTAACCGTGTGCGTGGATCGTGAGCGTGAAGTCGCTGAGGCTCACGACGGCCGAGAAGGGGCCTTTGATGACCTTAAGCTGCTGTCCGGCCTGGATGCGGCTGGGATCTTCGATGCGATTCAATCGCACGAGGTATTCCCACGGCACCGAATACTGTCGTGCGAAGATGCGGATCTGCTCGGCCGGCTGCACCTCATAGGCGGCCATATAGTGCGGTCGCGGATCGAAGTAGATGCTCTTGGCGGTCGTGTCGATGCGAGTCTGGATTGCCGGCCGCAATTGCGGTTCGTCCCAGTAGAGCTTCGACAGGGCCTTATGAGCGGCGAGATACTTGTTCGCTGCGATGTCGGCATCGATCGCCGTAAGCCGTGGGTCGGCCGTTGTGGCGATGATGGCCTGTGGCGTGTTCATTCGAGCGGGGACCGTCGCCGCGACCGTCATGATTTGCGACGGTGCCCTCGCGGTAGATTCCTCTGCCGCAGAGCTCACGATTGCCGCCGTCGCCGCCGCACTGCTCATGTCGTCGCCGACAGGCCGTAACACGGTTTCGGCGGGTGTTTCCAGCGAGGCGGGTTCCGCCTGTTGAGCGGGCGCTTTTTGAGGAGTAGAGGCTTCGGGAAAGCGGCCCGTCTCGGCGAAATCGGAGCCGGTCGGCAGCTTCGTCGGCACAGGCCGCAGCGGTCGCGAATCTCCTCCGGCCGGAAGCCGACCCGGCTCCGAGGGCCACTTCGGCGGAGCCCGGTTCGGCGTGATCGGCATGTCGGTCGACAGATTGAGAGCCGCCAGTTCGGCACGCGGCGTTGCGTGCTCGGCGGAGCCTCCGGCCGGCTCGACCTGCGGGGGCGGTTCGCTGCCCGGCCCGGCGACTTCAATCGGATCGGCGGCGAAGCGCTCGGGGCGGTCGTCGCTCTCGTCGATGGTGCCGGTTTCCGTCGCGACCCAGCCCACAGGCCAGATCTCAAACTGCCAGACCGTCAGAACCGCGATCGCGACCAGCGCGCACGTCCAGACGGCGGTGCTGGCAAAGTTGCCTCGGCGGTCCAGCGGCGACATCGGACCCCTCCGTGGGATGCCGGAGTAAGTGCGGAACACCGGAGGCGCGAAACTCCCTTCCCCGCCGCCGGGCGATGCCGGTTCCTAGCAGAACGATCGAGTCGAGGCTACCGCACTTTGCTACGGTGCGTCGTCGAGGCCCGGCGTCCACCACTCGTCGAGTCGCGACAGTAGTTCGGCGACCTTTTCGGGGTGTTCGCGGCCGATGTCATGCATCTCGTGCGGATCGCTGCCGAGGTCGTAAAGCTCGGGATCCGCCGCGGCGGCCATGGGGGCGACGAGCTTGAAATTTCCGTGCCGACACCAGCGGAACAGCAAACCAGCGGTCGGGTCGTCGATGTCCGGCTCGTCGTGCTCGAAGATCTCGCCGAAGACGATGTCGCGATTGGTCTTGCCGCCGGAGGCCGCGACCTCCAGCAGATTCTGACCTGGCATCTCGGCAGGCGGCGTCAGCCCGCAGGCGTGCAGGATCGTCGGAGCCAGATCGACGCTGCTTACGAGCGTTTCGCAACGGGCGGGCGTGATCTTGCCCGGCCAGCGGAGCATGATCGGCGTTCGCACGCCGCCGTCGTAGGGGCTGCGTTTGCTTTTCGGCGCGAAGGGGTTCTTCCAGTCGGGCGGCAGGTCGGTTTCGGGCGTCTTTTGAATCCAGCCGTTGTCGGTCACGTACACGACGAGCGTGTTCTCGTGCATGCCCCGGCGTTCGAGGCCGTCGAGCAATGCTCCGCACGTCTCGTCGAACCATTCGCACATCGCGTAGTACTTCGCGAGTTCGACGGGCCGATCGGGCGAGTCGTACTTCGTGAGCAATCGCTCAGGAGGATTGTGGGGCTGGTGCGGCAGGAAGGGGGCGTACCAGAGGAAGAACGGCTTGCCCTGCGTCCCGTCGAGAAACTCCCAGACCTGGTCCAGCCCGTCGCGGCCGATTTTCAATCCTTCGTCGCCGTGACGACCGCGCTTCGCGGGATCCCCGTGCGTCATGCCGGCGGTGAAGCCGCCTTCGCTGAAGTTCCCCTCCCACCACTTGCCCGACTGATGGCTCACGTAGCCGGCTTCGCCCAACAGCACCGGCAGCTTGGGCATCGCGCGAATATGCCGCAGCATCTCTCGGCGATCGGTTCCTTTCGGCGGGTCGTTGCCGGTGATTCTGTGCTGATGCGGATACTGCCCGCTGATGAGCGTCGCTAAACTCGGACGGCAGAGACTCGTGGGCACGTAGCCGTTGATGAACGTCGCGCTTTCGGACGAAAGCTTGTCGAGATGCGGCGTCTTGATGGTCGGATGGCCCATGAAGCCGTAATCGGTCCAGGCCTGGTCGTCCGAAATGATCATCACCACGTTCGGCTGATCCGACTCGGCCGCGTGCGCCGTCCTCGACGTGGTGCCGGCCAGAACGGAAAGGGCGACAAGCAGGAGCCGAGCGAGCATTGTGGGAATCCTCGAGAAGGGAGTTCCTCCCAGACTGCCGTGAACCCCGTGACGACGCAACCGGCCGCGTCTCGCGATTGACACTGTTTCGCGCCGCAGGTCTAATACGGTTCCCCCTGAGGGATGCGGGAACGTCGATACGTTCGCGATTTCCCCACGATGGTCCGATTTGCCTTCCGGGACCGTCGAGTCGCATTTCCGCCGCTGACTTTCCAGATTTTTCAGGAGATTTTCGATGAATTTGCGTGCTGTCGCCGCTTGTGGAATCGGCCTGGCCGTGTTGTCGATCACCGTCATGCCGCAGCAGGCGCAGGCCCGCCCGCAATACCGGGGTGCGTTCGGCAAGAAGTACGAGAACCTGAAGGAACTCATCGACGAGAAGAAGTGCTTCGTCTGTCACCCGAAGGGCGACGACAAAAAGGTCAACAACGATTACGGCGACGCTCTGAAGAAGGCTCTTGGCGAAAAGAACGTCAAGCCGCCGGAGAAGCTCGACGAAGCCCTCTCGAAGATCGAGAAGGAGCCGAGCAAGGTGCCGAAGGAGCCGGGCGGCAAGGACATGAAGACCTTCGGCGAGCTGATCAAGGAAGGCAAGCTGCCGGGCACGAACGAAGAAGAAAAGAAGTGATCGCGATGTCGTTCACGAGATGACGTTCGAAGTCCACCGGCCCTGGCCGGTGGACTTTTTCATTGGCATCGATGCCATGTTGGGCGCAAGCTGAATGCTTGGGCAACGAGGTGCCGGCCAGCCAGGGGGGAGCGAATAATGAAAGCGTTTGCAGTTTCAACCCTGTGTTGCTTCGTTATGGCATCGGCTGATGCCGCCCACGCCCGTCCGCTTTACATGCGTGGTTTCGCGGACGAGTATCCGAAGATCGAGCCGCTCGCGCGGATCGCGAAGTGTGCCGTGTGTCATTGCGCGGAATCGAAGACCAAGGCCAATGGCTATGGCGAGGCCGTAGCCAAGGCTTTGGGCGCCAAGAATGTCAAAGACCGCGAGGCGATTTCCAAGGCACTCATCGAGGCCGAAACGGCCCCCAGCAGCGTGCCCGGGAAAACGTGCGGCGACCTCATCAGAGACGGCAAACTGCCAGCACCCTGTCCTGAGAAAAAGGCGCGCGGCGGGCGTTCGTGAGAATGTTACGCCGTCGCTTTGGCGGCCTCGGCGCGCACGCCGAAGTCAACAACGAGCGGCAGGTGGTCCGAGGCATCCTTCGTCAGCCGGTTCTGCACGACGCGGGCACGGTCGAGCACAATGCCGCCACGGGCGAACGCTTTGTCGAGCGCACCCAAAGGCATGTAGGCCGGGAACGAGCGAAACTCCTTCGGCGGCCACGTCAGCTTCGTGTAGCCGTGTTCGGTGAACGGCCCGGCCGCGAGCGTGTTCCGCCAGTCGTTGAAATCTCCAATGATCAGGCTCGGCAGGCCGTCGCCGTTGCAGAAATCGGTGTCCGTGAGCAGTTTTCGCACCTGCCAGTGTCGCTCTCGCTCGGCAAGACCAAGGTGCCAGTTGACGAGACGCAACGGCCCATCCGGCGTGCGGACGATGACGACCTGTGCCCCCCGCGGCTTCCGTCGGCCGCGCCGCAAGCAGACGGCGTGGCGCGTTTCGAGCGGGTAGCGCGACAGGATCAGATTCCCGTAACCGCCCTGGGCGATCGGAACCGTGAGCTGAAAAATGTGCTCGGCGAGGCCGAGCTTCTCGCCGAGGATGTCGGAGAACATCGTCGGCTGATCGTGGAATTGGCTGCGGCGGACGTTCGTGTCCACCTCTTGCAGGCAGATGACATCGGGCTCTTCGCCGGCAATCGCGGCGAGGGTGCGTTCGGGCCGATACCGGCGGTCCCGACCGCCGATGCACTTATGGATGTTGTAACTGAGCACCCGCATCCTGCCCGCTCCGACTGTCGTTCATAAGATACGCGGCTTCCATCAGGCTGTACGCGATTTTGCGTCACGAACGCGCAAACGGAAAGGGGGGCCCCCGTAATTTATTTGACGAGGCTCGTGCGGGACGGTTCCCGTTCGGCGAAACCGCAAGCGGAATGCCTCGCGAAGACGTTGAGGCACACCGACGGACCCACCGGCTTACGCCCGCGGCTCAACCCTGGCGCCCCATCCCTGATCCCCGGCCCCTTCCCTCATGCGTTGCAGGCCGCATCAAAAGCCGCCATCATTATCGGCACAGCAACCATGCCGGAACGGCTTTCCGGCTCGCCGTAAGGGACGACATTCACCATCCTTCTTCGCGGAAAGACCTTCACATGGCTCAGAAGCGGCAGACCGGCAACGGCTCCAGCGCGACGCGTCGCCAGTTTCTTCAAACGATCGCCGTCGCCGCAGGCACGGCGTGGTGGGTGAGCGGCAAAGCCTACGGGCTTCAAGACAGCAAGAGCCCGAACGAGCGATTGAACTTCGCCTGCATCGGCGTCGACGGCAAAGGCGGCAGCGACTCGAGCGATGCCAGTCTCGTCGGCAACATCGTCGGCATTTGCGACATCGATGAGCGCCGTCTCAACAAGAAGGCCGGTCAGAAGGGCTTTCAGGACGCGAAGAAGTTCGTAGATTTCCGCGTGATGCTCGACGAACTCGGCGATCAGGTCGATGCGATCACGGTCAGCACGCCCGATCACACTCATGCCCCCGCCGCGGCGATGGGCCTGAAGATGGGCAAGCACGTCTTCTGTCAGAAGCCGCTGACCTGGAGCATCGACGAAGCCCGCACCCTGCGTCAACTCTTCGAGCAGGGCAAGTCGAAGGGCATCTGCACGCAAATGGGCAACCAGGGCACGTCGGAAACGGGCCTGCGGGAAGGCGTCGAGTTCATTCGCTCGGGCGCGCTTGGCGACGTCACCGAAGTTCATGTCTGGACGAACCGGCCGATCTGGCCGCAGGGCGAGGGTCGCCCCGCTGAGAGCGCGGAGCCGCCGAAAGAAGTGCATTGGGATCTGTTCCTCGGGCCGGCACCCGAACGTCCCTACAACCCGACCGCTTACCACCCCTTCAAGTGGCGCGGCTGGATCGACTTCGGCACCGGTGCCCTAGGCGACATGGCCTGTCATACGGCGAACCTGCCGGTGATGGCCCTTAACCTGTTCGACCCGGTGACCGTGGTCGCCGAGTCGAGCGGCATCGTCGAAGGCGAAACCTATCCGAAGAACTCGAAGATCACCTTCCAGTTCCCCGAGCGAAAAGGCGCCGGCGGCAAGACGTTGCCCGCCTGCAAGATGTTCTGGTACGACGGCGGCCAGAAGCCCGATCCTTCGCTCCTCATGGGCGAAAAGATGGGCGACAGCGGCATGCTCGCGATCGGCAAGGAAGGCAGCTTCTACTCGGCGCACGACTACGGCGCCATCTGGGTCACGCTGCCGAAGACGAAGGAGTTCAAGCGTCCCGAGGCGTCGCTGCCGCGTGCTCCGCAGTCGGAGAACGGGGCGAACGTCCACTTCGTTGAGTTCGCCCAAGCCTGCCGCGCCGGCAAGCCGGAGATCGCCATGTCGAACTTCGACTACGCGACGCACCTCACCGAAACGATCCTGTGGGGCAACGTCGCCCTGCGATCGGGCGAGAAGGTGACGATCTCGAAGGACGGCAAGATCGAAAGCCCGTCGACGGCATCGCAGTTCCTGGGCCGCGAATATCGCGACGGTTGGACGCTCTGATCTCGCGTCTTGCTTTGCAAGGATTACATTCGAAGCCCACCGGTAGGAACCGGTGGGCTTCTTTCGTATCTGCCCCCTTGAGCCGGCCCGGGTTCCGGCGGGTGTTTTTTCGCCCTCCGTTGTCGCCCTTTCGCTACAGCCGGACCGCCGTTGTTAAGGCCTGACGGTCGGCCGGATTGCTCCGCGCGCGAAGCGAAACAGCAGTTTGACCGCGCCCAAACGTCGCCTTATAGTCAACGGTGTCCCGCGGGCTGTTTCTTTAGTGAAACGCCGGCGGGCGACAAAGATTGCCGAAAGTGAGCGCTCGGGTACACGGCGGTGTGGCTTGATGCCCACCGTTGGCCAAGGACGGCGGCCCATCCGAGCGTATTGGGGAACGCCATGCCGTCTTGTTTGCCCGTCCTGCGGGCGATGTTCGTTTCGCTCACCCTGCTGGGTGCGGCGGTCCTGTGGCCCGTGCCGAGCTTCGCGCAGGATCAGGCCGCTCCGCCGGACGCCGGCTATCTCGAACTTCCGCCTCCCGTCGACGCCGAGTCGGCGGTGGAGGAAGGCGCATCGCTCGAACGCGGCCGCCGCTGGATCGACGCGATCACGCATTACGAGAAAGCGGTCGCGCAGTTTCCGGACAACCGGCAGCTCACCTACGGCCTGCGTCGCGCGAAGATCCACTTCGGCATCGACCGTCGCTATTCCGACGGCAGCTTCGAGCAGTCCCTACTGCGGAAATCGCAGAACGACGCCCTGTCGCTGTTCGAAGACATCTACTCGCAGATTCGAACGAACTACGTCGAGCCTGTGAGCCTCACGAGTTTCGTCGCTCACGGCACCGAGAGCCTGTATCTCGCACTCGCGAACGAGAAGTTCGTCTCTCGCAACATTCCGCGAGCGAATGCGGAAAGCATCGCCCGTCTGCGGCAGACACTGCGCGACAACTACTGGAACAAGAACGTTGAAGGCTCCAGCAACGCCCGCGCGACGCTCCTCGAAGTCTGTCGGCTCGCCCGGTCAGCTGTCGGAATGCCGGAAACGACGGTGATCATGGAGTACGTGTTCGGCGGCTGCAACGCCCTCGACGACTACAGCAACTACCTGACGCCCGATCGCCTCGACGACCTCTACGGCAACATCGAAGGCGAGTTCGTGGGACTGGGCATCGAAATGCAGGCCGAAACCGGCCGCGGCATGCTGCTCGTCAACGTTCTGCCGGAAAGCCCCGCCGCCGCGGGCGGCATGCGGCCGGGCGAGCACATCGTGTCGATCAACAACGTCGATTGTCGTGCCATGACCGCCGACGAAGCGGCGAAGTTGCTTCGAGGTCCGACCGGCAGCACCGTCGAACTTGAACTGCTCGCTTCGACGAGCGAACAGCCGCGTCGCGGACGCTTCATCCGTCGCCCGGTGGTCGTCAAGAGCATCGACCGCGTGCAGATGATCGAAGGCGAGCCGGACGTCGGTTATCTGCGCATGACGGGCTTCCAGAAGACGACGGCGCAGGAACTCGACGCCGCCCTCGCCACGCTGGAAGCGCAGGGCATGAAGAAGCTCATCTGGGATCTACGCGACAATCCCGGCGGACTGCTGACGGCCGCCGTCGAAGTGCTCGACCGATTCATTTCCGAGGGCGTGCTCGTCTCGACGAAGGGCCGCAGCCTCGATCAGAACTGGACCTACTCGGCTCACCGTTCCGGCACGCACGCCAACATCGAGATCGTGTTGCTCGTCAACGAGAACAGTGCGAGTGCCAGCGAGATCGTGGCCGGGGCCATTCGCGATCACAAACGTGGCGTGATCGTCGGCCAGAAGACCTTCGGCAAGTGGAGCGTGCAGAGCATCCTGCCGATTCGCGACAAGACGGGGCTTCGCCTCACCACCGCGAAGTTCTACTCGCCGGCGAATCACAACTACGCCAAGATCGGCGTGAAGCCCGACGTCGAGGTTCCGGAACCGCAGGAAATCGTCGCCGGTTATCGTGGCGGAGATGCCGTCCCGTCGGTCGTTTACGGCTTCAACCCGAACGAGGCCGAGATCGTCGCGGCTCGCAACGTCTTCAAGCATGCCAGCCAGGCCGTCTCGAGTCGGTAAGCGTTAGCGCCGCATTTCGCGGCGGGCCTGCGGCCCCTCGATCACGGTTCCGTGCCTCGACTCCCGGTTCTGTCCATCGGACAGGCGCTGCCGCTATAAGCGCCGCGGTCGGAGGCCGCACGGCCTCCGAC
>JACCRE010000176.1 GCA_013813775.1 Planctomycetaceae bacterium
CGGTCGACTCCGCGAACGAGTACGCGTCGCCCGGCGTCCCGAGCGATGGTGGGGTTGCCCCACCGAAAACGTTACGGACAAACCGAGGCGGCTCATCCGCAACGTTTGCCAGCCGGTGCTGGCAAACAGGTATTCGACCGCCGAAGTGCGGTAGAGTTTTACCGCACTTCGGCGGTGTAGCATGGACTTGTGAATTTTGATTTGTCAAACTAGGAAACGAGATGCGACGGAGCGCTGGTCGGTTTTCCGTGCTACACCGATACAAGGCGTCCGTGCTATGCCGCAGTCTTCACAATCGCGATACTATCGGCCCGGAACGCTGCCGCCATCCCCAATTCCCTCCATGGCATGAACGGTCCGGCGACGATTAGGCCGGATGCTTGAGGGCGACTGCGAGGCCGGTGCGTTCTGCCGTGATCACTGTCGAAAACGGCTTCAAAACCGGGGCTGACGACCCGCAAGAGCCGGCGGCCTCAGTCCGGTTTCGATCGCGTCATCAACTTGGCAAACGTATCAGCGCCCCGGCCACCCTGCCGCTTGATTTCCCGCAGCTCCCGAATGGCCCCGCAGGCGTCTCAGGCCGGCCGATCCGCCTTTTTATCCTTGCTCGACTGTCCCTCCGGCCGCAATAACGGGAAGTAGATCACATCCCGAATGCTGCGGCTGTTCGTGAGCAGCATCACGAGGCGGTCGATGCCGATGCCCAGGCCGCCGGCGGGTGGACGTGGATCGGCTGGAACTGCTGACCTCGCCATCGGACCCACCGTCACGATCCGCAAGGATTCTCTGGTTGACGATCGCTTCGCGACCGAACCGTTCGGCGGCTTCGCAATCCCAGCAGCCCATTCTTTCCGCCTCGCGGAAGTCTTCCCCCCGACGGCTCAAAAATGCGTGCTATGGTTTCGCGAACCGCCGCCTTGGGGGTGGTTCGACGGCGTCGCCATGGGCTTCCGGCCGCCGTCCCCACTGCCGCGAGGGGATCGAGGGGATGAGTTTTCTACAACGATTTCTGAAGACGAACGTCCGGCAGGGTCGTGGACCGTCGAGCACGAGCAGCTTCCGCGACCTGAACGAAGACGCGCTCGAAGCTCACCTCGGCATCGCCCGCTACGGCCGTTTCATGCTGACCGAAGCCGTTCGGCCGTCGTACGACCTGCAGGTCGTGCCGCGGGCCGGCTACCGATACGACAGCTACGTCGATGAGCAGGCCGGCGTCACCATTCCGGTGCTGATGGCCGCCGCCAGCCGCGAGACGCTGTTCGACCTGTTCCTCGAATTGCTCGATCCGCTCGGTCATGAAGTCGATCTCGTGCTGGAAACGAGCCACTCCCGGGCCGGCCGAGGACACGACGACCTGTATCGCGAGCACATGGATTTGCCGGTGCTCAAGAGCGTGCTGTGCGATCACGAGCGCCTGTTGCTCGACGACGGTTGCCTGGGCATCGCCGCGTTGAATCCCGGTGTGCCGCTCGAAGTGCAGTTCGACGAGCACAAGCTGCTCGTGATGTACGGTCAGGAGCTCGGCGAGTTCGAAGAGATCATCGCCGGCTACGGCTTGAAACGCGACGACTCGCTCAAGTTCATCACCGAAGCCGAGCACGTGCATTCCTCGCGCGACGAGTTCGCCGACGAAGTCGAAGAACTGAAGTACCGGCTCGGCGTCGAGTGCTGAACCGCGCGATGTTCGTTATGATTCACGTCAAAGCCCGCCTCGCTTGAGGCGGGCTTTCGCTTTGGGTTCCAGGTGCTCAGATCCACG
Source organism: Planctomycetaceae bacterium (assembly GCA_013813775.1). Classification (GTDB taxonomy): domain Bacteria; phylum Planctomycetota; class Planctomycetia; order Planctomycetales; family Planctomycetaceae; genus JACCRE01. The sequence goes on from JACCRE010000176.1 coordinate 1,760, forward strand.
CAGATTCCTCCGCGAATGCACGTCTGCCTGTTCGACATCGACGGAACGCTGCTGAACACGGGCGGCGCCGGCCAGGCGGCGATGGAAGCCGCCGTCGCCGAACAGTTGGGCGACGTGGGACCGATCCACGGCATCTCCTACGCCGGGCGGACCGATCGCGGCATCATCGGGGACATTTTCCGTTTTTACTCGTCCGAACTCACTGAAGTCATCCGCGCGAAGTTCATCGCCGCATATCTTCGGCATTTGCCACGTGAGCTGGCCGGCCGTGCCGGATTGATCCTGCCCGGCGTCGTCGAGATGTTGTCGCATCTTCACCAGCGAGAGGACGTGGTTCTTGGCCTGCTGACGGGCAATCTGCTCGAGGGGGCGCGGCTCAAGCTGTCGCATCACGGCCTCGACGAGTACTTCGACTTCGCGCTGGGTGCGTTTGGCGATGAGCATGTCGATCGCGACGACGTGGCGCGGGCGGCATGGGCGGCGCTCTCGAAATCGACGCCGGTCGAGCCATCGCTCGAACGCGTCTGGGTGATCGGAGACACCCCCGCCGACATCCAATGTGCCCGAGCGATCGGGGCGAAATCTCTCGCCGTGGCGACAGGCATCTATTCACGCGAACAACTGGGCCGCGCGCACCCGGACCGGCTCGTCGATGACTTCAGCGATGCCGAAGCGGTGCTGGAGATCTGGATCTAGTGCGTCCAACCCTTACGTGTAGCGGTAGCCGCAGTGCCGGAGGTAGCTGCGGCATTCGTGTTCGGGGAACAGGTCGAGCACGCGGCCGCGGAGTTCCCACAGCGTCTCGGTCATGCGGGCGGCGGCGTCGCGCAGCAGCTTCTTGAACTTGCTGAAGGCCAGCTCGATCGGATTGAGGTCCGGCGAGTAGGGCGGCAGGTACCGCACGCTGGCTCCGGCGGCCTCGATCGCCTCCACGACGCCTTTGATCTT
>JACCRE010000201.1 GCA_013813775.1 Planctomycetaceae bacterium
AGGTGATCCACGTCGAATCGCTCCAAACATCCTGTTCTTGCACGCAAGTTGAGCCGGATCAATTCACGGTGCCAGCCGGGGGCGAGCAACTGCTCACGCTCACGTTGGATCTCTCGTCGGCATTCGGTACCGGTAGGCAGGCCGATGAAGCGGCATTCTCGGTCGAACTGGTTCCGATCGTGGCGAACGGCCCGTCCTACCAGGGCTGGAAGGTTCACGGAACCGTGCGAAAACCAATTGTCTTCATGCCGCAGACTCTGAGGATTAATAACGCGGATGGTCATTCCGAGGAACCGATGATCGTCAGCGTTCGGTCGCAAGTGCCACTTAATAATTACACTGCCGATGCACAGAAACGCCTATTCTCCGCAATTGAGATTTTACCGGATAATCAGAGCCCTAATAAATATCGGATGTCAGTCCAAGTGTCAGATCCGCTGCCAATTGGAGAACACTATACAGAGATTGTTTTAACGACGCGATCGCCGTCCGGACAAACCGTTGCAGGTCAATTACCAGTGATCTTGACTGTCTCCGAGCCTGTCTTGGTGTCGCCGAAAGAGGTTTCATTTGGAGCGGTCGGTCGCGACATGCCACATCACGAGACGATCTTGCTTCGTGCGCTCAATGGGGACCGCTCTTTTCGCGTGATCAAAGTCCTTGATACCGATTCGGCGCGAGCGACTGTCTCGACCGGGGACGGGTTCGCCTCGTCGCACTCGGTCATTATCGAGGCCGTCTACAATACGTTGGGAAATCACGCTGGGTCGATCGAGATCGTGACCGAAGACGCGTCCAATCGGCAATTCAGAGCGACGGTGCCCGTGCGTGCTTACGTCGTTGAAACGGACCAATAAGACCGCGCCGGAATCGCAAAGTTTGTCTAAGACCGCACAAGGACGCATCAATGGGTAAGGCCCCTTACGCCAATGTCGTCGCTTTCATCGCTAGCATAGCATGCATTTTCGATGCTGCTTTAGCGTCAGATTCAACCGTCGACAAGATTCGCGCTGACTGGATCACTCGGCTTCAGCGTACGCAGGACGTCATGTACGACCTTGATGGCGAAACGATCAGCCCCCGCGGCTCGATGATCACTCCGAGCGATCCTGACGCGCATCCCTCAGTCCGCGGGAAGGGATTTCCCTTTGAGGATCTTTCGCTGAGGTATGGCAGTGCATGGCATCTCGATTTCCGCGCCCGCATGTTACGGCTGGAGTCTGTAGAGCAATCACTCAACAATCAGACGCTTGAGTTCCAGGAAAAGCGGCTTATCGAGGCGTTCGACGGGGAAACGTTGTGGACGGCGCGTCAGGACGGCGGCGGCGGGATCGCCCTTCAGCCTTCCGACCGGGCGTCCTGGTTCTTGACGGCCTCCAACTTGCCGGTGTTCTTTGCGCACGGGGTGTTCCCGCTGGGAATGTTCGAATATGCGGACCTCGCCCAGCAATCGGCGGCGTCGCTGGCGATCGATCTGGAGGGCAAGTCAGTCGTCGGCGGGCGGGACTGTTACATTGTTCGCGCGAGTTTGAAAGGCGATTCATCGGAGAATCTTACCTACCGGTTTCACGTTGATTCCGAGCGCCAAAGCGCGGTGACAAGGTTCGCGCGATACGCGGTCGTCAGCGATTTTTTTCGAGAACCTGGTGCCCCTCGACTCGTTGAGCCGCAATTGGTCACCCAGATCGACATCAAGAACCAGGAGGTGGACGGCTTCTGGGTTCCGGCTCAGTGGGTCAAGAACAGCTATCACGTTCAGGTCAAAGCCGATGGAAGTCCTCGTTCATCTCTAGAGCAGTCGACCAAGCTCAGTGTCACTAAGGTCGCCATCACTGAGGGCCTTGGCCCTGGCCTTTTCTCGCAACCACGTTCGCCAGGGAAGAGGGTCGCCGACTTGCGGGATGGCAGCCAGTACCGCATCGGGGAAGACGGCAAGACGCTGGTGCCGTTGCGGCAGAGTCTGGCAGAAGATCAGAGCTTTCCGTTTTATGTGGCCGCGCTCGCCGGGACCGGAGCGTTTCTGGTGGCGGCCGGCCTGTTCCTGTTTCGCCGTTCAATGGCGCGATGACTTCGTACGTGTGGCCCGCTGCTGCGAGCCATGTGTTCCTGCACCGGCGTAAGCCAGAAGGGAGGGAGGATGTCCAGGTTTGTGACCTTCTGCGTATCTCTCGTACTGTTCGGAGTCGGCAGTTCGCTCTGTGTCGCGGCATGCGGCCACGGCTGCGTAGAGCTTACCGCAAGCGGGCATGCCGAGTGGCGGACCGATCACTGGCACAAATACTGTCGTCGTTACGCGGGTTTGACGAGCCTCGGAAGCACGCGGGCCGACCCGATCACCGGCGGCTCGGTGGAGGACTGCGAGCAGACAGTGCAGTATCGCGGAGGCTGCACGCAATGCACTGTCCAGTGCGAACAGGGCCCCCCCCCAATCCCGAGATTTTTAAGGCCGGGGCCTCTGCCTGCGACAATGAGCACACACACACCCTAACCCAACAGTGGTGTAAGGATAGCAGTAAACAGTCACCGCCGGCACGCTGTCAAGAACATGCCGAAGACGTCGTGTTCCCCCCGGACCATGATGTGTGATGGCCTGACGCGAACTGGTCAGCTGCGATGGGTGCCGTGTCGAATGCCAAAACGATCATCGGGTTGAGCCGTCTGGCGTTGATCCACGCCGGGATGGTCGTGCATGAGGCATGGGTGAAGTCGCCCACACTGGATGAGGTGGCACATCTGGCGGCGGGGTTGAGTCATGTGGAGTTCGGCACCTTCGACCTCTACCGGGTCAACCCGCCGCTGCGCCTCCCGGCTGGCCTCTCATTGACGCTTGCCGGGACAAACATGTCCTGGTCTGAGTACTACGTTGGCATAATCGATCGCCGGGAGTTTGACAACGGTGCAAACCTCGCACACCTCAACGTTGATCGCTACCGCTGCCTCGTGTCCGATCCATCCAGAGGCCTCCGCCGCCAATCCGGCCGCAAGCCAGGCGAAGGGGATATTGCCTCGAGCCCTTTGCAGCATTTCTTGCGTGTGGTGACGAATCTCTTCGTCAGCCAATTGTTCCCGAGTCAGCACGACGTCCACCTGGTGCAGCGGCAAGAGCGGCTCGATCACAACACCCATCAGCATCAGAAAAAAGCCGACGCAGATCGTGACCGCCGAACATGCGAAAGTGACAGCCGGGGCATCCAAATTCGAGCTTTCGCGACGGGAACTCCGCTACCCAGTCCAAAACGCCGCAAGCCTCGACGTGCCGAGGCTTGCGAAAAGGCGCCGCCCGGATTCGAACCGGGGATGGTGGATTTGCAATCCACTGCCTTAGGCCACTTGGCTACGGCGCCGTTGCGAGTGTCGTATCGGCCATTCGGGTCGTGCGACTTTTGCCGGCACGGCCGATTTTCTGGTCGCCTGACGGCACGACACGGCTGAGGGTCAGCCAGTTCAGGTTCGCGGTCAGGATCGTATCGGTGCCTGTCGGGAGGGTCAAGCGGTCCGGGGGGAGTCTAACGATTGTAACGGTCGTGTTCTGCACCGCCTCTTTACAGCCTGTTCGACGAGGGGAGGCCGGCCCTTCCGATCACGGAAACGCTGCGGTCAAAGAGGGTTATGGCGGCGGTCTCGCAGGCGAACGCAGATGTCCGCATTCATTCTCGCGAGGTGCATAGACGGCCACGGTCAGCGGCCCCTACCATCGGCGTCGGGTGCTTGCGGAAGGTCTTGGCCGCTGCGGCGCCTCGTTCCCCATGGTTCCGATCTCGATACCACTCGCCGCCTCGCGACATGACCGACCTCGATCTTCCGACAACGGAGATGACCGAACACGACCTGATTCGCACCGCGCAACAGGCGCTGAGCCGGTGCAATTGGGTGGTCGGCAAATGTGCAGCCGACTGGACGCAGCGGTACGCCCGCGGACGGACCGATGCCGACTTCGCCCAGCTCGTGGGGCTTTCGGCGGATCAGGTCTACCAGCGTCGTCGTGTCTGGGAGACGTTCGGCGACGTGTACGCCGACTACACGTCGCTGCGGTGGTCGCACTTTTACGTGGGACTCAACTGGGACGACGCTCCCGAATGCCTGCAATGGGCCGACGAGAACGGGGCCACCGTCGCGGAAATGCGAGCCTGGCGGCGGGCGCTTCGCGGCGAGGATCTCAGCGAAGCCGCCGACGATTCTCAACTCGGCGACGATCCGTCGATCGTTAGACTCTCAGCGATGCCTGCCGACGTGCGAGACCCGCGCGATGGCGAAGATCAACCGCGAAACGGCGAACGACGGGAACCCTCCGACGACGGAGACGACATACCGTTCGTCAGCGGATCGGTCTCGTCGGCGAATCGTGAGACATCGGCGAGCGGCGATGATTATGCTCCGTTTCGCAAAGACGCCGGCTCGGCTCCGCCGAAATCCGACGGCGAAGACGAGCCGGCCGGCGAGAAGCCGTCCGGGCAGATTGCGAAGCGGGTGATTTCGACATTAGAGCGCATCGTATCGATTCTCACTCCGCAGATCGTGGCGGCGTTCCGTTCGTTGCCCGAGCGCGACCGCGTGCGGCTCGTGCAGGCCGTGAAGGAACTCGGGGATCGCGTCGCGGTGCTTGAGCCGCAAGAGGCCGCGTGAGTGGTTCTCCCAGCGGCCAGCGGTGTCGCACAAGGCGAACCGGCCTATAATCCCGGCGTCGGAGACCCGCCGGGAGAGCTGTGATGCACGAGAGGAATGACATCGATTACGATCGGCGCAGCGATGTAACGTCGGGCAGCGGGGTCAGCCCGTGGCTGGTCGCCGCGTTGCTGGTCGCGGTCGCTGCGTTGCTGCTGGGGTACTTCCGGCCCAACATCCGGACGGCGTTGCACGATCCTGGCGCGAAGCCTCGCCCCGTCGTCGCTCGCGGCGATCTCGCCGACGACGAGCAGGCGACGATCGAACTGTTTCGGACGGCTCGTCGCTCGGTCGTGCACATCACCAGCCTGGCGGTGGAGCGAGATCGCATGACGCTGAACCTCGCCGCCATTCCGCGAGGAACGGGCACTGGGTTCATCTGGAGTGACGAAGGGCACATCGTCACGAACTATCACGTCATCGCGAACTCCGCGGGGGCGAAGGTGCGCCTCGCCGACGGTGCGACGTACAACGCCCGTTACGTGGGCGGAGAGGCCGAAAAGGACATCGCGGTGCTCAAGATCGACGCGCCGGCGTCCGACTTGCCGCCGATTCTCGTCGGTGAGTCGGCCGACCTGGCGGTGGGTCAGAAGGTCTTCGCGATCGGCAATCCGTTCGGCCTCGATCACACGCTGACGACGGGCGTCATCAGCGGTCTCGGCCGGGAGATTCCCGTGCAGGACAGCGTGAGCGGCGCGACGATCCGCAACGTGATCCAGACCGATGCCGCCATCAACCCCGGCAACTCGGGCGGGCCGTTACTCGACAGCGCGGGACGCCTGATCGGCATGAACTCCGCCATCTACAGCACGTCGGGAAGTTACGCCGGCGTCGGTTTCGCCATCCCGGTCGATGACATCAATCGCATCGTGCCGCAGATCATGCGGACGGGTCGGGCCGAGCGTGCCGGTTTGGGAATTCAACTCGCATCCGACGACACCTATGCTCAGTTCGCCGGCTCATGGGGACTGCCGGAGACCGGGGCGCTGATCGTCGAGGTCGTGCCCGACAGCGCGGCGGAAGAGGCCGGACTGCGACCGACGCGAGAAACTCGCTCGGGCATCGAATGGGGCGACGTCATCGTGGCGATCGACGGCCGGCGCATCGAAAAGGCGAGAACCGTGTTCGACATCCTCAGCGACCGCTCCGCTGGCGACGAGATCACGATCACGGTCGTTCGGGATGGCGAGCCGGTTGAACTGAAGGCCAGGCTGCGACTCCTGCCGATGTTCGAAGGCTAGTGCATGCCGCCCGGGTTGCACGTCGGACGCCGGCGGACTTACGATGCGAAACCGACGATCCTTTGTAAAGGTCAGCCATTCATGTCCGAGACCCGCGCTCCGGAAGTCGAGACGCAGTCGGGCGTGACGGTCATCCACCTCGGACGGGAATACGAGAACCTCGACGAGTCGCTGCTCGACGAGCTGCGAAGTGTGATTCTCGACGTCGCCGAGACCGCGGTTCCGCCGAAGGTCGTGCTCGCCCTGTCTCACACGAAGTTCTTCGGGTCGGCCTTCATCGAGATCATGTTCCGGGCCTGGAAACGGGTCCAAGCTCGCGGAGGAACTTTCGCGATCTCGGGGCTGACCGAGTACTGCGCCGAGATCGTCGAAGTCACGCATCTCGACCGATTGTGGACGGTCTACGCCGATCGTAAGACGGCCGTCGCGGCGATGGCGGACTGAAACGCGAAAATCCCGTCACTTGGCGGCCCGTGAACCGACAGTCAATTCATTGATGCCGTCGAGAGGGTCCGCGGGATCGACGCGAAACGTGACTTCGCCATGCTCGATATCGAGCACCGTGTAGAAGCTCTCGCCGATCTGCACCACGTCGCCGATACCGAGTTCGATCTCGATGTGCTGCACAAGAACTCTCCGCGCGGACGTGATGCCCGACCGCGCGAACCGCGGCCGCCGAAAGGGGCGGGAGAATAGCACCCGTCGCCTCCAACGGCAAGACGTGCTGCGGGGAACCTCCCGATGGAGAGATCGCGATATTCTCGTTAGATTTCCAGCGACCTCGATACAACGCGCTTCGCACTCCTCGCTGCTTCCATTCTTCTGTTCTCCCGTCCTCCAAAGGACCTTCCGATGCTACCGCTCGAATTTCAGCCGATCTTGAAGCGGATTCGCTGGGGCGGGCGGCGGCTCGCGCAACTCGGCAAGCCGATCGGAGCCGAAGGCGATTACGCCGAGAGCTGGGAACTGACCGACCACGGCAACGATCAAAGCGTGGTGGCTTCCGGAGAGTACGAGGGGTGGACGCTTCGCCGACTCGTCGAAGAGCGGAACGACGAGCTGTTCGGTAAACATGCCGGTCTACGACAGTTCCCGTTGCTCGTGAAGTTTCTCGATGCGAATGACCGGCTGAGCGTGCAGGTCCATCCGAACGACGAACAGGCGAAGCGCTACGATCCCTCCGAGAACGGCAAGACCGAGGCGTGGCTGATCGTCGATGCCGAGCCCGGCAGCCGGCTTTACGCGGGCTTGAAGAAGGGCCTGACGGCCGAGGACCTGCGCGCCGCCTCGCTCGACGGATCGGTGGAGACGTTGTTGCACTCGTTCGAGGTGACGCCCGGTGAGTGCGTGTTCATTCCCGCCGGAACGGTGCATGCGATCGGTGCGGGCATCCTGCTCGCCGAGATCCAGCAGATGAGCAATCTCACGTTCCGGCTGTACGACTGGGGCTGGCTCGATGCGCAGGGCCAACCGCGGCCGGTGCATCTCGACGAAAGCATCGCCTGCACCGATTTCGCTCGCGGACCCGTATCGCCCGTCGTCCCGCAACGGACGGAGCATCGCAGCGGCGTCACCGATGATCTCGTGCGCAGCGACTACTTCGTGATGCGTCGTCATGTGCTGGAACGCGATCACAAGGTTCCGACCGACAACCGTTTTCACATCCTGATGGCGGTGAAGGGCACCGGCGACATTGTTTGCGACGGCACCGCGCAGCGCATGTCGCTCGGCCGCACCGTGCTCGTGCCGGCGGCCTCTCCGGACGTGACGATCCACCCGATAGGCGAGATGACGGTCCTCGAAGCGTTTCTGCCGTGAGGGAAAAGCGAAGTCGTCTGAAGGCTCGAGGCTACGACGCTAGAATGGGGAATCACCTTCCTGCGGTGCCTTCAGCGAGATGTCGGTCGTGCCAGACGAGCAACCGGAGTTTGAGCGGTTCAAGTACCGGCGCACCAAGCTTTGCGACCTTGGTCTGACGATCGAAGGCACGCCGCTCGCGCCGATCGTCGAGGAGTTCCTTCGCGAAGTCCGCGAGCGGAACATCCGCGTGACGCCGCACTGCTATCTTTCGACCGAATGGGGAGTGCCCTTTCCATCGATCTCGATCGGCATTCCTTTCTACCTCGCCCACCCGGACCTCATCGAACTCCACGGTGAGCGGACCGGGCACGTCGAAGGCGTCGGCCGGGCCGACATCCTGCGATACCTGCGCCACGAGATGGGGCACGTCGTCAACTACGCCTGGCGGCTCTACGAGGACGAGGACTGGGTCAAAACCTTCGGCTCGATGACGCAGCCGTATCTCGAAGACTATCGACCGAGCCCTTTCAGCCGCCGTTACGTGCGGCACCTGCCCGGCTGGTACGCGCAGAAGCATCCCGACGAAGACTGGGCCGAAACGTTCGCCGTCTGGATGGCGCCCGGCGACCGCTGGCGCGAGGAATACCGCACATGGCCGGCGGCGCTCGCGAAGCTGAAACTCTGTGATCGCCTGATGGCGACCCTGGCAACGCGCGAGCCGGTCGTCACCGACGAAGACCCCGACGAGCACGTCGCCACGCTGCCCTACACGGCTGAAGACTTCTATAAAGAGGAACTGGCAGAAGAGGCCGAATTTCCCCAGGGTCTCGACGGCTCGATCCGCTCGATCTTCGAAGATCTCAATCAGCCGGAACACGCCTCGACCGCACCGCGGCTTCCCGCGGCGAGTTTGATCCGGCGGCACCGTTCACAACTCGCGGCGGACGTGTTCCGCTGGACGGGTCATTTCCCGGAACGCACCAACGCGCTGTTGCGGCATCTCGCCGAGCGCGCCGAGGCGCTCGAACAGGTCTACCCCGAAGACCGCGACACCGAAGCCGCCATCGCGCTCACGACCCTCGTCACGGCCCTCGCGATGAACCATGTGCATCAGGGAACTTATTTGCCGTGATTGGGAGGCGAGGGGGAGAGTGGGGAGGGAGTGAGAGGAGACGGCGGCAATGCACTTTTTCTCCCACTCTCCCCGTCCCCACTCGCCCCCTCCCCAAATCACGCCGCACTCACCTTCTTCTTCACAACGGTCTTCTTCTTCGTGTTACGAATCGGCTTCGGGCCTTCGACGCGTGCGATGGCGAGGTCGGCGATGCGGTTGACGAGCGTGTTGAAGTCGACGCCGTCGGCGGCGGCCGACATGGCGAACTCGCTCTCCTTTTCAAGGTAACAGTTCGCGTTGACCTCGATCACGTAGATGTCGCCGGTGTCCGTGAGGCGCAGATCGATCCGTCCGTAATCGCGAACGCGCAGCACGCGATACGCTTCGGTCGCGACCTTCTGCAGCTTCGCTTTCAATTCATCGGACACATCGGCCATGACGGCCTTCGTGCCCTGGTACTCGACGCTCGATTCATCGAATTTGGCTTTCGAATCGAGAACGTGCGGCGCCCCTTCCGGCAGGCCTGAGAAGTCCATCTCGACCGGCGGAAAGGCCGTCAGATCCTGATTGCCGATCACGCCGACGTAAAACTCGCGACCGTCGATGTATTCCTCGGCGAGGGCCGAGTCATCGAATTTCTTGTGGATCTCGAGCACGCGTTCCATGAGTTCCGTCGCGTTGCGGACGAGCGACGTCTTGGCATCGATGCCCATCGAAGCGTCGTTCCGCTGCGGCTTGACGAACAGCGGCATTCGCAGCGTTCCGCCGGTCTCGAAGTCGCTGTCCTTCGCGAAGGTCGCGAAGTTCGGATAGAGCAACTGCTCATAGGCGAGCAGCTTCTTCGAGAGAGCCTTGTCTTCCTGCAGATACAGCTCTCCCGGACCGCCGCCCGTGTGCCGGAGCCGCAACAAATCGAGCACGCCGGCCACGCCCATCAGTCCGCCGACCTGATCCTTGCCGAACGACTCGACGAGGTTGAAGACGAGATCGGGTTTCGCCTCCTGAAGCGCCGCGATCATCGCGGGCAGGTCGTCGTGAACCGTCAGGATCGACGGTTTGTGCCCGCCGGCCTTCAGCGCATCGACGACTTGCTCAACGACGACGTCGCACTTGTCGGAACCTTCTTGATCGACATACGCAAGAACCGTGACCTTCATATTTCGCCCGTAATCGCTGGAGGTGTCGAGGGAAAGCTGATGATAACCGCAAGCCCAAACAGCGACATGAGGGACTCCCCTGTGATCTGGGCAGTGGGCTGCGTCGGGTGGCACGTCCAACCAGCGGGATGGGTGGCATGCCTTCGCCGAAGGCGTAGGGTCCCCTCTCCCTGGGGAGAGGGGAC